>NZ_JJMI01000019.1:0-382915 GCF_000705335.1 Mangrovibacter sp. MFB070
CAATTTTCAGCTTGTTCCGGATTTTTAAAGAGCATAATACTTCACAGCATACTGATTCAGTACACTCTGAACTATTGTTAACGGACAGGGATGGTGGAGCTATGCGGGATCGAACCGCAGACCTCCTGCGTGCAAAGCAGGCGCTCTCCCAGCTGAGCTATAGCCCCATCGTTTGGCAACTTTCTGATACCGATAATTCGCTTTCAGACAAGACGCGAAAAGGCGACGCATAGTAAACTATGCGAGCGTTTTTGCAACGCAGTATGAAAGGGAATTTGGTAGGCCTGAGTGGACTTGAACCACCGACCTCACCCTTATCAGGGGTGCGCTCTAACCACCTGAGCTACAAGCCTGCAGAAGTTTTACTGCCCGTTTTTCTTTTCATCAGACAATCTGTGTGAGCACTGCAAAAGACCGTATCTTTAAGGTAAGGAGGTGATCCAACCGCAGGTTCCCCTACGGTTACCTTGTTACGACTTCACCCCAGTCATGAATCACAAAGTGGTAAGCGCCCTCCCGAAGGTTAAGCTACCTACTTCTTTTGCAACCCACTCCCATGGTGTGACGGGCGGTGTGTACAAGGCCCGGGAACGTATTCACCGCGGCATTCTGATCCGCGATTACTAGCGATTCCGACTTCATGGAGTCGAGTTGCAGACTCCAATCCGGACTACGACGCACTTTATGAGGTCCGCTTACTCTCGCAAGTTCGCTTCTCTTTGTATGCGCCATTGTAGCACGTGTGTAGCCCTGGTCGTAAGGGCCATGATGACTTGACGTCATCCCCACCTTCCTCCAGTTTATCACTGGCAGTCTCCTTTGAGTTCCCGGCCTAACCGCTGGCAACAAAGGATAAGGGTTGCGCTCGTTGCGGGACTTAACCCAACATTTCACAACACGAGCTGACGACAGCCATGCAGCACCTGTCTCAGAGTTCCCGAAGGCACTCCCGCATCTCTGCAGGATTCTCTGGATGTCAAGACCAGGTAAGGTTCTTCGCGTTGCATCGAATTAAACCACATGCTCCACCGCTTGTGCGGGCCCCCGTCAATTCATTTGAGTTTTAACCTTGCGGCCGTACTCCCCAGGCGGTCGACTTAACGCGTTAGCTCCGGAAGCCACGCCTCAAGGGCACAGCCTCCAAGTCGACATCGTTTACGGCGTGGACTACCAGGGTATCTAATCCTGTTTGCTCCCCACGCTTTCGCACCTGAGCGTCAGTCTTCGTCCAGGAGGCCGCCTTCGCCACCGGTATTCCTCCAGATCTCTACGCATTTCACCGCTACACCTGGAATTCTACCTCCCTCTACGAGACTCTAGCCTGCCAGTTTCGAATGCAGTTCCCAGGTTGAGCCCGGGGATTTCACATCCGACTTGACAGACCGCCTGCGTGCGCTTTACGCCCAGTAATTCCGATTAACGCTTGCACCCTCCGTATTACCGCGGCTGCTGGCACGGAGTTAGCCGGTGCTTCTTCTGTCAGTAACGTCAATTGATGAACGTATTAAGTTCACCACCTTCCTCCTGACTGAAAGTACTTTACAACCCGAAGGCCTTCTTCATACACGCGGCATGGCTGCATCAGGCTTGCGCCCATTGTGCAATATTCCCCACTGCTGCCTCCCGTAGGAGTCTGGACCGTGTCTCAGTTCCAGTGTGGCTGGTCATCCTCTCAGACCAGCTAGGGATCGTCGCCTTGGTGAGCCGTTACCTCACCAACTAGCTAATCCCATCTGGGCACATCCGATGGCAAGAGGCCCGAAGGTCCCCCTCTTTGGTCTTGCGACGTTATGCGGTATTAGCTACCGTTTCCAGTAGTTATCCCCCTCCATCAGGCAGTTTCCCAGACATTACTCACCCGTCCGCCGCTCGTCAGCAAAGAAGCAAGCTTCTTCCTGTTACCGCTCGACTTGCATGTGTTAGGCCTGCCGCCAGCGTTCAATCTGAGCCATGATCAAACTCTTCAATTTAAAGTTTGATGCTCAAAGAATTAAACTGTTTATTCGTAATGAATTAACTGTTAGTCACTCTTTAAGACTTGATAATTTTTAGCGTCTTTCGACGTTAAGATATCAGTGCTTATGAGTGCCCACACAGATTGTCTGATAAATTGTTAAAGAGCAGTGCGACCCGGCATTCTGCCTGCTGTCGCGAGGTGGCGTATATTACGCTTTCCTCTTTCAGAGTCAACCCAATTTTTCAGGATTTTTTCTCTTTATCTTCCCGGCTTACTGCACTCAGTGAAGCGTGCCGCCGTGTCGATGGAGGCGCATTATAGGGCCATGTTTTGGGATGGCAAGCGGAAAACACAAAAAAAATTCCAACCGCTCACCTTTTAGTCATTTCAGCGTTTTTTAATCAGTTTTGGTAAGTCTGCAAGGCTGTCTGCCACCATATCAGCCATAGCCTGCGCCTCAGGCGTAACAGGCTTACCAGTACGCACCAGCACTTTTGTTCCAACACCAGCCGCCTGTGCAGCCTGCATATCTTCAGCTTTATCACCTACCATATAAGATGCAGCCATATCTATATGCAGATAATCACGAGCAGAAATCAGCATACCGGGTTGTGGTTTGCGGCAATCACATTGCTGGCGGTATTCATCTACAGTGCCTTCCGGGTGGTGCGGGCAATAATAGATGCCATCCAGGTCAACACCTCTGTCTGCCAGCGACCAGTCCATCCATTCAGTAAGTTGTTCAAACTGTGCTTCGCTGAATATGCCCCGGGCAATACCAGACTGGTTAGTTACCAAAACAAGGGCGAACCCCATTGCTTTTAACTCACGTAGTGCCTCAATCACACCATCAATGAATTCAAATTTATCGATTTCATGGACATAGCCGTGATCGACATTAATCGTGCCATCACGATCCAGAAAGATTGCGGGTACAGTTTGGGCCACCTGAAGACTCCTGACGAAATAAAGTGGCGCTATTATCGCACGTTTCCTTCGCGACAACATTTGCCTGATGACTTAGATTGATTTAGACGTCTGGATGCCTTAACATCCATATCCATCGATGCCCGAGGGTGTATCGGGCAGAATAAAATGCCACGGCTTACTTTTATAAGATAACAATTACACTAATGATTAAACTGTCTAACATCACCAAAGAGTTCCAGCAGGGGAACCGCACGATACAGGCACTGAAAGATGTGTCTCTGCACGTTCCTGCCGGGCAAATTTACGGCGTCATCGGCGCATCCGGTGCGGGTAAGAGTACCTTAATACGGTGCGTGAACCTGCTTGAGCGCCCAACACAAGGTAGCGTTCTGGTTGATGGCCAGGATTTGACTGCGCTGTCTGCCACACAACTGACCAAAGCCCGCCGCCAGATTGGCATGATCTTCCAGCACTTTAACCTGCTTTCCTCCCGTACTGTTTTCGGGAATATCGCGCTGCCACTTGAACTTGATGGCCTGTCTCGCGATGCGATTAACACTCGTGTGACAGAATTGCTGGAGCTTGTAGGGCTCAGCGAGAAGAAAGATGTCTACCCTGCCAATTTATCTGGTGGGCAAAAACAGCGTGTTGCTATTGCCAGGGCTCTGGCCAGTAACCCTAAAGTTCTGCTGTGCGATGAAGCAACCAGTGCGCTAGACCCGGCAACAACACGCGCTATTCTGGAACTGCTGAAAGATATCAACCGCCGCCTGGGCCTGACCATTTTACTCATCACCCACGAAATGGACGTGGTGAAGCGTATTTGTGATTGCGTAGCGGTTATTAGTAATGGTGAGCTGATTGAGCAAGACACCGTCAGTGAAGTGTTCTCTCACCCTAAAACACCGCTGGCACAACAATTTATCCAGTCTACGTTGCACCTGGATATTCCGGATGACTACGTGCAGCGCCTGTCGCCCACCAGCAATGGCGATACTGTCCCACTGCTGAGGCTTGAGTTTACTGGCCAGTCTGTAGATGCACCGCTTTTATCTGAAACAGCTCGTCGTTTTAATGTGAACAACAACATTATTAGTGCGCAAATGGATTATGCCGGTGGAGTTAAGTTCGGCATTATGCTGACCGAAATGCATGGAGAAAGTGCCGATACCGCTGCAGCCATCGCTTATTTACAACAACATCATGTGAAAATTGAGGTACTGGGTTATGTCTGAAGCAATGATGTGGTTGATGGTTCGCGGTGTCTGGGAAACCCTTGCGATGACATTCGTCTCAGGCTTTTTTGGCTTTGTGCTCGGGCTCCCTGTCGGCGTACTGCTTTATATTACACGCCCAGGACAAATCCTTGAGAACGGGAAACTCTATCGCTCGATCTCTGCACTGGTGAATATTTTCCGCTCCATTCCTTTTATTATTTTACTGGTGTGGATGATTCCATTTACGCGCCTGATTGTTGGCACATCAATTGGCCTTCAGGCTGCTATTGTTCCACTGACTGTTGGCGCCGCACCATTTATTGCCCGTATGGTTGAAAACGCCTTGTTGGAAATTCCGTCAGGGTTAATTGAAGCTTCACGAGCAATGGGTGCAACGCCGCTGCAAATTATTCGTAAAGTTTTACTCCCTGAAGCACTGGCAGGACTGGTTAATGCCGCTACTATCACTCTGATAACCCTGGTCGGTTATTCCGCAATGGGCGGCGCTGTAGGTGCTGGCGGTCTTGGGCAGATTGGTTATCAGTACGGCTATATCGGTTATGATGCTACTGTTATGAATACCGTACTGGTACTGCTGGTACTGCTGGTATACCTGATTCAATTCTGTGGCGATCGTATCGTCCGGGCTGTGACTCACAAGTAATTACATAATCAACACGACTGTATATAAGTAAGGAAAGGATATGTCTTTTAAATTCAGAACCTTTGCAGCAATTGGCGCATTAATCGGTTCTTTAGCTCTGGTGGGTTGTGGTCAGGAAGAAAAAGATCCTAATCACATTAAAGTCGGTGTTATCGTCGGGGCTGAACAACAAGTTGCCGAAGTTGCACAGAAAGTCGCTAAAGAAAAATATGGTCTGGATGTTGAGCTGGTTACCTTCAACGATTACGTGCTGCCTAATGAAGCATTGAGCAAAGGCGACATCGACGTCAATGCGTTCCAGCATAAACCGTATCTTGATCAGCAGATTAAAGACCGTGGTTATAAACTGGTTCCAGTCGGTAACACCTTTGTTTACCCGATTGCCGGTTACTCTAAAAAAATCAAATCCCTCAGTGAACTGCAGGATGGCGCTCAAGTCGCCGTACCGAACGACCCGACTAACCTGGGCCGCTCCTTGCTGTTACTGCAAAAAGTGGGTCTGATTAAACTCAAAGATGGTGTTGGCCTGTTGCCGACCGTACTGGATATCACCGAAAACCCGAAAAACCTGAAGATTGTCGAACTGGAAGCGCCGCAATTGCCACGTTCTTTGGATGATGCGCAAATCGCTCTTGCTGTTATCAATACCACTTATGCCAGCCAGATTGGTTTAACACCGGAAAAAGACGGTATCTTTGTTGAAGATAAAGATTCTCCGTACGTGAACCTGATTGTGGCTCGTGAAGATAATAAAGATGCTGAGAACGTGAAAAAATTCGTTAAAGCATATGAATCAGATGAAGTTGCTGAAGCTGCGAACAAGATTTTTAACGGCGGCGCGGTGAAAGGTTGGTAAGACTTTCTCAGGCAACAAACAAATAATTACAGGACGGGCGCAAGCCCGTCTTGTTATTTGTGCCATAGCTTGCTTCAATAACAGCCGTTTTAACTATTCCGTTTTCACTTTTACCGAGGAATTATTATGCGTGCTTTACCGGTCTGTTTAATTGCGCTTGCGAGTCTTCTCAGCGGCTGCTCATTGTTAAATAGATCCCCTGTAGAACCTGTTGAAAGCACCGTAACGCCGCCGAAAACAGAACATACTCAACCCAAAGTGAGCCACGCGGCACCTGTTCAGATTTACACAGACGCAACGGCACTGGTGGGTAAACCCTTCCGCGATTTAGGCGAAGTCTCTGGGGAATCCTGCCAGTCAAGTAGCCAGGATTCTCCGCCCAATATCCCAACAGCACGCAAGCGTATGCAAATTAATGCTTCGAAAATGAAAGCCAACGCGGTTTTGCTGCATAGCTGCGAAGTTACCAGCGGTACTCCCGGGTGTTACCGCCAGGCCGTATGCCAGGGTTCAGCGTTACAGGTTTCTGAGAAATAACGCCAGATGAGCGTTTTCGAGCTTAACCAGATAGGGGTTATTCACTCCCCATATAAGGAAAAATTTGCTGTTCCGCGGCAACCCGGTTTGGTAAATGCCATGGGAGGGGAATTACACCTTCTCCCCCCTTATAATCAGGCAGAGGCTGTTCGCGGCCTGGAAAACTTTAGCCATTTATGGGTGATATTCGTTTTTCACCAAACAATGGAAAACGGCTGGCGTCCCACAGTGCGTCCTCCCCGGCTGGGGGGGAATACGCGTATGGGCGTTTTCGCCACACGCTCAACTTTCAGGCCAAATCCGGTAGGGCAGTCTCTGGTGGCTCTTAAACGTGTGGAATGCCAGGGTCAGAAAGTGATTTTGCACCTCGGCGGGCTGGATCTGGTTGATGGAACCCCCGTTATTGATATCAAACCCTATCTGCCTTTTGCTGAATCCATACCGGATGCCCGTGCTGGTTATGCGCAGACGGAGCCAGCGGCTGCTCTTGCCATAACCTTTACCACCCAGGTCAGGGAGCAGTTGCACCACCTGGCATCACACTCCCCTGACTTAGAACGTTTTATTGTTGAGGTTCTGTCCCAGGATCCCCGCCCTGCTTACCGAAAATCGGAGGCGCCAGGCAAAACCTATGCAGTATTGCTGGCAGGCTTCAACGTTCGCTGGCGAATAACCGGGGCTGGCGCTGAAGTCTTCGCGCTGGAGCCGCGCTAATTTCACTGTTCACCCTTTTGACATCTGGCCCACACTGGTAAACTAAACCACTTTTTATATCAGGCATTGTGCCTGAAACCTTTGTTCAACTGGAACCGTAACAACATGCGTACTAGCCAATACTTGCTCTCCACTCTTAAGGAGACACCCGCCGACGCCGAAGTCATCAGCCATCAGTTGATGCTCCGTGCTGGTATGATTCGTAAGCTGGCCTCCGGTTTGTACACCTGGTTGCCCACCGGTTTACGCGTTCTGAAGAAAGTCGAAAACATCGTGCGCGAAGAGATGAATAATGCCGGTGCTATCGAGGTGTCTATGCCCGTTGTCCAGCCCGCTGACCTCTGGCTGGAAAGTGGCCGTTGGGAACAATATGGCCCGGAATTACTGCGTTTTGTTGACCGTGGTGAGCGCCCGTTTGTATTAGGCCCAACGCATGAAGAAGTGATTACCGACCTGGTTCGTAACGAGTTGAGCTCCTACAAACAATTACCGCTCAACTTCTTCCAGATCCAAACCAAATTCCGTGATGAAGTGCGCCCCCGTTTTGGTGTCATGCGTTCACGCGAATTTATCATGAAAGATGCTTATTCGTTCCACACCACTCAGGAATCATTGCAAGAAACTTACGACACCATGTACCAGGCGTACAGCAAGATTTTCTCCCGTATGGGGCTGGATTTCCGTGCTGTTCAGGCTGACACCGGCTCAATTGGCGGCAGTGCTTCTCATGAGTTTCAGGTCCTGGCACAAAGCGGTGAAGACGATATTGTTTTCTCTACCGAGTCTGATTTTGCCGCTAACATTGAGCTGGCAGAAGCCGTAGCTCCGGCCACAGAACGTGCTGCGCCTTCTCAGGCTATGAGCACCGTTGATACTCCGAATGCGAAAACTATTGCAGAGCTGGTAGAGCAGTTTAATTTACCTGTAGAAAAAACCGTCAAAACACTGCTGGTAAAAGCCACTGAAGACAGCGAACACCCACTGGTTGCTCTGCTGGTGCGTGGTGACCATGAGCTGAATGAAGTTAAAGCCGAGAAGTTACCGCTGGTTGCCAGCCCACTGACTTTTGCAACAGAAGAAGAAATTCGTGCAATTGTTAAAGCAGGCCCGGGTTCCCTTGGCCCGGTGAACATGCCAATACCGGTAGTTGTTGACCGTAGCGTGGCAGCAATGAGTGATTTTGCCGCTGGTGCGAACATTGATGGTAAACACTTCTTCGGTATCAACTGGGAGCGTGATGTCGCGCTGCCTGCTGTTGCCGATATCCGTAATGTCGTTGAAGGTGATCCAAGCCCGGATGGCCAGGGTACTTTGCTTATCAAACGTGGTATTGAAGTGGGGCATATCTTCCAGTTAGGTACCAAATATTCAGCTGCGCTGAAAGCCTCTGTCCAGGGTGAAGATGGCCGTAACCAGACGCTGACAATGGGTTGCTACGGTATTGGTGTAACACGTGTAGTGGCAGCTGCAATTGAACAGAATAACGATGAGCGCGGTATTGTCTGGCCTGAAGCCATTGCACCTTTCCAGGTTGCAATTCTGCCAATGAACATGCACAAATCTTTCCGGGTTCAGGAAGTTGCTGAACGCCTGTATAACGAATTGCGCGCTCAGGGTATTGAAGTGCTTCTGGATGACCGTAAAGAACGCCCGGGCGTTATGTTTGCCGATATGGAATTGATTGGGATTCCGCATACGGTTGTTATCGGCGACCGTAACCTGGACAGCGACGATATCGAATACAAATATCGCCGTGAAGGTGAGAAGAAAATGATTAAAGTTGGCGAAGTTCTCGATTACCTCGTCAGCCAGATCAAAGGCTAAAACCTGATTACTGACTAAAAAGCCCTGTTGAGAAATCGCAGGGCTTTTCTTTTATTACGTATATTACGTATTACATCTAACTGTCACTGTTGAGCTGTTGTACTACAGCCCGTATTGGGTTTAAAAATCCCCTCAGAATCTGCCACCAGCGCAATATGCATTACACCGGTATCGGGGTTAGGCTCCCGTGTAAAATGTGCATCCAACACCACTAAAACTGGCTCCATATCAGGCTTGCGATTTGCCCTGTAACCTCTTTCCAGCGCGATATTGCTGACGACAGAAAACCGCTTACCCGTCGCACAATCGGTAAACGTAGCGGTATCAGCCATATATTTATACAAACCCCGCATTGGCATCGGTTGCACGGGAAGCGCCTGCTGAGCCGGTTTTAATGTATAGTTCAACGAGGAATGAATGGAATCGCCTTGTTTATCCAGCATCACCAGTGAATCGCCCTGAGGATGGAAGTACCATTTTTCACCATCAGTAGCTGTTAATATCAGTTTATTCGCCGTTCTTGCCCAGGTTCCCCAGGAAGCCGTCACAGCCCCGTCGCCGCGCCCCTGATATTCTTGCTGCATAATCCATGAACCATCCTTTTCCAGAAACAGGCTGGTTTCAATCCCACCGCAATCCGCACATGGCAAAACACCCTTGTAGCTCTGTTGCATGGGTTTGAACTCTGCCGGTACGACAGCAACGCCCTCAGCACGGTTATTACAGCCTGACAGCGCCAGCATACTGCCCAGCACAACAGATACCGCTATAATAATTTTTCTCACTTTCTCATTCCTTATCCAGTAACTTTTCGGCTTGCGCCTGGCATTAAACTTGCCTCAAAAGCAGGATTTTTTGTTTTTTATTATCGTTATACCTGAACAACGATATGGTGACTGCCTGAAAATTCTCAATATTTTAGAAAAAACCGCCAGTTTCTCACTCAAAAAAGCGGCGCACCTTGCTGCGCAAGGTTTTCACAATACTGTGTTTATTCTTGTTATCCAGCCGGCGTTCAACACTTTTCCGTGTTGGTTTCGTACTTTTTCGGTTCTTTTCTTCCCGGGTCAACTCACGAATCAATGTGACAAGACGCGAGATTGCAGCATCTTTGTTCATCTGCTGGCTACGATATGATTGCGATTTAATAATGATTACGCCATCTTCCGTAATTAAGTGATGCGTGGCAGCCAGTAAACGCGCCTTGTAGTGCTCAGGTAGTGACGATTGCTGAATATTGAAGCGCAAATGAATTGCCGTGGATGTTTTATTAACATGCTGCCCGCCCGCTCCCTGAGCACGAATCGCTGTTATATCCAGCTCTTCATCTTGTAAAACAACACTATTTGATAGTCTAATCATCCGTGATTCACCATTGATGAGGCTGTATTTCCAGATTATTGTTGCCATCAGACAACCAGATAACACCTTCCTGAAGCGTTGCCTGGAGTGACATCGTACGGGATATCAACGCAGTAAGTTGCGCCAGTTGTTGATCGTCCAGATACCATACTGTTAAATCAGCATAACCACTGATTACGCCTTGCATCTGCTCATACCACACTTGTGCTGCCCGGGAATTATAAGCAAACAAAACCACTTTATCTGAAAGACTATTGGCTTTTTTGAGGCGCTTCTCTTCTGGGAGTCCTAAATCTACCCAAAGTTCAATTCCACCGAAGTCATTGCGTAACCAGAGTTCAGGCTCATCATCTGCACATAAACCACGGGTAAATTGCAAAGATTCGCTGGCATACATTATCCAGGCCAGCAGACGAAGCATCATCCTTTCCTGGGTTTCCGATGGGTGCTGAGCCAGAGTAAGGTTTTGTTCCAGATAGACGTGTCTGTCCAGGTCTGCCACATTCACTGTAGCCTTATAAACCGTTGCTTTTAATGCCATACATCCCCCACAAATACACTTGACGCGCATTGTAACGAAAAGCATTAATTTGCGCAGGTAAACGAATGAATTTATGCGTGACTTTACATAAGCCCGCGGTAATATCAATTAGATGAGTATGCTATAGTCACCTTGCGAAACAGCATTTATCTTCGTAGGCTTAACTGGCATCCCATGTATAAGTCTGTAGCCAAAAGCTGACTGGAGGGTATGTGGAAAAATATTGTGATTTGATTCGCAGACGTTACTCAGAAATTGCCAGTGGCGACCTGGGCTATGTGCCTGATGCGCTGGGTTGTGTATTGAAAACGTTGAACAACATTGCCTCAGACGAAACGCTTTCTGATTCTGTCAGGGAACCTGCAGCTTACGCTGCCGCTAACTTACTGGTGAGCGATTATGTCAATGAATGATGCGTACCAACCGATCAATTGCGATGACTACGACAACCTGGAGCTGGCCTGCCAGCATCACCTGACGCTGACCGTAGAATTAAAAACGGGTGATGTAATAAAAGCAAAGGCACAGGATCTGATTTCGCGTAAAAACGTTGAATACCTGGTGCTGGATGATGGAGGAAGCAGCCAGGAGCTGCGCCTTGATAAAATTGCCAGTTTCAGCCACCCGGAAATTGGCACTGTAGTGGTCAGTGACTCATAATTTCTCAGGGCAGCAACGCTGCCCTGATTTATTCAGGCAGCCAGCCAAAGTACCACTGGTCAGGCCCGGGCTCACCCTGCTGAGTAATAAAATACCCTGCCGCCGCAATAAGTTGCTCGTTATAAAACAATAACGGAACAGCCTTTCGCTCCCACGGAGCAACCCCCAGTTCCTGCCATATTTTCTTCAGTTCCCGCCCTTTATCCCGCCCGACAATATGCAATAACCCGGAAGCCGCAAAACGAATGGACACGGTTTCATCTGCTTTTGCTGGCCGCACCATCAGGCCATTACCCGGAGTCTCGCGGCAATATACTTGCCCTCCTCCGGCAGGTAGTTGCAAAGGCTCCTGCGGATTATCCCAGAGAATGCAGGCATCTCGTGGAATTCTGGCAGGCTTGACCAGGTATAACGCCCCCTGAAAACGCCGAACTTCCCATGGTGTTATATGAAGGCAAGGCATGGCATCCTCACGGCTCATAGCCACTTCATCCCACAACCGCTTTAATTGCTCCCGTGAAGGCATTTTTGCGCCAAGATACGCCAGCCAGCGCCGTAAAATTGCAGCACGCCGCACTTCGCTCATGGTGCTCAGAGGTGCAATTTGTAATGAACCTCCAGGCTGTACCAGTGCTTCAAGCTCTTCAGCAAGCAGTTCATCCAGCAGTTGTTCCTGTTCTGCACACAACTGTGCACTTCTGGCTACAGCCTGCGGGAAATGGGGCCAGCGCTGTTTCAGTTCAGGCAAGATAGCCAGGCGCAAAAAATTCCGGTCATACCTGGTATCGGTGTTACTGTCATCGTCAATCCAGTGGAGCTTCGCAGCCTGTGCATAATGCTCCAGCTCAGTACGTGAAAGTGATAATAACGGGCGCAGTAGTGTATGGCCGGAAAACTGCATTTCTCGCGGCATGGCAGAAAGACCGGCAGGCCCGCTACCTCGCTTCAATGCCAGTAAGAAAGTCTCGCTTTGGTCGTCAAGGTGCTGAGCAGTCAGTAATGCTTCGCCAGGAGTAAGAACTGTTTCAATCGCCTGATACCGCGCTTCCCGCGCCGCTGCTTCGACCCCTTTACCACCAGGGGATACAATCACATGGCAGGCAATGAACTCAACACCCCACACCTGGCATAATTGCCTGCAATGTGCCAGCCAGGCATCAGCGTGAGCGCTTAAGCCATGGTGCACATGTACCGCCCGAACAGATAACGCCGGGTTTTCAGCACGCAGTGCAACCAGTTGGTGGAGCAGCACTGTCGAATCCAGCCCGCCACTGAAACCGACCAGGAAGTGGCGGTGAGCGCCAAGGTCAGACAAGGAAAATAAAGGGCCAGGTAACATGGCCGTCATACTGTCATTCGCCACAGTAATTAACTCTGATAAAGTTCGAGGGGTAACCCATCCGGGTCACTGAAAAAAGTGAACCGTTTCCCGGTGAACTCATCTGTTCTCACTGGTTCGCAGGTTACCCCTTTGTTCTGCAGCACACTCACGGCCGCCTGAATATCATCTACAGCAAACGCCAGGTGGCGCAAACCACAGGCTTCAGGCCTTGAAGGCCGGGCAGGTGGAAAAGGGAATGAGAAAAGCTCAATAACATACTGCCCGTTCAAACCGAGGTCGGCCTTCCATGAGTCCCGCGCTTCACGGTAGACCTCCGCAAGCAGAGTAAAACCCAGAATGTCGCAATAAAATTGCTTACTTGCCGCATAGTCGGAAGCAATTATCGCAATATGATGAATGCGTTTAATAGCCAGCATAATGTCATTATCCCTTTCTTTCAGCGTGAAAATGCCTGTTACTCTTTTAACACCCGCACACGGTAGACGCCGTCTTCTCCAGTCCTCGTCCCATGAATATCCGTTTCAAAGCCCGGGTAATGTTTACCTATGGAACAAAGCATTAGCAGAAAGTCCAGCACTCCCCTGCTTTCGTCAGTAATACGTTCCCCAGGCATAACAACGGGAACGCCAGGAGGATAAGGTAAGATCATATTTGCCGAAACTCGACCGGCAAGTTTCTCAATTTCCACCGTTTCTACATTACCGCGTAACTGTTGCTGGTACATTTGATGGGGTGTCAGCGCCATCTCGGGCAGAACATCAAACGCACTTAACATCAGGCGTGGCAGCTCATGCTGTTGGATAAGTCCATGGATCCCTTGCGCCAGTGTCTGAATCCGCATATTACGATAAAAATCAGGCGCCTGGGCATACAAGTCTGGCAGCATGTTACGCACCCGCAGATTCAGGTCATAAGCACGCTTGAACTCCATCAGGCCACGCAACAAACTCATCGCCCGGGTTTTATCAATACCAATACTGAACAGAAACAACAGATTATACGGACCCGTTTTTTCCACCACCACACCGCGTTCATCAAGAAACTTGGCAACCAGTGCAGCAGGGATCCCTTCGCTCGCCATAGTCCCTTGTTGATCCATACCCGGCGTGAGGATCGTGACCTTCACGGGATCAAGGTACATATGAGCATGGCAGGCATCGCGAAAACCGTGCCAGCTATCCCCGGGCTCTATGGGCCAGCAGTCTGCTTCATCGATATCTTCTGGCTGCCAGATATCAAAAAACCACCCATCCGCTTCTTCTCGCAGGCGCTTAATCTCTTTGCGAAAATGCAGGGCCCGTTCAACAGAGCGATTGATCAACCGCCGACCGGGATTGCCCCGCAACATGGCCGCAGCGGTTTCAATGGAAGCCACCAGGGGGTAACTGGGCGATGTGGAAGTATGCATCATGTATGCTTCGTTAAAGGTTTCTTCATCATAGTCACCTTTAATATGAATCAGCGATGCCTGAGAAAGTGCGGCCAACATTTTGTGTGTGGACTGCGTTTCAAAAAAGACCTTGCCCGGAACCCGCTCCCCACTCATTCCACTTTTTCCACTATAAATTGGGTGGAACTGGGTATAGGGCACCCAGGCTGAATCAAAATGAATAGACGGAACATCCAGTGTTTGCTTGATCCAGTTGGTGTTGTACAACAAGCCATCATAAGTTGAGTTGGTTATCACAGCATGAACAGGCCAGCTCGCACCAGGCGTTAGCTCCACTTTGCCCTGAATACTCTCATGTGAAAATTGTGACTGCGGAATACCACCCAGGATTCCCAGAGCATTGCGTGTCGGCTTTAACCAGAGTGGCACGATATCGCTCATCATCAGCAAATGCGTCAGGGATTTATGGCAGTTACGGTCAACCAGCACTGTGCTGCCAGCAGGTGCTGCATACATGCCAACAATTTTGTTCGAAGTGGATGTCCCGTTTGTGACCATATAGCTCTGCTCGGCACCAAAGGTGCGGGCAATATACTCTTCCGCCTCTAAATGCGGCCCGGAATGGTCTAATAAAGAGCCCAGTTCAGTAACAGAGATGGAGACATCAGCCTTTAAGGTATTCTCACCAAAGAAATCGTAAAACAGGCACCCAACAGGGCTCTTTTGATAAGCTGTTCCCCCCATATGGCCCGGGGTACAAAATGTGTATTTCCCTTCTTTGACATAAGTAAACAGCGCTTTGGTAAAAGGGGGAGTAATGGCATCAAGATATTCATCAGTGTACTGAACAATACGCTGAGCAATATCATGTGCCACTCCAAGGGTGTATTCAAAAAAGCACAATGCCATGCGCATTTCATTGGTACTGACATCTAACGTGGAATGCGTATTGATGAACGCATACAGAGGCAAATGTTCGTTCAGTTGGTTGATTTCCGGGCACAACTCCAGGCCGTAGTCATCCCAGTCAAACACCACACCACAAATGCGTGGATTATGCTCAAGCAATTTCAGTAGGTCAGCACTGCTTCCTGGGAAGATAAGTTGAAAATTGTGCTGGCGCAGGGCATCGGCCAGTTCACGCAATGGGCCTTCTTTATAAAACACACCATGCGTTTCCATGATAGCGATAATATTCACAGTTACCTCTTTGCTTATTCCTTTGTGTAAGCATAACCAGGCTGCCTGATTCCTGAAACGAAAAAGGGCCGCTAAGCGGCCCTTTAAGACAAACGGTTAATTAAGCGTAACCGTAGGTCATCAAACGCTGATAACGACGGTCGAGTAACTCATCTTTGCTTAACACGTCTAAATCAGCAAGATCAGCAATCAGTTGCGCTTTCAGTGATTCCGCCATGGTTTCAGGGTTACGGTGAGCCCCGCCCAAAGGTTCGGCAACCACACTGTCTATCAGTTTCAGTTCTTTAAGACGTGGTGCGGTAATCCCCATCGCCTCTGCAGCCAGTGGGGCTTTATCCGCACTTTTCCACAGAATCGAGGCACAACCTTCCGGTGAAATCACAGAATAGGTGCTGTATTGCAACATGTTGACTTTATCGCCAACACCAATTGCCAGTGCGCCGCCTGAACCACCTTCACCAATGACTGTGCAGATAACAGGCACTTTCAGGCGAGACATTTCGCGCAGGTTACGGGCAATCGCTTCAGACTGCCCACGCTCTTCTGCCCCCACACCAGGATAAGCACCGGGTGTGTCAATGAAGGTAATAATGGGCATATTGAAGCGCTCAGCCATTTCCATCAGGCGCAATGCTTTGCGGTAACCTTCAGGTGCCGGCATACCAAAGTTACGGCGGATCTTCTCTTTGGTTTCACGGCCTTTCTGGTGACCAATAATCATCACCGGGCGGCCATCTAAACGCGCAATACCACCGACAATCGCTTTGTCGTCAGCATAAGCACGGTCACCGGCCAGCTCATCAAACTCATCGAACGCCAGGCGAACATAATCCAGAGTATAAGGACGCAGAGGATGACGGGCGAGCTGTGCAATTTGCCAGGCCCCCAAATCAGCGAAGATTTTACGCGTCAGTTCCACGCTTTTTTCGCGCAAACGGTGAACTTCTTCGTCGATATTTATATCCAGTTTTTCATCCTGACGGCCTACGCTGGTCAAGGAATCGATTTTCGCTTCCAGCTCTGCAATAGGCTGTTCAAAATCAAGGAAATTCAGACTCATAATATTCCTGTTTTAGTCAAACTCCAGTTCCACCTGCTCCGAGCCAATAAGGCCACGTAAATCGTTAAGTAAACGATCACTCGGAGATACACGCCACGTTGCCCCAAAGCGTAACCGCGCACGTGCGTCCGCCCTCTGATAATAGAGATGTACCGGAATGGTCCCCGAACGGTGGGGTTCCAGTGACTGGCGGAGACGGTTTAAAAGCTGGTCATCAATTTGCCTGTCCGTCAGCGAGATAGCAAGCCCACGTGCATATTTTTCCCGGGCTTCGTCAATATCTATGACTTCGCGGGCGGTCATTTTAAGCCCCCCGCTGAAGTCATCAAAGCTGACCTGTCCGCTGACGATCAAAATACGGTCTTTTTCCAGCAATTGCTGGTATTTGTCCAGAGCATCGGTAAATAACATCACTTCCAGGCGACCAGAACGGTCATCCAGAGTACAAATACCAATACGGTTGCCTCGCTTGGTGACCATAACCCGCGCAGCAAGCACCAAACCTGCAGCAGTGGTAACTTTACCACGCTCGGTCGGGTGCATATCTTTCAGGCGCATCCCTCCAACATACCGCTCAATTTCTTTCAGATACTGATTAATTGGGTGCCCGGTAAGGTATAGCCCAAGGGTTTCACGCTCGCCATCCAGAACAACCTGTTCAGGCCAGGGTGTTACACTGGCATAAGACTGCTCCACCTGCTCAGGCTCTTCCGCCAGTACACCAAACATATCTGCCTGGCCAATGGCTTCAGCTTTGGCATGCTGGTCTGCAGCTTTAAGAGCATCGGCGAGAGAGTTCATCAGCGCAGCCCGGTGTGGGCCCAGCCGGTCGAACGCCCCCGACATAATCAGTTTCTCCAGCACTCGCCGGTTTAACTTCTTAGTATCGGTACGGGCGCACAAGTCGAACAACTCGCGGAAATAGCCCCCTTCATTGCGCGCTTCAATAATGGCTTCAATCGGGCCTTCACCCACACCCTTGATAGCGCCAATGCCATACACAATTTCCCCGTCATTATTCACATGGAAGTGATAAAGACCAGAGTTTATATCTGGTGGCAGAATTTTGAGCCCCATCCGCCAGCATTCATCCACCAGCCCGACAATTTTATCGGTATTGTCCATATCAGCTGTCATCACTGCCGCCATAAACTCAGCGGGATAATGAGCCTTGAGCCAGAGCGTCTGATACGACACCAGTGCATAAGCCGCGGAGTGTGACTTGTTAAACCCATAACCGGCGAATTTCTCCACCAGGTCAAAGATTTTCATTGCCAGTTCGCCGTCAACGCCATTCTTTTTTGCACCGTCTTCGAAGGTACCGCGTTGTTTGGCCATTTCTTCTGGTTTTTTCTTACCCATGGCACGCCGCAGCATATCTGCGCCGCCCAGGGTATACCCAGAGAGAACCTGCGCTATCTGCATCACCTGTTCCTGATACAGGATGATGCCATAAGTCGGTTCAAGAACTGGCTTCAGGCTTTCATGTTGCCACTGAACATCAGGATAGGATATTTCTTCCCTGCCGTGTTTACGGTCAATGAAGTTATCCACCATGCCGGACTGCAGCGGCCCGGGCCGGAACAGTGCCACCAGGGCTATCATGTCTTCGAAGCAGTCAGGCTGCAGGCGCTTAATCAGATCTTTCATACCACGGGATTCCAACTGGAATACCGCAGTTGTTTCTGAGCGCTGCAGCATATCGAAACTTTTTTTATCATCAAGCGGAATCGCCGCAATATCTAATGGCGGCAGGCCTTCACGCTCCCGGCGGGCGTTGATCATTTCCATCGCCCAGTTGATGATGGTCAGTGTGCGTAAGCCCAGGAAGTCGAACTTCACCAGGCCGGCATATTCAACATCGCTTTTATCAAACTGCGTAACCGGGTGACCACCCAGTTCATCACAATATAATGGTGCAAAATCGGTAATTTTGGTGGGTGAAATGACCACGCCACCCGCATGTTTCCCGGCATTACGTGTGACACCTTCCAGCTTACGTGCCATATCAATCAGCGCACGAACTTCTTCATCCGCTTCATAAATTTCTGGTAGCTGGGGTTCTGCCTCGAATGCTTTGGCGAGGGTCATCCCCGGGTCTGGTGGAACCAGTTTCGAAATACGGTCCACGAAGCCATACGGGTGCCCAAGCACACGGCCAACATCGCGAATAACCGCTTTGGCTGCCATGGTACCGAATGTGATTATCTGCGAAACCGCATCACGCCCGTACATGTCCGCAACGTGGTCAATGACCCGGTCACGCTTTTCCATACAAAAATCGACGTCGAAGTCAGGCATGGAAACACGTTCTGGGTTGAGAAAACGTTCAAACAGCAAATCCAGCGCCAGAGGGTCGAGGTCGGTAATCTTCAGTGAATATGCCACCAGTGAGCCCGCACCTGAACCACGGCCAGGGCCAACGGGAACGCCGTTATCTTTCGACCACTGGATAAACTCCATTACTATCAGGAAGTAACCCGGGAACCCCATTTGGTTGATAACCTTGAGTTCTGTTTCCAGGCGTTCATCATAAGGAGGCCGGAGTTTCTGGCGCTCTTCTTCATCCGGGAACAAGAAAGCAAGGCGCTCTTCAAGACCTTCGTGAGATTTTTTAACCAGGAAGTCCTCAGTGGACATATCACCGGTTGGGAACTGAGGCAGGAAATATTCGCCAAGGCGCACCGTGACATTGCAGCGCTTCGCAATTTCTACGCTGTTTTCCAGCGCTTCCGGAATATCGGCGAACAACTCGCACATTTCGTCTTCACTACGCATGTACTGCTGCGAAGAATAGAGGCGCGGGCGTTTGGGGTCATCGAGTGTAAAACCATCATGAATGGCGACACGAATCTCATGGGCATCAAAGTCTGATGCTTCCAGGAAACGGACATCATTGGTTGCGACAACAGGCAAACCATGCTGCTCTGCAAGCTTCACAGCTGCATGCAAATAGCTTTCTTCATCGGGGCGACCAGTGCGAATCAATTCAAGGTAGAACCGGTCCGGAAAATGCTGTTTCCAGAAAGCCAGGCTCTGCTCAACCTGAACATCATTACCGCGCAGTATCGCTTTGCCCACCTCTCCCATGCGCCCACCGGAAAGGATAATCAGCCCTTCACTCAACTCAACCAGCCACTCGCGGTCAATCCACGGGCCTGCATCACCATAACCACGCTGGTAAGCATGAGAAATAAGCAATGTCAGGTTTTGATAACCGGTATTGTTGACAGCCAGCACTGTCAGTTGCGTCATTTCATCGCCACTGATCTCACTGGTCATTTGCAGGTCAGCGCCAACAATAGGCTTCATGCCAACGCCATGCGCGCCACCATAAAATTTCACCAGACCACACAGGTTGGTGAAATCCGTAATGGCCATTGCAGGCATGTTGAGTGACGCAGCTTTTTTGACCAACGGCCCGACTTTCGCCAGGCCATCAATCATCGAGTAATCACTGTGTATCCGTAAGTGGACAAAACGTGGTTCAGCCATCTCTTTATCCGGTTAATGGTCTCAATGGGCAGGCCGTGTTTCAGGCCAGACCCAGAGCCCTTTTGACTGGGGCAAAACTGCGGCGATGATGCTCTGTCGCACCCAGGGCCGCCAATTTTTCAAGGTGATAAGCTGTCGGGTAGCCTTTATGTTGAGCAAACCCATATTCTGGATATTGTAAGTCCAGTTCGACCATTTCTTTATCGCGGGTTACTTTTGCCAGAATGGAAGCGGCACTGATTTCCGCCACCAGGCTGTCACCTTTGACGACTGCCATTGAAGGCACAGGCAATACCGGGCAACGGTTACCGTCTATCAATACATACTCAGGTGAAATGCTCAAACCGGCTACAGCACGCTGCATCGCAAGCATGGTGGCATGAAGAATATTTAGCGAGTCTATTTCTGCTGGTTCAGCACGACCGAGGCTCCAGGCAAGAGCCTTATCAACAATCTCGTCGTACAGTGACAAGCGGCGCTTTTCAGATAATTTTTTCGAATCCGCCAGTCCTGATATTGGGCGGGCGGGATCGAGGATAACAGCGGCGGTCACCACTGCCCCAACGAGTGGGCCCCGACCCACTTCATCAACCCCCGCCACTCTGTGTGTATGCGGGTAGATAAATTCACTCATTGAACTAACTCCAGTACAGCCTGTGCTGCCTGCTCATCCGCATTGCACCGGATTTGCTCATGTAATGCCCGGAAGGTGTCATGCAAATGCTTACTCTCATCGCCACCTTCCAGCATGGGAATTAATGCCTGCGCCAGTTTTTCTGGCTGGCATTCATCCTGCAGTAATTCCGGCACCAGCTCGCGCCCGGCCAGCAAATTAGGCAGCGAGACATACTGTGTTTTCACCAGGCGTTTGGCCAGCCAGAAAGTGAACGGTTTCATGCGATACCCGACAACCATTGGGCATTTTGCCAGCATGCATTCCAGTGCAGCAGTACCTGAGGCCAGTAATGCGGCATCACTGGCGACCATGGCTTCGCGTGCCTGCCCGTCCAGTAAATGGAGCGGAAAATCAGGAGCAACGCGCTGTTTAATCTCTTCAAACTCAGCGCGGCGTTTAGCATTAACCAGCGGCACGACAACTTCAAGATTAGGCCAACGCTTACGAAGTAACTGCGCTGTAGCAATAAAATCAGCACTCAGCATTGATACTTCGGCATGACGGCTTCCTGGCAATAACGCCAGGCACCGCGCTTGCGGATCCAGACCCAATGTTTTACGCGCAGCCAGCTTATCCGGGTCTAACGGCATCGCATCCGCCATTGTGTGCCCAATAAACCGGCATGGCACCGAGTAACGGTCATAAAAGGCTTTTTCAAATGGCAGAAACGCCAGAACGATATCTGTTGCCCGCCCTATTTTGAATACACGCTTTTGCCGCCATGCCCACACTGAAGGGCTGACATAATGAACGGTGCGTATTCCACGCTGTTTGAGGCGCTCTTCCAGTGTGAGATTGAAATCTGGTGCATCGATACCCACAAACACATCTGGCCTGAGTTCACTGAAACGCCGGGTCAGGTCGGCACGGACATGAAGCAGGCGCGGTAAACGCCCTAATACTTCAACGATGCCCATAACGGCCAGCTCTTCCATTTCATACCAAACTTCACAGCCTTCGGCCTGCATGCGTGGCCCTGCGACCCCAACAAAGCGGGCATCAGGGTGCCGGGCTTTTAAAGCTTTTATCAGACCTGCACCAAGAATATCGCCGGAGGTTTCCCCGGCGACCATGGCAATAGTGAGGGGACGAGCGGGTTTCATTTAACGAATTAAACCACGTGTCGAGCGTT
Organism: Mangrovibacter sp. MFB070; assembly: GCF_000705335.1. Lineage (NCBI taxonomy): Bacteria > Pseudomonadati > Pseudomonadota > Gammaproteobacteria > Enterobacterales > Enterobacteriaceae > Mangrovibacter > Mangrovibacter sp. MFB070. Next base: position 21,558 of record NZ_JJMI01000019.1, read on the forward strand.
CAAAGAACTCGGTGAATAATGCAACTTCAGGAATTTTAGCTGCCAGTTCAGTAATTTCTGGCTTCACTTCTTCCAGAGTTTTACCACTACGATACAGTAGCTTGTACGCATTGCGAATTGCCGTAATTGCTTCACGGCTGAAGCCGCGGCGTTTCAGGCCTTCAATATTCACACCAAATGGAGTTGCATGGTTCCCCTGCGCTATCACATACGGTGGTACGTCCTGAGCAACACCAGAACAACCACCGACCATGACGTGAGCGCCAATAATGCAGAATTGGTGCACAGCCGTCATCCCGCCAATAATCGCGAAATCATCAACGGAAACATGCCCGGCAAGTGTTGCATTATTTGCAAGGATACAGCGATTTCCCACAGTGCAATCATGCGCAATATGCGCATTGATCATCAACAGGTTATCGCTGCCCACCTTAGTTAATCCCCCACCCTGTGCTGTTCCACGGTGAATAGTGACACTTTCACGAATGCGATTGCGATCACCAATTTCCACACGCGTTGGTTCACCTGCGTATTTAAGGTCCTGATTCACTTCGCCAATTGAAGCAAACTGGTAAATCTCATTGTCACAGCCAATCTTCGTATGACCGTTAACAACAACATGGGATTTCAGAACCGTACCAGAACCAATTTCCACATGGGGGCCGACAATACAAAAGGGACCAATGTGAGCACCGGCACCAATAACAGCACCGTCTTCAACAATGGCAGTAGGATGAATAAAGGCGGTTTTATCAATCACGTATTATGCCTCCCGGCTCCGTGCACACATCATTGTGGCTTCGCAAACCACTTTGCCGTCAACCAGAGCCACGCCTTTAAAGCGGGTCAGTCCACGACGTGTTTTCTCGAAAGTCACTTCCATGACCATCTGGTCTCCAGGTACGACTGGGCGTTTGAAACGTGCTTCATCAATACCTGCAAAATAGTAAAGCTCACCGGGCTCCAGTTTACCAACGCTTTTAAATGCCAAAATACCCGTTGCCTGCGCCATCGCTTCCAGGATCAGCACACCTGGAAAAATCGGTTTACCGGGGAAATGTCCCTGGAAAAACGGCTCATTGACGGAAACGTTTTTCACGGCACGGAGAAAATGGCCTTCTTCAAAATCCAGCACACGGTCTACCAGCAAAAAAGGAAAACGATGCGGCAGTAACTCTAAAATCTCTTCAATGTGCAGAGTATGAGTGTCAGTAGTCAAAATACTCTTCCTGTTCAATATACTAAAAAGCAATAATAACACGGCCTGCGGCAACCTAAATAGATCGCTTGCAGGCCGATAATCGGGCAACATCCGTGTCAGCGCGGGTGACGTCAGTCTTGTTGATTAACTTTGCGCTCGATGGCTTTAAGACGTTTTGTCAGGTCATCGATATTCATCACCAACGCAGCTGTTTTGCGCCAGACTTTATTGGGTTGCAAAGGAATACCAGACGAATACACGCCAGGCTCAGTAATAGGACGCATAACCATCCCCATACCTGTTACTGTGACCTTATCGCAAATTTCCATGTGGCCGTTGATAACACTGGCACCACCAATCATACAGTAGCGACCAATTTTCAGGCTACCAGCCATTATCACACCACCCGCAACTGCGGTATTGTCGCCAATCACAACGTTATGTGCAATCTGGCACTGGTTATCAATAATGACACCCTGGCCAATCACTGTATCGTCAAGAGCGCCACGGTCTATGGTGGTACATGCACCAATCTCAACGTTATCGCCGATAATTACGCGGCCAAGCTGAGGAATTTTGATCCAGTTGCCGCGTTCATTCGCGTAACCGAAACCGTCAGAACCAATCACAGTGCCGGACTGGATAAGGCAGGACTGGCCAATCTGAATTTCATGGTAAACCGTAACATTGGCCCACAAACGTGTGCCAGCGCCAATATGGGTGTTCTTGCCCACAAAACAGCCAGCACCAATGACTACGTTATCACCCAGTTCAACGCCTGACTCAATAACCGCGTTTGCGCCAATTGCCACATTTTCGCCTAATTTCGCGGTGGCATCGACAACAGCACTTGGGGCAATATTTTTTGCAGGTTGCGGCGTTGTATCCAGAATTTGAGCCATACGCGCATAAGTCACATAAGGGTTTTTCACCACCAATGCGGCACTTTTTGCGTAAGGTAAATCATCCGGTGTCATCACAACAGCAGAAGCCAGGCATTGGGCCAGGTGCTCGCGATAACGTGGATTAACCATAAAGGTTATTTGGCCTTCCCCGGCAGATTGCATCGATGCCACACCGGTGATGACGATGTCGCCATCACCGTGTAACTCGGCATCCAATTGCTGGGCTAAATCAGCCAGTCGAATTGAAGGCATGAGACTTATTTAACCTGTTTCAGAACATCTGCAGTGATATCTTTAACGTCACTGCTGGTATAAGCAACAGTGTTGGCGTCCAGCACTACATCGTAACCTTCATCAGCAGCCACTTTTTTCACTGCGGATTCAATACGAGTAACCAGTTTGCCACGTTCTTCATTTGAACGACGGGCACGATCCTGTTCAAAAGACTGAGCTTTGCTCTGGAAGTCTTCACGTTTTGCCATAAGATCTTTTTCCAGCTTGCTACGGTCGCTGGCTTTCATGGTTGAACCATCACGTTGCAGACGTTGCATTTGGGATTGCAGGCTGTTTTCCATGCTTTGCAATTCACTGGCGCGGCCTTTGAACTCATTTTCAAGAGATTTAGAAACACCTGAGCTCTGCGCAACTTGCTGGAACAAGTTCCCCATGTTGACTACAGCGATTTTATCTGCTGCCTGAGCAGATGCAGCCATGACCAGACCCAAACCTGCTGCAACTAACCACTTTTTCACAATAAAACTCCTTACCGTCCCAAATATACCCGAAGGTACGCTTTTGCCAGCCAGTAGTCACCAAAAATGAACTGACTGGCTGAGCTTTGCACTACGAGGCCATCCCGGGCCCGAAACAATTACCAGGTTTTACCAATGTTAAACTGGAACTGCTCCGCTTTGTCTCCATCATATTTCTTAAATGGCTGCGCATAAGAAAAGACCAGTGGGCCTAATGGAGACATCCATTGTAAGGACACACCCGCAGACATACGGATATTAGTTGGATCACTATAGTCAGGGATACCTAACGCACGCATCTCTGCGGTATCTTTCCAGTGCGTATCCCAGACACTACCTGCATCAACAAACAGCGACGTACGCAGTGAGTTAGCATATTTCTCACTAACAAATGGAGTTGGCGTGATCAGCTCAAGGCTTGCCACACCCATAGCGTTACCACCCACTGCATCATTTGAGCTACAAACTGCAGCGGAGCTACAGTTATCCTGGCTCGGGCCATAATAAACTGCTTTAGGACCGATGTTGTTAGACTGGAAGCCACGCACAGTGCTTGAACCACCCGCGTAGAAGTTTTCATAGAATGGCATCTCTTTGCCACCCAACCCGTCACCATAACCCCAACGAGTACGGCCTAACAGTACCCAGGTGTGGTCATCGTTAATCGGCAGATAACTTTGTGTATCCAGCGTAACTTTGTAGAACTCGTTGTCAGAACCAGGAATAGTTACTTTACCATTCAGGTTAACGCGCGTACCTGAAGTTGGGAAGAAACCACGGTCAAGGCGGTTATATGTCCAGCCATAGTTAAAGGTGAAATCGTCCGCACTGTAGTCGTTATCAGTGGAGGTCATGTCAGCTTTCTGGCCAACAGAATCCAGATAACGCCACATCGCCACCTGAGGCTGCATATTTGACAAGTCGTTGTGCACATAGCCTAAACCCGCACGCAACGTATTGTATTCGTTGATGGGGAAGCCCAGCGTGCCGTCCAGACCATAACTTTTGTTGGTATAGTCAGACAGGTCTGCGTCATCAGCTTTGAAGTCGTTATAGAAAATACGACCACCGAGGCTGACACCGTCGACCGTGAAATACGGGTTAGTGACAGAAAGTTCAGAGTAGGTCTGGTAATCGTTCTTGGTACCGTTGATACCCACTGAATAGCCAGTACCTAACCAGTTATCCTGTTGCACACCGACCTGGAAGCTGACGCCGCTTTCTGTACCGTAACCGACACCAAAGTTGAAGCTACCGGTATTACGCTCTTTAACTTTGTACACTACGTCAACTTCGTCCGGGTTACCCGGTACACGTTGTGTATCCGTATCTACCGTTTCGAAATAGCCAAGGCGGTTCAGGCGCTCTTTACCTTGTTCAACTAAATCACTGCCCAGCCACGCACCTTCCATCTGACGCATTTCACGGCGTAACACAGAATCTTTGGTGATATCGTTGCCTTCAAAACGAACACGGCGAACATAGAAACGGTTGCCCGCATCCACATTGATATTCAGCTTAACGGTTTTATTCGCATCATCAATTTCGGGTACTGTCTGTACGCGCGGATACGCATAGCCGTATTTACCCAAGAGTTTTTTGATGTCGTCTTCCATCTTCGTCACTTTCGTGCCGTTATAGAGTTCGCCTGGCTCAATCTTAGTCAGCGCTTCGATTTCAGCGGAGTGACCTGCCAGGTTACCGCGAACGGTTACGCCCGAAAGCTTGTACTGATCGCCTTCAGTGATATTGATGGTGATATAAATGCCTTTCTTGTCTGGCGTGAGGCTGACCTGAGTTGAATCAATATTGAAACGCGCATAACCATGATCAAGGTAGAAACTGCGCAAGGTTTCCAGGTCACCAGACAGTTTTTGTTTCTGGTATTTTTGGTCAGCAACAACGTTCCACCACGGCACTTCATCGCGTAACTGGAACCGGGATACAAGGCTGTCCGTACTGTAAGCATGGTTGCCAACAATATTGATCTGCTGAATTTTGGCAGATACCCCTTCCTGGAAAACCAGTTTCAGGTCAACACGGTTACGTGGAAGTGGCGTGACTACAGCTTTCACGCTGGCACTGTATTTACCAACGCTATAGTAGAAATCTTCCAGCCCCTTTTCGATATCAGACAGTGTTGTCCGGTCCAGCGCTTCGCCGACACGCACACCTGAAGCTTCAAGGTTCTGCTTGAGCATGTCGTCTTTCACTGACTTATTACCGGCAAACGTGATGCTGGCAATCGTCGGGCGCTCTTTGACCTGAACTAACAAAGAATCGCCGTCACGCAGAACACGAACATCTTCAAAGTTACCGGTGGCGAACAGTGAACGGATTGTATTACTGATATCCTCGTCAGTGACGGTGTCCCCTGGACGCACCGGCATACTGAGAAGGGCCGCACCAACGGCGACTCGCTGCAGGCCTTCGAAATGAATATCCTTCACTACGAAACCGTCTGCGCCGTATACGGTAGCGCTGCTAAACAGCAGCGACGCTATGAGCAACTTTTTTATCGCCATCGTTATTATGCGTTCTTCCTAACCTGAGTCTCTCTATAACCGAGAGAAATCATTAAAAAGTGCAAGCCCCATTAACAGCATCAGTAGAACAGAACCAACCCGATAACTGAGGTCTTGAACTCGCTCGGAAACCGGTGCGCCTTTAAGCTTTTCAATAGCCAGAAACAGCAAGTGTCCCCCATCCAGCACAGGAAGAGGAAACAGGTTGATTATCCCAAGATTCACACTGATGAGAGCAAGAAACATCAGGTAATAGATCAACCCAAACTCTGCTGACATTCCGGCACCCTGAGCAATAGAAATGGGTCCACTCAGGTTGTTCAGCTTAACGTCACCGATTACTAATTTGCCCAACATGTCGACCGTGAGCTTCATCAATTGCCATGTTTTCCCCGTGGCTTCAATGACTGCGGCAAACGGCCCATACTGGCGCACTGTCTTATACTCATCAGGCAAAGGAATAACGTGCGGCACTACACCCGCGAAACCCTCAGCCTGTTTAGTTCTACTGTTCTCTTTCACCGCTGGTATCAGTGTAAGAGAAAGCAAATTTCCTTTGCGTTCTACATCCAGCCGCAGTGGTTTACCAGGGTTATCCCGCACCTGATTGACAAAATCTGACCACTGTTCCAATGGCTGACCATCGACTTTAACGATCCTGTCCCTTGCTTGCAAACCTGCATTGCTCGCGGCTGAATGAGGTTGGACCTCAGCAAGTACTGGTTCAACTTGTGGTGATACCGGTAAAAAACCAAGAGAAAGAACAGGATCCTGTTTGTCTGGTTCAAAGTGCCACTGGCGTAAATCCAGTGTGACATCACGCTGTTTATCTGTACCGAAAGGTGCCACACGCAGCGTCGTGCTGCTATCACCAATCTTACTGATAAGCGCGAGACGAACGGCATCCCAGTCAGGCGTTTCGATACCATCTACCGCTTTTAGTTCCGTACCGGGTGAAATTTGTGCCTGCGCTGCAATTGAATCTGGCGTAACGCCACTCACAACCGGATAGACACTGGGGATACCAATAATGAAGACCATCCAGTAGGCAAAGATGGCAAAAATGAAGTTAGCAACCGGGCCTGCCGCAATTATTGCGGCACGCTGAGCGATGGTTTTGTTATTGAAAGCCTGGTGACGCTGTTCAGGCGCAACAGGTTCAATGCGCTCATCCAGCATTTTGACATATCCCCCCAGGGGGATAAGTGCGATGACAAACTCAGTACCCTGTTTATCTGTCCGTTTCCACAATGCCTTGCCGAAACCAATAGAAAAACGGTCAACACGGACTCCACAACGCCGCGCAACCCAAAAATGGCCGAACTCGTGCACCGTAATTAAAACCCCGAGTGCAACGATAAAAGCAGCCAGATTCCAGAGTATGCTGAGCATAAAACCTTCCGTTAAATCGTCCTGAAGACTAACAACAAGAGACAGGCAAAAACAGGAACTGCGGCTGTCAAACTGTCGATACGGTCGAGAATACCGCCATGCCCGGGAATCAACGAACCACTGTCTTTGATACCCGCTTCACGTTTAAACATACTTTCTGTTAAATCACCCAACACTGATGCCAGTGCGGCGATAACAGAACAAGTTAACAGAGTAACCGGCGCAACGTCTAAATGGGCCAGTGCGCCAAATACCCACGCAATAACAGCGGATGTCAGCAAACCACCAATAAACCCTTGCCATGTTTTCCCCGGAGACACTTTCGGTGCCAGCTTATGCTTGCCAAACAGTTTGCCAAACATGTAAGCCCCTGAATCTGCACCCCACACCAGGAACATGACATACAACAACCATACAGACCCGGCATAATGGTTGTCATCATAATGCCAGGAACGCAGAACTACCATGCCCCAAAAAAACGGCACAATGGTGGCAACGCCAAAGCACAGGCGTAAGATGTGTGAACGCTGCCAGAAAGTGGCAGAAGCCGGGTAAGTTAATACCAGCAGCAGTGCGACACACCACCAGCCCAGGGCAAGCCACAGCCAACCCTCAATCAAAGGAATACGCGCATTATGGCGATATTCGGGCAACAGAAACAACATCAGGGCTAAAAGCAAGCCACATAATACCGCCAGCCAGACACGTTGAGAGCGGCTCTTAAAGCCACTCAATTGCCCCCACTCCCAGGCGGCAAGCATGCACACGACCAGCGTCACAATGGCAAACCCTGCGGGCGGCAGCCAGAATAACGCAGCAATGACGACCGGTATTAAAATAAATGCGGAAATCAGGCGATACTTCAGCAAAAGCAACCCCCATCAGGCTTTTTCGCCATCCGGTGCTGTACCGCCATAACGACGTTCCCTGCTCGCAAAGGCATTGAGTGCACCTTCAAAATCTTGTTCATCGAAATCAGGCCAAAGCACTTCGGTAAAGTAAAGTTCAGCATAGGCTATCTGCCAGAGCAAAAAATTACTGATCCGGTGTTCTCCACCTGTCCTAATCACTAAATCCACGGGTGACAACTCATTCATACAAACCTGTTGCCCCAGCATGTCTTCATCAATTTGCTCAGGGAGAACTTCGCCTGACTGAACGCGCGCAGCAAGCGCTTTCACTCCCTGAATGATATCCCAGCGCCCGCCATAGTTGGCGGCGATATTCAGCGTCAGCCCAGTATTCTGAGCAGTTAACGCCTCCGCTTTTCTGATCCGTTCCTGTAACCGCGCATTAAAACGGCTGGTATCACCAATAACCCGCAAACGGACATTGTTGCGGTGCAGGTTTTTCACCTCACTGTCCAGCGCCCAGATGAACAGTTCCATTAAAGCACTGACTTCTTGTGCCGGACGGTTCCAGTTTTCGCTACTGAACGCATACAGTGTTAATGCATCCAGGCCGTTATTCGCGGCAAACGTTACAGCCCTGCGAACCGATTTGGCACCGGCTTTATGGCCAAAGGCCCTCATTTTACCCTGACGTTTCGCCCAGCGCCCGTTACCATCCATAATGATGGCGACATGACGGGCACCATGTTCAGGCAAACTTTCGCTTAATGGTTGGTTAGCAGACAACATAACGCGTTTTATTCCCTAATCGGATTAAGCGGTTCTCAGGAATACTGATGCCTTTACGTAAAAAAGCCGTGCTCAATCACGGCTTACCCGATAAAAAAACAAACTCAGACATTTATCGGGTGGCGCAGACTATATCACCTCAGCCTGATGCTCACAAATGGCACGGAATTTAGCGCGTGAATATTACCCACGCCAGCCCCCAATATGGCTAACCTGTTTACTTGCCAGTTCACGAGCACCTGCATCGACATCCAGCACTTCATCAACTGATAATGGCTCCCTGGCATTCAGCTTATCCAGCACTGCGCTGTTAACCTGGGCAATATCCGTAAAACGAATACGATTCGCCAGAAATGCCGCTACTGCAACCTCATTGGCTGCATTCAGTGCAGTTGTCGCAGCCTGGCCTTGCTGAGAGGCATCAATTGCCAGGCGCAGACAAGGATAGCGTGAATAATCTGGCTGGCTGAAAGTCAGTTGGCTCAGACGGCAAAAATCGAGTGGTTTCACGCCAGCGTTAACACGGCCAGGCCACCCCATTGTATGGGCAATGGGTGTACGCATATCAGGTTCGCCCAGTTGTGCCAGCACGCTACCATCACGGTAACGCACCATTGAATGAATCACCGACTGAGGGTGAATCAGAACTTCCATTTGCTGTGCTGAGGCATTAAAAAGCCAGCGGGCTTCAATATACTCGAGTCCCTTGTTCATCATTGTGGCCGAATCGACTGAAATCTTACGCCCCATTGACCAGTTAGGATGATGGCAAGCCTGTTCAGGCGTCATCATTTCAAGGTCGCTCAGCGCTGTTTCACGAAAAGGCCCACCAGATCCAGTGAGAAGAATGGATGACACTCCATACTCTTCCAGTTCAGCGTATCCCAGATTTTGTTGGATTGGTTCCGGTAAACTCTGAAAAATAGCATTATGTTCGCTGTCCACAGGTAACAATTGCGCGCCATATTGCTTCACCGCATTCATGAAAAGACGCCCACAGGTGACCAGCGACTCTTTGTTGGCAAGCAAAATTTGCTTACCTGCTTTTATTGCGGCAAGGGTTGGCAGCAGGCCTGCAGCCCCAACAATAGCGGCCATCACCTGGTCAACGCCATCCAGTGCCGCCATTTCGCATGCAGCCTGCGGGCCGGACAGCACCTCTGTTTTGATGCCTGCATCCCGCAATTGCTGGCGCAAAGCACGGGCACTCTCCTCATCATTCATCACAGCGAAACGCGGGTTAAATTCCAGACATTGCTCAACCATGCGCGTGACATTTTTGCCAGCGACAAGCGCGGTAACAGAAAATTGCTGAGGATTATGGCGGATGACATCGAGGGTGCTACTACCCACTGACCCGGTGGACCCGAGAATAGTCAATTGCTTCATGCGTTGCCTGTTGTAGAACTGAGTGACCAGGCACATCGTTACCTGATTCGCTCCTGACTGCAGCACACCTGCAGTACCCTCTCTTTCAGCACACAGGCTGAACAGAGAAAATCACTGAATTGCCCTAAAACGATGCTGGCTGATACGCCAGATTGCCTGGTGGCAAAGGCAGTCAGTGCCCAGAAACTAAGCACTACTGACAAAAAAGCCGTGAGTCAGACACGGCTTTTTCTTGCAGCGCTAAGTCATTCAATCAGAACTGCATCAGTTCTGCTTCTTTATCTGCCAGCGCTGCGTCAACTTTCTTGATTGCTGCATCAGTCAGTTTCTGAACATCATCCTGAGAACGACGATCGTCATCTTCACTGATTTCTTTTTCTTTCAGCAAAGCCTTAACTTTATCGTTAGCGTCACGACGTACGTTACGCACCGCAACACGCGCCTGTTCAGCTTCGCCACGCACGACTTTGATCAAGTCTTTACGGCGTTCTTCAGTCAGTGGCGGCAGTGGCACACGAATAACACTCCCGGCGGAGTTCGGGTTCAGACCCAGGTCTGAAGCCATGATCGCTTTTTCTACTGCCGGACCCATGGTGCGGTCAAATACAGTCAGCGCCAGGGTACGGGAATCTTCTGCAACCACGTTTGCCAGTTGGCGCAATGGGGTTGGCGTACCATAGTATTCCACCATGATACCGTCCAGCAGGCTGGGAGATGCACGGCCTGTGCGGACTTTGCTGATTTGATTTTTAAATGCTTCAACGCATTTTTCCATACGCACTTCAGCATCTTTTCTGATGTCGTTAATCACGTTACGAATCCTTGAAAACTGGTTGTCAGGCAGACCACACTTCTGTTTCCTCCCACACTTACTGTGGTTGACCTAAGTATAGTCTCGTGAAATTCATGGCACCCGTATGGCTGCCTGTCGTCAAACTAACTTTTCTGGACTGAATGGTACCCTATTCCGGCCCTGGGAACATTAGTCTGTAATCAAAGTGCCTTCTTTTTCACCCATAACCACCCGACGCAGTGCGCCCGGCTTGTTCATATTGAAAACACGGATGGGTAATTTGTGATCGCGCGCAAGTGTAAATGCGGCCAGGTCCATCACTTTCAGTTCTCTGTCGAGAACGTCGTGATAAGACAATTGTTCATAAAGCGTTGCGGAAGGGTCTTTAACCGGGTCAGCAGAAAACACACCATCAACTTTCGTTGCTTTCAGTACTACATCGGCTTCAATTTCAATGCCACGCAGACATGCTGCTGAGTCAGTAGTAAAGAAAGGATTACCAGTACCCGCGGAAAAAATAACGACACGGTTATTACGCAACAAGCTGATTGCTTCTGCCCAGCTATAGTTATCACACACGCCATTAAGCGGAATAGCTGACATCAAACGTGCATTCACATAAGCACGATGCAAAGCGTCACGCATAGCCAGGCCATTCATTACTGTCGCCAGCATGCCCATATGGTCACCGACCACACGGTTCATCCCAGCCTGAGCAAGGCCGGCACCGCGGAATAAATTACCGCCGCCGATGACTACCCCGACCTGGATCCCCAGTTCAACCAATTCTTTGATCTCCTGAGCCATACGATCCAGTATGCTCGCGTCAATACCGAAGCCTTCCGCTCCTTGCAGTGCTTCCCCACTCAATTTGAGCAGAATGCGCTTGTAGACAGGTTTTGCGTTGGTAGCCATGTTTCTTTCCTGGGACAGTAAACAAATGGAATGGATAATCTGGTGACAATATTTGTCATATTTCAGGACGGCGGACATCAGAGCAGGCCGATTTTTGCAGGCCACCTCAATGTTCTGGTATTTCGCCGGACAAGTGCCATCCTGTTGTCATGCTTTCCCCTGCCGGTTGCAGGCATTATCACATTTTTTTAGGGTGGCTTAGTTCTGAAAATGACAGATACAAAAAAGGAGCCGCCCTAAGACGGCTCCTTCCGGCATTACGAGTTTTTGGACATTGCTGCAACTTCAGCAGCGAAGTCAACTTCCGCTTTTTCAATGCCTTCACCCACTTCAAAGCGGATGAAACCTGTTACGTCAGCATTGTGCTCTTTCAGCAACTGACCAACAGTTTTGCTCGGATCCATTACGAAGTTCTGACCAGTCAGAGAGATCTCACCGGTGAACTTACGCATACGGCCTTCAACCATTTTTTCAGCGATTTCACGCGGTTTGCCAGACTGCATGGCAATATCCAGCTGGATTTGGTGTTCGTGGCTTACTACGTCAGCCGGTACATCTTCCGGTTTAACGTATTCTGGTTTGCTGGCAGCGACGTGCATGGCTATGTGTTTAACCAGTTCGTCATCCGCACCAGTCGCAGCAACCATAACACCGATACGCGCACCGTGCAGGTAAGAACCCAGAACATCACCTTCGATAACAGAAACACGACGGATGTTGATGTTTTCACCAATTTTAGCAACCAGTGCAGTACGCTGTTCTTCGAACTGCGCTTTCAGAACTTCAACATCGGAAACACGGCCAGCCAGAGCTGCTGCCAGAACTTCTTCGCCGAATGCTTTAAAGCCAGCATCTTTAGCAACGAAGTCAGTTTCGCAGTTCAGTTCCAGAACGAGACCAAATTTGCCATCGATAGCAGTCAGGATAACGCCTTCAGCAGCAACACGGCCTGCTTTTTTAGCGGCTTTTGCCTGACCAGATTTACGCATGTTATCGATTGCCAGTTCGATGTCGCCATTAGCTTCGACCAGCGCTTTTTTACATTCCATCATGCCTGCGCCAGTACGTTCGCGCAGCTCTTTTACCAGAGAAGCGGTAATTTCTGCCATTTTCTAATCCTCGGTTATCTCGTGCGGGGAGATATACCCTGCATGTTGAAGCCACACCCGGCACCTGTAACAAGTGCTTTCAGATGTGTTTTACCACACCACTGTGACACCAATGCAAAAGGGTATAGCGTTCAGCTTATCTGGCTTTATAAAGCCGGACAGGCCGGACTCAAACAAAAAAGGGAGCCTGAGACAGGCCCCCTAACCAAACTATTCATACCTGGTTAATAAGGGCTCTTAAAGAGCGAACCTTATTATTCAGCTTCTACGAAGCTTTCTTCCGCCTGAGTAGCCAGATCCTGAGAACGGCCTTCACGTACGGTTGCTGCTACGGCGCCCAGGTACAGGCTGACAGCACGGATTGCATCGTCGTTACCCGGGATAACGAAATCAACACCATCCGGATCAGAGTTGGTATCAACGATAGCAAATACCGGGATACCCAGGTTGTTTGCTTCTTTGATAGCGATGTGTTCGTGATCAGCGTCGATAACAAACAGTGCGTCCGGCAGGCCGCCCATATCTTTGATACCGCCCAGGCTGTTTTCCAGCTTGTCCAGTTCACGGGTACGCATCAGCGCTTCTTTTTTGGTCAGCTTGTCGAAGGTACCGTCCTGAGACTGAGTTTCCAGGTCTTTCAGACGTTTGATGGACTGACGAACAGTTTTCCAGTTAGTCAGCATACCGCCCAACCAGCGATGGTTCACGAAGAACTGGTCGCAGCTCAGAGCAGCGTCTTTTACCGCTTCGCTTGCAGCGCGTTTTGTACCAACGAACAGAATTTTACCTTTACGGGAAGAAATTTTGTTCAGCTCAGCCAGAGCGTCGTTGAACATCGGTACAGTTTTCTCAAGGTTGATGATGTGAACTTTGTTACGCGCACCGAAGATGAACGGTTTCATTTTCGGGTTCCAGTAACGGGTTTGGTGACCGAAGTGAACACCAGCCTTGAGCATGTCGCGCATGGAAACAGTTGCCATGTTTTAAAACCTCTATATAAAGTTGGGGTTATGCCTCCACGTATCCCATATTACCGACCCCGAAGAGCACCCCGGAATATGTGCCGATACGTGTGTGTTATACACAAAGTGAGATTGAAATCTTCCGTAGTCCGTTTTTGACACGGAAGTCCGGCGCGCTTTATACCACAAATGACGCAAGGACTCCAATAGTTGTTGCCGGGTTCTTTACTTCATCATTCCCGATTTGGCACTCCTTCGCCTGCCCTGATAACATTAGCGTTACTTTCTTTAATTATTGCCGAAATCCCGGCATCTGCGGACCTGATTAATGGCTATTTCAATTAAGACCCCTGAAGATATCGAAAAAATGCGCGTTGCTGGCCGCCTGGCTGCCGACGTTCTTGAAATGATCGAATCCCATGTAAAACCTGGGGTAACCACTGGCGAGCTGGATCGTATTTGTGATGATTACATCGTAAATCATCAAAAAGCTGTCTCTGCCTGCCTGGGCTACCACGGCTACCCAAAATCTGTCTGCATTTCTGTCAATGAAGTGGTATGCCATGGCATTCCCAGTGAAGACAAGGTGTTGAAAGATGGTGATATTGTTAATATCGATGTCACCGTGATTAAAGACGAATTCCACGGCGACACATCTAAAATGTTTATCGTCGGTAAACCCACTATTCTGGGCGAGCGTCTGTGCCGTATCACCCAGGAAAGTCTGTACCTGGGCCTGCGTATGGTGAAGCCTGGTATTCGCCTGCGTACCATCGGCGCTGCAATCCAGAAGTTTGTTGAAGCCGAAGGCTACTCTGTTGTGCGTGAATACTGTGGCCACGGTATCGGGCGTGTTTTCCACGAAGAACCCCAGGTGCTGCACTATGATGCAGATGATGGCGGCGTGGTACTGAAAACCGGCATGACCTTTACTATTGAACCCATGGTAAATGCGGGTGATTACCGCATCCGGACCATGAAAGATGGCTGGACGGTAAAAACCAAAGACAGAAGCTTGTCTGCCCAATACGAGCATACTATTGTGGTTACAGATAACGGCTGCGAAATTCTTACGTTGCGTAAAGATGACACCATCCCCAACATTATTTCGCACGATGAATAAATGAAAAACCGGCTCAGGCCGATTTATCATTACTCTCAGGCCGGCATTTGCCGGCCTTTTTTATGGGCACCACATATGACCAATAGTTTTCCCGAGCAGTATATCGAGCCAAACCTCCCTCTACTCCCAGGTCAACCTGATTACCCATCTTCCTGGCCTGGTTGCCAACTAGAATGCCAGCCCATAAAAAGCGCCCTGGATACTTTTCAACAATGGTTGGGCAGTGCGTTTGATGAAGGTGTGTCTGTCGAGAAGCTGGTTGCTGCCCGTACTGAATTCATTGATCAACTTCTGGATCGCCTGTGGTCCCACTTTGGGTTCGACACTATCGCCGATACTGCCCTGGTAGCTGTTGGCGGTTACGGGCGTGGCGAACTGCACCCGTTGTCGGATATCGACTTGTTGGTACTAAGCCGTGAACGCCTGCCTGAAGACCAGTCACAAAAAATCGGTGAGCTACTGACACTGCTCTGGGATATCAAGCTGGAAGTGGGCCACAGTGTGCGCAGCCTTGAAGAGTGCCTGCTCGAAGGGCTGTCCGACCTGACTATTGCCACAAACCTGATTGAATCACGGCTGCTGACAGGCGATGTGGCGCTGTTTCTCGAACTTCAAAAACAAGTCTTTAGTGATGGATTCTGGCCCTCTGAGAAATTTTTCGCGGCTAAAATTGATGAGCAAAATGAACGCCATCAACGCTACCACGGTACCAGCTATAACCTGGAGCCCGATATCAAAAGCAGCCCGGGAGGCCTGCGAGATATCCAGACACTGCAATGGGTGGCCCGCCGCCATTTTGGCGCAACCTCCATGAATGAAATGCTCGGTTTTGGATTTCTGACCGAGGCCGAACGCGATGAACTGAATGAATGCCAGCATATCTTGTGGCGTATCCGTTTTGCACTGCATCTGGAACTGAACCGCTACGATAACCGCCTGCTGTTCGACCGCCAGCTCAGTGTTGCCCAACGCCTGAAATACCAGGGCGAAGGCAATGAGCCAGTCGAACATATGATGAAAGATTTCTACCGTGCAACCCGGCATGTCAGCGAACTCAATCAGATGCTGCTACAACTGTTTGACGAAGCAATTCTTGCGCTTGATGCGAACGAGAAGCCACGCCCACTGGATGATGATTTCCAACTGCGGGGCACGCTAATTGATTTGCGCGATGACACGCTTTTTCTGCAAGACCCCTGCGCTATTTTGCGTATGTTTTACACCATGGTGCGTAACCGGGAAATTAGCGGCATCTACTCAACGACCTTGCGCCATTTGCGCCATGCACGGCGGCATCTGAATGAGCCGTTGTGCTACAAAGCCGAGGCACGTGAACTGTTCCTGGTCATGCTGCGCCACCCCGGCGCAGTCAGCCGTGGGCTGGTGCCAATGCATCGCTACAGTGTTTTGTCCGCTTATATGCCCCAATGGTCGCATATTGTTGGGCAAATGCAGTTCGACTTATTCCATGCCTACACCGTAGATGAACACACCCTGCGAGTGTTGCAAAAACTGGAGAGTTTTTCCCACGAAGAAACCCGCCAGCGCCACCCACTGTGTGTAGAGTTATGGCCGAGACTTTCCCATCCTGAACTCATTTTGATTGCCGCACTGTTCCATGATATCGCCAAAGGCCGGGGCGGAGACCACTCTGTTCTGGGAGCGCAGGATGTCATTAAATTTGCAGAACTCCATGGCCTTAACTCCCGGGAAAGCCAGTTAATCGCCTGGCTGGTGCGCCAGCACCTGTTGATGTCAGTTACCGCGCAACGCCGTGATATTCAGGATCCTGAAGTCATTGTGCAGTTTGCTGAAGAAGTTCAGACAGAAAACCGCTTACGTTACCTGGTTTGCCTGACTGTTGCCGATATCTGTGCCACCAACGAGACGTTATGGAACAGCTGGAAACAAAGCCTGATCCGCGAACTCTACTTCGCCACTGAAAAACAACTGCGTCGGGGCATGCAAAATACCCCGGATATGCGGGAGCGCGTGCGTAATCACCAGGCCCAGGCCCTGGCGTTACTGCGCATGGAAAATATCGATGAAGAAGCATTGCATAAGATTTGGGCACGCTGCCGGGCCAGCTATTTTGTCCGTCACACCCCAAATCAACTGGCATGGCACGCCCGCCACTTGTTACAACACGATTTAAAGCAACCCATGATTTTGCTCAGCCCACAGGCGACACGTGGCGGTACCGAAATATTCATTTGGAGCCCGGACCGACCTTATCTGTTTGCCGCAGTATGTGCTGAACTTGACCGGCGCAACCTCAGTGTTCACGACGCCCAGATCTTCACAACTCGCGACGGTATGGCAATGGACAGCTTTATTGTACTGGAGCCCGATGGCAGCCCGCTGTCACCTGACAGGCACGAAGCAATTCGCCTGGGCCTGGAGCAAACCGTTAACCAGCGGACCTGGCAGCCACCACAGCCACGGCGCCAACCCGCCCGCCTGCGCCACTTTACGGTAGACACTGAAGTCAACTTTTTGCCAACGCATACCGACCGGCGCACATTCATTGAACTTATCGCGTTAGACCAGCCCGGCCTGCTGGCCATTGTCGGCCAGGTCTTCGCTGACCTCGGTATTTCATTACACGGTGCACGTATCACCACCATTGGTGAACGTGTTGAAGATTTATTTATTGTCGCCACCAGCGAGCGGCGCGCTCTGGATGCCACTCTGCAACAAGAAGTACAACAACGGTTGACAGAAGGCCTCAATCCAAACGATAAAGTGTAGTGAAGTTTTTTTCATGTCATTCACATAAAACATCAGGAAATGATTAACAATGCAGCAGCTACAGAACATTATTGAGTCCGCGTTTGAGCGCCGTGCAGATATTACGCCGGTAAATGTAGATACCGTCACCCGTGAAGCAATTAACCAGGTGATTTCACTGCTCGACAGCGGCGCGCTGCGCGTTGCGGAAAAGATTGACGGCCAGTGGGTAACGCACCAATGGCTCAAGAAAGCTGTGCTGCTTTCTTTCCGTATTAACGACAACCAGGTCATCGAGGGTGCGGAAACGCGCTTCTATGACAAAGTGCCGATGAAATTCGCCGATTACGACGAAGCGCGCTTCCAGAAAGAAGGTTTCCGTGTTGTGCCGCCGGCAGCCGTTCGCCAGGGTGCATTTATCGCCCGCAACACTGTACTGATGCCTTCTTATGTCAATATCGGTGCTTACGTTGATGAAGGTACAATGGTCGATACCTGGGCCACTGTTGGTTCTTGTGCGCAAATTGGTAAAAACGTGCATCTGTCTGGCGGTGTGGGTATCGGTGGGGTTCTGGAACCGCTGCAGGCAAACCCGACCATCATTGAAGATAACTGCTTTATTGGTGCCCGTTCTGAAGTTGTTGAAGGGGTTATCGTTGAAGAAGGCTCAGTGATTTCTATGGGCGTCTTTATTGGCCAAAGCACACGTATTTATGACCGTGAAACTGGCGAAATTCACTATGGCCGCGTACCTGCTGGCTCCGTCGTGGTTTCTGGCAACCTGCCGTCTAAAGATGGTAAATACAGCCTGTACTGTGCGGTTATCGTGAAGAAAGTCGACGCGAAAACCCGTGGTAAAGTGGGTATCAACGAATTGCTGCGTACTATCGACTAATTGCGGTGATAAAAAGGCAGGGAGAACCTGCCTTTTTTGTGTCTGGCACTGGCGAAAATACTTTTTTTCGTTAATTATCTAATAGTTATTTATTCGCTGAGGGTACCGCTATGTACGATAATCTGAAAAGCCTGGGTATTACCAATCCTGATGAAATTGATCGTTACAGCCTCCGGCAGGAAGCGAATAATGATATTTTGAAGATCTATTTTCATAAGGATAAAGGCGAATTTTTCGCGAAAAGCGTTAAATTCAAATACCCACGCCAGCGTAAAACAGTTGTGTCAGACAGTGTGTGCCAGGGTTACAAAGAGATTCAGGAAATCAGCCCAAATCTCCGTTACGTGATTGATGAGTTGGATCAAATTTGCCAGCGCGATCGCAGTGAAGTCGATCTGAAAAGAAAGATTCTTGACGACCTGCGCCACCTTGAAAGTGTGGTTGCCAACAAGATCAGCGAAATCGAAGCCGATCTGGAAAAACTCACCCGCAAATAACCTTCAGGCTGGCGTTATGCCAGCCTTTTCAGCCATGCTGTTCATCCAGCTGTAATGCAATATACAACAGCAAACGGTCGTCAAAACTACTTAAATCAAGCCCGGTCAGTTCCGCGATCCTGTTCAACCGGTACTCTAAGGTATTACGGTGAATAAACAGAGACTTGGATGTTGCCAGCGGCTGTACGTTATGGCGAAACCAGGCAGTTAACGTGCGGCGTAACAACCCGTTATTATCCATTGCTCTGAGTTTCTCCAGCGGACGGGCAAGCTCGTTCGCCTGCCAGCCACCACGCAGGCTGTCGAGTAAAACAGGCAGCATCAGATCCTGGTAAAAATAACTACGGCTGTCAGGCATACGTTGTTTACCCACCATCATGGTGGTGCGCGCCGTTCGGTAAGAGCGGGCAATGCTGCCTTCTCCGGTAAAGTAGTTTCCCAGTGCGACGCGAAAACGTAGTTGGCCGTTTTCTTTCATTCGTGACAGCAGAACGTCTACCCGGCGCCGGTGATCATCGGCATCCCAGCGCCCGTACTGATTCAGTGCAGGTTTCAGTACCACCATTTCACTCAGGGAGACAATTGCCACCAGGTTATTTCGCTCAGGTGTGGTTAATGCTGTTTGCAGTTGCTGGAGTTCATCCATGGCAGAATCCACCCCTAACTGCCCACTGTCTACTTCAACCACTGCCACCACTCGGGGCATCGCCAGGTCAATTCCCAGCCGCTGAGCCCACTCACTTAATGCCGGTGTAATGGTTTCTGCCTGAACCAGATTCATCACCAGTTCTTCACGCAAACGGCTGTCTTGCGCCAGTAAGTGCATCAGGCGAGACTGCTCCAGCATCATTTCTGCCGTCATGCATACCAGCTCACCGTATTTACGCAAGTTCTCTGGTTCGCCTGTGAGCCCAATAACCCCGACTATTTCGCCTTCAAGGCGCAGGGGCAAGTTGATCCCTTCCCGGACACCATGCAAATGGCGGGCGACAGCATTGTCAATATCGACAACGCGTCCCTGAGACAGTACCAGTAACGCCCCTTCGTGCAATTCCCCAATACGCTCCTGGTCGCCACTGCCGATTATCCGCCCGCGCGCATCCATTACATTGATATTGGTATCAATTATCTTCATGGTGCGAGCGACTATCTCTTGCGCCATTCTCGTATCAAAGTGCCAGCCTGCCATGTTTGCCGCCTCCTGTACGTCATCAGCACAGCATAATGAAGAGACTGATGCCTTGCATTGGGCAAATGACCAATTCACCAGATAATAATGCAGAGTTGTGTAAAAGCTCACAAAAAAGGCCGCATACGCGGCCTTTAACTCAGAAAAATTGCTCAGCAATGCATTACTGGAGGAGCAGATAAATGGAACTGTCACCACGTTGAATATTCAACGCCAGTACGCTCGGTTTGCTATCCAAAATTTTGCGCAGTTCAGCAATGTTGTTCACAGGTTGCTGATTTGCCCCCACAATAATGTCGCCTTTTTTCAGCCCGATACGCGCCGCCTGTGAACCTGCTTTCACGCTGTTCACCACAACGCCTTTATCTTTACCAGCTCGGTTACTCATCTCTGCACCTTCAATACCACTGAAGATACTGGAGGAATCAACCTGGTTTTGGCTGCTCTGCTGCAGTTCAACATTCACGTCAATGCGCTTGCCTTCACGCAGCAAGCCCAGTTTCATTTTGCTGCCGACAGGCATAGAACCGATTTCAGCACGCAACGCTGCAAAACTGTTAATCGGTTTATCGTTCATAGAGACAATTACGTCCCCGGCTTTAATACCTGCTTTGGCTGCAGAAGAGTTCGGCAGAACCTGGCTTACGAAAGCGCCACGCTGGGCGTCAACTTTCATCGCTTTTGCCAGTTCAGAGTTCAGTTCTGTCCCCATTATGCCCAGTTCACCGCGGCGAACCTGACCGTACTGAATCATCTGAGCTGTCAGGTTTTTCACCATATTACTCGGGATAGCAAAACCAATACCGATGTTGCCACCATCTGGTGCCAGAATAGCGGTGTTAATACCGATTAACTCACCTTTGAGGTTAACCAGCGCACCACCAGAGTTACCCCGGTTAATGGCGGCGTCGGTCTGAATAAAGTTTTCATAATTTTCAACATTCAGCCCGCTACGCCCCAGCGCAGAAACAATACCTGATGTTACTGTCTCGCCCAAACCATAAGGGTTACCGATCGCCACGGTATAATCACCAACCCGCAAATTATCGGAATCAGCAATTTTTATCGCAGTCAGGTTTTTGGGATCTTTCAGTTGGATCAGCGCAATATCAGAACGCGGGTCTTTGCCAACCACTTTTGCATCAAACCGGCGGCCATCACTCAGTTGCACTTTAATTGACGTTGCGTTTTCAACAACGTGGTTATTGGTTACCACATAGCCTTTATCCGCATCAATAATGACACCGGAACCCAGCGCCATAAATTTTTGCTGCTGGCTGCCATCATTACCGCCGCCATCACCGCTACCACCGCCCTGGCAGAAGGGTGAGTTCTGGAATGGTGAACCATCCTGGCAGAATGGTGAATTATCACCAAAGAATTGCTGGAAGTTACGCGACATACGTGGCGTATTCACTGTCGTGCTGCCTTCAACATTAATACTGACGACAGAAGGCATAATTTTTTCCAGCATAGGTGCCAGGCTGGGCATTTCTTGCGAAGTTGAAGCTGAAGAGGTTTCCGCCGCCAGCGCTGCCACCGGGTTTAATGCCAGGCCCAGGCTCAGTGCCAGGGCGCTCAATGCTAGTGTCGTTTTTTTCATATGGCTCATTCTCAAATTAAGCAGGTAATACAACGTTGCTGTGTTCGTGGTTATCAGAGTCATATTTATAGCGTTAAGTTCCACGACAGCGTTTTCACAAAAGTAAAAAAGTATTGTGCGTCTTTACAAAACTCACCGATATTATTCCACGGCCATCAGGCGACGGTATTCATCCCATGCATACAAATCTGTCATGCCACTGATATAGTCCTGAATAAGCCGACAACGGTAATAGAACTCCCAAACAGGATATTCAGGCTTTGTGTTATCCAGCTTCTCAATTGCTTCCTGATACGCCATGCAATGCTTGCTGGAAAGCTTATGATACAGCCTGCTTTCTATGGGCAACCGACGAACATTTTCCCCAGAAACTAATAAATGGAAATCAGCAAGTGGCAGCAGGAGAAGAGGCCGGTAAATATCAAGCAACCCACTGATTACTCGGTAACCTTGTAATTCGAGTTGTTCAACATCCGGGTGCGAAAAAACATGCCGCATAGCAACATGTTTGAACATACCAAGTAAACGGCTGTACTGGCTGTCATCTTCCAATAACGCATGATTAAAATGCCCGGGGTATATTTCAGGCAGATTATCAATAAATCGCCGGGCAGCATGAGGAACCAGTTTACTGAGAGTATTAACGCGCAAATACATGAAGAACACATCTTCAGCACCACTGCGTACTTTTCCCGCTCGTGATTTTTCCCATGCATCTTCCACAACCAGTGAGAAAAGATCTCCCGTTTGGTGGGTTCCCCAGGCAGTAGAAAGGTGCTGGTAAAGTTGCTCAAGGCTAAAAATCCGCTTTTCTACTGCATCTTCTAAATCGGCAACACAATAAGAAATATCATCTGCAGCTTCCATTATCCAGGTAAGAGGGAAACGACAATTTTCCTCAAGTGAAAGTTCTTTACGTAACCGTACAATATAATTCGCTTCTGAAAGATAAAAACCCGGTTTCTTCATTAAATAGTGGAAACCCTCTGGTGCCGGGCCGCTTTCCCAGGCTGGCCGGGTGTATTTTAAAATACACCCCATTTGTGCCCAGGTGAGGTTCATACGCATCAAGGTATTGACCAGACGAATACCCTGAGCATTTCCTTCAAAGTGGCACAAATCTGTTATTACATGCTGGCGCAGAGTATTCAGTGCAGTCTCCCCTTCACGCAAACACAAAACCTCTGCTGCGCGGGCTTCTTTACCCGGCGCGTCTGTATCAGCACCAGGAAGCAGGCGTTGCCGGAACCAGTCGTTAATAGCCGCTTCACCAAAGTGCCCGAATGGCGGGTTACCGACGTCATGCATCAGGCAGGCCATTTCAACAATACTTTCGAAGGGCCCGGTCAGTTCACTTAACCCGTATTGCTCCAGCAACCGGGCCTCTTTCAGGCGGCTGATAACCTCTTTAGCGATATAACGCCCTACCTGCTGTACTTCCATTGAATGGGTAAGGCGTGTGCGTACTGCAGCATTACGCTCCAGTGGAAACACCTGCGTTTTTTGCTGTAACCGGCGAATGGCCGCTGAATTAATAATTCGCCCGCGATCACTTTCAAAAATCCGCTGGATTTCATGCTCATTTTTTGTCCCCTCTGGCGAACGGAATTGACGATGCCAGTTTATTTTCTTTTGGAAATTGAACTCACTCATATCACCGCCTTAAAAGGGAAAAAATAATCCGATTAAATCCTGTTTGTCTGCCATGATAGACTATGTCTCTGAATACATCATTTAAACAGGTATGGCTATGAAAGCAGGCATCATTGGTGCAATGGAAGAAGAAGTTACGCTCCTGCGTGACAAAATCGAAAACCGCCAGACGATTGAACTGGCTGGTTGCGAAATCTATACCGGTACGTTGAACGGCACTGAAGTCGCGCTGTTAAAATCCGGGATAGGCAAAGTGTCTGCAGCCGTTGGCGCGACATTGTTACTGGAGCACTGCAAACCCGATGTCATTATTAACACCGGCTCAGCTGGTGGCCTGGCGCCGACGTTGAAAGTGGGTGATATCGTGGTTTCCGATGAGGTTCGCTACCACGATGCCGATGTGACCGCATTTGGTTATGAATATGGCCAGCTTCCAGGGTGCCCTGCCGGCTTTAAAGCCGATGAAAAACTGGTGGAAGCTGCGGAACAATGCATTACAGAGCTGTCACTTCACGCCGTACGCGGCCTGGTTGTTAGCGGTGATGCATTTATTAATGGCTCCGTTGGCCTGGCAAAAATTCGCCACAACTTCCCGAAAGCCATTGCAGTAGAAATGGAAGCAACGGCAATTGGCCATGTCTGCCATAAATTTTCCGTGCCTTTTGTTGTGGTCCGTGCCATTTCCGATGTAGCAGACCAACAGTCACACCTGAGTTTTGACGAGTTTCTGACTGTTGCGGCGAAACAGTCAACTTTACTGGTTGAGCGCCTGGTACAAAAACTTGCTCAGAGCTAATTACCTGCTGTTACCTGTATTCGCTTTATTGCTCTTCCCGGCGTGGCTTATGGCCGCGCCGCGTGTTATTACACTCTCGCCTGGCAATACCGAACTGGCTTTTGCTGCCGGGATCACCCCTGTTGCTGTCAGCGCCTGGTCTGATTACCCGCCAGCGGCAAAGTCAATTGAGCA
Source organism: Mangrovibacter sp. MFB070 (assembly GCF_000705335.1). NCBI lineage: Bacteria > Pseudomonadati > Pseudomonadota > Gammaproteobacteria > Enterobacterales > Enterobacteriaceae > Mangrovibacter > Mangrovibacter sp. MFB070. The sequence continues at coordinate 45,801 of NZ_JJMI01000019.1, forward strand.
GGTGGCCAACTGGCAGGGAATCAATCTCGAACGTATCGTTGCATTGAAGCCTGACCTGGTGGTGGCCTGGCAGGGAGCCAATGCTCAAAGGCAGGTCGACCAGTTGTCTGCGTTGAGGATTCATGTATTGTGGCTTGACCCGCAAAGTGTCTCTCAGGTTGCAGATGCCATTCGCCAACTGGCTGCGTGGAGCCCCCACCCGGAGCAGGCATCAAAGGCCGCAGACACGTTGATGTCACAGTTTGTGGCGCTTGAAAAACGCTATGCCGCCACCCCACGCAAGCGGGTGTTTTTACAATTTGGTGGCCAGCCACTGTTCACAACCGGCCAGGATTCCATTCAAAACCAGGTCCTGCAGGTATGTGGGGGCGACAATGTTTTTGCCGGCAGCGCGGTTCCCTGGCCACAGGTTAGCCGCGAGCAGGTTCTGGCCAGGAAACCTCAGGTGATTCTGGTTACCGGCAATGAGGCACAAATCCCAAAAATTGAACAATTTTGGCACAATCAACTTTCAGCGTCGGTTATTGCGGTAAATAACGACTGGTTTGAACGTGCAGGCCCACGTATTATCCTCGCCGCACAACAGATATGTGCAGGGCTGGCTGGTTTGCCCAATGTAAACAAGCCGGCACATTAACTCACCTGGCGGTACCAATCCGCCGGGAAATGTTTTTGGAAAGGCATTCAAGAGGAAGACCATGTTGGTGTACTGGCTGGATATCATCGGCACCGCTGTTTTTGCTATTTCAGGTGTTTTGTTAGCGGGCAAGCTGCGTATGGACCCTTTTGGTGTGCTGGTGCTTGGGGTGGTAACCGCTATTGGCGGTGGCACGATACGGGATATGGCCCTGAATAACGGACCCGTTTTTTGGGTAAAGGACCCAACTGACCTGGTCGTTGCGATGGTGACCTGTATGCTGACTATTTTGTTAGTTCGCCAGCCCCGCCGCTTACCTAAGTGGATCCTGCCGGTGCTCGACGCCGTTGGCCTGGCTGTTTTTGTCGGAATTGGGGTGAATAAGGCTTTTGCTGCCGATACCGGCCCGCTGGTTGCCATTTGTATGGGGGTGGTAACAGGTGTCGGTGGTGGGATTATTCGTGATGTTCTGGCCCGGGAAGTTCCGATGATCCTCAGAACGGAAATCTATGCAACAGCCTGTATTGTTGGCGGGATTGTCCATGCGACCGCCTACTACGCTTTTGGCGTACCACTTGAAATCGCCAGTATGGCAGGCATGGTAATCACGCTGGTTATTCGCCTGGCCGCAATTCGCTGGCACCTGAAGCTACCCACCTTTGCACTGGATGACAGAACGCACTGACAAACGGCCCATAGCACCGCCCGGCCAAAATGACGACGCCGTGCATTTGCACGGCGCCAGGCGAAACATCACAAAGGCTGGTCAGATACTGAAAGAAGAACCACAGCCACAGGTGCTTTTCGCATTGGGGTTATTCACCACAAAACGGGAACCTTCAAGCCCTTCGGTATAGTCTACCGCTCCACCTACCAGATACTGCAGGCTCATTGGGTCAACAACCAGTGCCACACCCTGTTTTTCGATGGTCATATCACCTTCGTTAATTTGATCATCAAAGGTGAAGCCATACTGGAATCCACTACAACCACCGCCAGTAATATATACACGCAACTTCAGATTCGGGTTCTCTTCATCCGCGATCAGACTTTTTACTTTATTAGCGGCTGCATCAGTAAACTGCAACGGCAACGCGACATCATCACTCATTTTCTGCTCCCAACGAAGAAACAACTCACGCAAGGCATGCCCACAAACAGGCCTGCCAGACAGCACAATACCCGGTGGATACACCTGCCCTGCGCCAGTACTTATTGGTGATTATCTAATACCCTGGTGAATCGTTCAAGTATTCTCCAGCGAAGCGGCCTGGGGTTGAGCGGTTTTCTGCTGCGCATCCTGTTTAGCTAATGTACGCGCCAGAATAGAAGAATACAGCGGTTTTCCGCCTAAGAATTGTGCTAATAGCGTAGCGCCGAGACAGGTGATAATCATTGGCAAAATGAGCTGATAATTATCGGTCATTTCCAGTACCAGAACGATACCAGTCAACGGCGCACGCACAGAAGCAGCAAACAGCGCCCCCATTCCTGCAATAGCAAATGTACCTGCTTCCAGATGATACCCGGGGAACCAGGCAGTACAGGCCATACCGTATGCGGTGCCAAAAAGTGTGCCCAACGCAAGCATTGGTGCAAAAATCCCGCCAGGTGCACCAGAACTAAAACACAGCAAGGTAGTAATAATGCGCGCAATAAAGATAAATAACAGTGTCCCTACCGCATAGTTCCCGGCTGCAGCAATAGGGATTAAATTAAAGCCACCACCAGCAGCTTCCGGTTCAATAAACCCTAAAACCCCGCATATACCACCCAAAATCCCACCGATCAGTACCCATTTTTTGGTCTCGCCGCCGTGCAGGCGTTGGAACATATCCTGGGTACGAAAAATAAGTGAGTTAAAAATCGGGCCGACAATCCCAAAAATCATACCGAGGATCAGATACAGCCATAACGTATTGACTGGCGCCACGCTGAGCTTGCCCACTTCTATCACCGATACTTCACCATTGAAGTAACGGAAAACAATCGTGGACATAATCACACCAATAAACACGGCCTTAATAGAAATCAGGCTGTAGCGAAATTGTGGGCGCATCTCTTCAATAATGAATAATATGCCTGCCAGTGGCGCATTAAACGCCGCAGACAGCCCGGCAGCCGCCCCGGTTGCCAGCAATGTATGGCGGGATTCCGCGCCACGAATACGAAATATATCGAGCACCATACGCCCGATATTCCCCCCCAGTTGCACGGTTGGCCCTTCACGCCCAAGCACCATACCGGCCCCAAGGGTGCCCATCCCACCAATAAACTTCACTGGAATAACTCGCCACCAGCGGACCGGGCGTAACTCCTCCAGCGCACCTTCAATTTCCGGAATGCCTGAACCACCCGCTTCCTGGGCAAAACGGCGAACCAGCCAATACCCCACCATTGCCAGTAGTGCAGAGGCAATAAATGCCAGCGGCCACACCAAAAAATGGGAATCAGCAAAGTTGAGTAGCATGCTCATTCGGTAATGTAATACCCAATTAACAGCTTTCTCAAAACCTACTCCGGCAAGACCTGCCAGGGTTCCTACAACAGCGGCCATAATAAGAACTGCCAGTGGCGTTTTGTCTCGCCTTACCAGCCGGCGAACCATGTCGCCACGCCGTAACCGAATAATCTGCTGTGCTTCAAAAGAAGGTGTTTCAGGTTTCATGAGTTATCAGTGCGATTAGTAATACAAATGAGGCAGCATTCTACCTGCCCCGCTCGGGTTAGTCCTGTCCGAAATCAATACATAATGTGTTGTTTCAATCGGGCAAAACTTTCATAACGTTTACCGAATCACTTAGAATGACCCGCACGCTTACATATACCCCTCAGGAGTCCATTGATGAGTAAGTCAGAAAACTTGTATGCCACCGCCAGAGAATTGATCCCTGGTGGCGTCAATTCCCCCGTCCGCGCATTTACAGGCGTCGGCGGCGTACCGCTATTTATCGAACGTGCTGACGGGGCCAGACTCTACGACGCCGATGGCAAAGCCTATATTGACTACGTGGGTTCCTGGGGGCCAATGGTGCTTGGCCATAATCACCCGGCTATCCGTAATGCGGTGATCGAAGCCGCTCAACGTGGATTGAGCTTTGGTGCACCAACTGAAATGGAAGTTAAGATGGCGCAACTGGTGACTGAGTTAGTGCCAACCATGGATATGGTTCGTATGGTCAACTCAGGTACGGAAGCAACTATGAGTGCTATCCGCCTTGCACGAGGGTACACCGGACGCGACAAGCTAATCAAGTTTGAAGGTTGTTATCATGGCCACGCAGACTGCCTGCTGGTGAAAGCAGGCTCAGGCGCACTCACCCTCGGGCAGCCTAATTCCCCTGGTGTGCCGGCTGATTTTGCCCGCCATACACTGACCTGCACCTATAACTCGCTGGATTCAGTACGTGCGACATTCGAACAATACCCGGAAGAGATCGCCTGCATTATTGTTGAGCCTGTCGCTGGCAATATGAACTGTGTTCCGCCTCTGCCTGAGTTTTTACCAGGCCTGCGCGCACTGTGCGATGAGTTTGGTGCATTGCTGATAATTGATGAGGTGATGACAGGTTTCCGTGTCGCACTGGCGGGCGCTCAGTCTTACTACAATGTTGAACCAGACTTAACCTGCCTGGGTAAAATCATTGGCGGCGGTATGCCGGTAGGTGCATTTGGTGGGCGGCGAGAAATCATGGAAGCACTGGCGCCAACTGGCCCGGTGTACCAGGCCGGTACCCTTTCCGGTAACCCAATTGCAATGGCGGCGGGTTATGCCTGCCTGACCGAAGTAGCGCAACCTGGTGTACATGCCACGCTGGACGCCTTAACCACACAACTGGCTGAAGGCCTCAAAGAGGCCGCAGACCAGGCTGGAATTCCTTTCGTGGTAAACCATGTGGGAGGCATGTTTGGCCTGTTCTTCACCGATGCGCCCGCTGTCACCTGCTACCAGGATGTTATGGCCTGTGATGTTGAGCGGTTTAAACGCTTCTTCCACCTGATGCTTGAAGGCGGGGTTTACCTGGCGCCGTCTGCATTTGAGGCTGGTTTTATGTCTGTGGCTCACACACCGGAAGACATTAACGCCACGATTGATGTTGCCCGTAATGTATTTGCGCAACTCGCCTGATACCAGGCTCAGGTAAACAATAAAGTAAGCGTGTAAAGGCGGCCAGGTTCACTGACCTGGCCGTCTCACAAGTCAGTGCGTTTGCTTACGCAACAAGTAAACAAAATAGGGTGCGCCGATAAAAGTGGCGAGCAACCCGGCAGGTACCTGGTATGGGAACAATAACATCCGGCCCAGCCAGTCAGCAGACATCATCAACAACCCACCTAACAGCGCTGCAATGACCAGTTGCGGGAATGTTCTGCGAAACCCCATCATACGGGTGATATGTGGGGCCATCAGCCCAACAAAACTTAGTGGCCCGATGGTCAGCGTTGCGGCGGCAGTCAGCGCGGCGGCTAACAACAGTAAACCAATGCGCACTGGTGTCAGAGCCAGCCCTACCGAACGCGACATTTCACTTCCCAGCGGGAGTACAGTCAACCAGCGCCTGCACAGTGGCGTAACAGCCAGAAGCACAACCATGATGACAGTTGCCCGGATGGCCTGCTCTGCAGAAACATTATAAGTTGAACCAGAAAGCCAGGTCAGAACCTGTGCCATACGCGGATCACCACTGGCCTGTAGCATCATCAGTAGCATAGTAAATGCGGTACTGAGCGCCATCCCGGCCAGTAGCATGCGTTGCGGAGAAAACCCGCCTTTGCCGGCCACCAACAAAATCACCACCAGTGTAGCCGCAGCCCCCAGGCACCCGGCGGGCAGCAACCAGGCAAACGCATCACCGGGAACAAAGAACAGCATTAACACTACGCCGAATGCAGCCCCGGAGCTGATACCCAGAACCTCCGGGCTTGCCATGCCATTCCCAGTGAGGCGCTGTATAATGCACCCGGCGACCGCCAGCATACACCCAGCACTCAGGGCAGATAGCACTCGCGGCCAGCGCCAGAACAGCAGCGAGTCCAGCTCATGCCCGGTGGCAAAGAACCAACCATGGCTGTCGCGCCCCAGTGATAACGCCACCCCCGCCAGTAATAACAAGATGCCTGCGCCAACCAGAGCGAACCACACCACATGCTGGCGCTCCGGGGTCACACTGTCGCCCTGAGCCAAAGACGGTGCGTTCAGTGAACGCAGGCGCGGCAGCAACCATAATAACAATGGCGCACCAATTAACGACGTAATGGTACCGGTTGAGATTTCACGCCACTCCCGGGTCAATAACACAACGACCTGGTCAGATAGCCACAGAATCAGCGCGCCAATGACCGGGGCAAGCAACAAACGGCTGGTCAGCCTGCGGGCACCCAACAGTTTTGCCAGGAGCGGAGCAAACAGCCCAATAAAGCCAATAATCCCTACCGCGTTGACCAGCATTGCACTGATGCCTATCGCCAGGATAAGCGTGGCAAAACGAGCCAGTGACAACATCAGCCCCAAATTACGGGCAACGCCATCATCCAGCCCCAACAAAGTTAATGGGCGTAGCAAGAGCACGGTCATCAGTACACCGAAAACCAGTACCGGCCATAACCGGGTAACCCCCAGCCAGTCCGTCTGATTCAGTGCGCCCGTGCTCCACAAAAACATGCTTTGTAACTGGTCATGGTGAAAAATCACCAGGAGCTGGTTCACCGCACCGCAATACAGGCTGACCACCAACCCGGCAAGAATGAGCGTAACAGGTGACAGGCGTTTGCCCCAGGCAACGCCAAAGACCAGCCCGCCCACCACGCAGGCACCAAACAGTGCGGAAAATTGCTGAGCCAGCACCCCACCAGGTAAAACCCACAAGGTGGACACCGTAATGCCCAATTGCGCCCCGGTCGCCACCCCTAATGTGGTGGGTTCAGCCAGTGGGTTGCGCAGCACCTGCTGGAATAACACCCCAACCAGCCCCAACCCGGCACCGACCATCAGCGACATCACCAGGCGAGGTAATGCGCTGTAGTGGAATAACATCTGGTTGACTGCATCAAATGAGGGCGACCAGAATGCGGCAGACCAGTCAGTAAAAGGCAATAAAGACTGTAAATTAAACACAGTCAGCCCTGTGCCACACAGCAGAATGGCAGCAAACACGCCAAGTGAAATATGCACAGTACGCATCACTTTTTCTCCCCCAGCGTTTGGCTCAGAACACGGCCAAAATGCATGGCTGAGAGTGTGGCGCCATAAAACCAGACAGCCGGAACACGATGAAAGCGGTTCTGGCGCACAAAGGGCATCGACTGCCATAAAGGCGTATTGATAATGGCCTGCTCTGTGGCATCGTCACCATGTCCGAAACACAATACGTCCGCATCGCGGATATCAGCCAGGCGTTCAATACCAACAATCGCACTGCCCCAGAAAGTCATCTCGCCATGCCAGGCATTTTCAATACCCAGTGGGTCCATCACTTGTTGGAATAAGCTGTTATTACCCAGCACTAAAGCGTGGTGGGACTCAAGCAAACTCATCAGTAATATTGGGCGTTTCCCCCGGTGCGCAAAGCCCGGTTTCAGGCCATTGATAAACTGATCGTATTCCTTGAGGTGGGTTTGCGCCGCCTGTTGCATATCGAGCAACTCAGCCATTTGCACTAAAGAGTGGCGAGCCATATCCAGAGGGCGTTTACCATCGGTGAAGGTGAAACCCTGCCCGGGAGCAATACGGGCCAGCTTCGTCGCTGCCGGGCCATAACCAGCAGACCAGACAATCAGTGACGGTTTTATACTTGCCAGTAATTCAAGGTTCGGCTCAGTACGTAACCCTAAATCAATCACCGAGTCTGGCAATGACGGCTCATTGACCCAACGGCGATAATTGGGAATATCCGCCACACCGTAAGGGGTAACACCCAGTGCAATCAACAACTCAACCGGTAGCCACTCCAGTGCGGCAACACGGTGCGGATTGATTCGTGCCGCCAGTGCATTCTGCGATTTCAACCATAACGGCGATGAAGCCATTAGCGTGAGTAACTGACGGCGGGATAAAGAAGGCGATAAAGATTTCATCAGCAAACAAAACTCACTGGCGCACCACCCGCCGGGTGAGACAAGGTTCCCATAGGAATACCGTAGATCATGGACAGCGTTTCAGGTTGCATGATGTGTTCAGGTTCCCCCTGAGCAATCATCTGCCCACCGCGCAGTGCGACTAAATAGTCGCAATACCTGGCCGCCATATTGATGTCATGCAGCACCGCAATCACGGTTAAACCACGTTGTTCACTGAGCCGGTGAATCAGTGCCAGCACTTCAACCTGGTGAGCAATATCCAGCGCAGAGGTGGGTTCATCAAGCAGCAAACACTGGCTGTTTTGCGCCACCATCATCGCTATCCATGCCCGCTGGCGTTCACCACCAGACAAGCTGTCTACCAGGCGTTGAGCAAAGGGTTTCAAGCCAACCAGGGCAATTGCGTCTTCAACATGTTGCCGGTCTTCGGCACTAAAGCGCCCTAATGCGCCATGCCAGGGGTAACGCCCAATAGCAACCAGTTCCCGAACGGTCATCCCTTCCGCTGCTGGCAGTTGTTGTGGCAAATATGCAACACGCCGCGCACAGGCTTTACTGTTCCATGTTTCCAGTGGCGCATTACCCAGTGTTATTTGCCCTTCACTCGGTGTTTGGTGGCGCCCTAACATTTTCAACAATGTTGATTTTCCAGAGCCATTGTGGCCTATCAGGCCAGTAACTTTGCCTTCAGGAAAAGCCAGACTCAGAGGGTGAAGTAATGTACGCCCGGGTACCCGAAACGTAACATTATCAAGGCGGAAAGTGATAGGAGTTGTAGTGTTCTGTGTATCCTGCATGGTGCCAACGTCGCCCTGGCGGTGTGTGAATTGAAAAAACCGGTGCAGCAGCACCCGGTAACATAATGAATTCCCGTTGAATATTACGATCCCGGCAGGTGGAAACAGGAACGTAAACGAGAATAATTATTATAATCGATGAATGATATGCGAACTGGGCGGCATGAAGCAAGCCTGAATGGCAGGTTTACGTATTGTCAGATATTTCCATCTGACCGTATTGCTTTCTTAATGTTTGGGAAGATATTGCCCCTGTTTGGCGACGGCTTCCCTCTGGTTAAGATGGGGAAACAGTACGCCATTCACAGGGGCTGTACGGTTAATTACTGCCGAACATATCTTTTATCCAGCCCGCCACACCATCACTCTTCTCTTGTTGTTGAGGCTGTTGCTGCTGCTGTTGCGGTTGTTGAGACGGCTGCCCTTGCTGCTGGCCATCTGCCGCAGGTGGTTGCTGAGACATTGGCTGAGACTGCTGGCACAACACAGACGGGTCGGTGGTCCACACCGGCAATGTACGCACACCACCACCGTTGCACTGGAACTGCCCCATATCGTCCACACTCATGTCGACAACGTCTTCCGGAGGTACCAAATCCAGTGGCATTGGCGATTCATTAGTAAGATAGCGCTGATACAGAGTCATTGCCCCACTCGAACCATAGAAACGTGTTGGCTGATTATTATCGCGGCCAAGCCAGGTAATCACGACCTCACGGCCATCAATCCCCGCAAACCAGCTATCTACCAGATTGTTCGTAGTCCCGGTTTTACCGGCCAAATGCAGTTTCGGGAACTTCACACTCAGCGCATGGCCGGTACCACGGCTAACCACCTGTTGCATGGTGTAGAGCGTCAGATAGGCAGCCTGAGCCGGCACAGCCCGTTCCGCCTGCGGGAAGCTTTGGTACAGCACGGTACCATCTTCACCAATCACTGAACGCAATACGGATAATGTCGCCCGGTTTCCGCCACTGGCAATCGTCTGGAAAGCCTGTGCAACTTCAATCGGGGTAAGGTTCAATGCACCCAGCAACATCGCGGGCACTGGCGTCAGTTGGTCTTTGGAGACACCCAGTTTTTGCCAGGTATCAACAATAGAAGACAGGCCCAGCGTCATACCCAGGTTAACCGTCGGCACGTTCATTGAACGAGTAAGCGCATCCACCAGCATCACCTGCCCACTGAAGCGCTTATCGTCGTTTTGCGGCGACCAGGTTTGGCCATTGGATAAACGCAAAGTAATAGGCGCATCAGCAATCCAGGTATTCAGGCGATACTGATTAGGCTGGCTCAGTGCTGTCAGGTATGTTGCTGGTTTTGCCAAAGAACCAATAGAGCGGCGTGCCTGCAGTGCACGGTTATACCCGGCAAACTGAGGATTAGACCCACCGACAATCGCCCGAACTTCCCCGGTAAAACGGTCAACGACAACCATCGCCGTTTCCAGATCGCTCAATTTACGTTGCTTACGCAACTGCGGGATCCCTTCGGTAACCGCTTTTTCTGCGGCGTCCTGGGAAACCGGGTCAAACGTTGTGAAGATTTTCACCCCGGAAAGGTCTTTGATTTTATCGCCAAGTTTCTGCTGCAATTCCTGTTTAACCAGTTGCATAAACGCAGGCTGTGGCGAAATCACGCCACCACGCGGCTGCACACCGAGCGGGCGCGCACTTAGCGTGTCGTAGAGATCCTGGTCAATAACTTTCTGTTCCTGCAACAAGCGCAATACGATATTACGCCGTTCCAGGGCCAGTTTTGGCCGGCTCCATGGGTTATACAATGACGCCCCTTTCACCATACCAACCAGCAACGCCTGTTGATCCAGGCTCAGTTCTTCTACCGGGCGGCCAAAGTAATACAGGCTGGCCAGCGGGAAACCGCGAATCTCATTATTGCCACTCTGCCCCAGGTAAACTTCATTCAGGTAGAGTTCGAGAATACGGTCTTTGCTGTAGCGGGCATCCATAATCAGCGCCATATAGGCTTCATTGGCCTTACGCCACAAAGAACGCTCATTGGATAAAAACAGGTTTTTGACCAACTGCTGAGTCAGAGTACTCCCACCCTGAACGGCACGACCGGCGGTGATATTCGCGATAAACGCACGGCCAATGGAGTACAGGCTTATCCCGTCGTGTTCATAGAAATGCCGGTCTTCTGTAGCAATCAGCGTGTCCACCAGCAAGTCAGGGAAACCTGAGCGTTTCACAAACAAACGTTCTTCACCATTAGGCGAAGAAAGCATGGTTATCAAACGTGGGTCGAGGCGCAACAGGCCAAAGCTGCGGCCATTGTCCATATTCTGGATGGAATCAAGGTGGTCACCATCAAACACCAGGCGCGCCCGCACCTGACCTTCTTTGCCATCCGGGAAATCAAATGGACGGCGGATCATCTCAATACTATTCGCCTGGACGGTAAACTCACCAGGACGCGTCATCCGCGTCACCTGGCGGTATTGGGTTGCTTCCAGCAAATTGATCATCTCTTTTTTGCTGGTCGGCATATCCGGTTCCAGGCTTACCATGCGGCCGTAAACGGCTGCCGGTAATTGCCAGACCTGCCCGTCAATACGGCTGCGGATTTTCTGGTCGAGGTAAACCCCATATGCAGCGACAATCACTGCAAAAATAATGAACAGTTTTACCAGTAGCCACAGCAACCAGCGCTTTTTGCCGGGTGGGCTCTTTTTCTTACCTTTCCGTTTACTCGGCATGGGCTCCTCGTCTTCGTCCTCATACTCATCGTCGTAATCGTCGTAGTCGTCATCGTAATCATCATCACGATGCCCGCGACGGCTTGCTTTCGGTTTTGAAGGACGGCCAGATTTGGGTTTACGTCCGATTGGTTCGCGGTCATTCCCCGCCATGCTTTTTCTCCAAAAAACGCCAGGCGCAGGCGTTTGATTCTCATTGCTTGCGCCAATTCTGAAACAAGAAATCTCTCAAAAAAACAGATAACCGCCTGATTCAGACTGGCGGCTGGTACTTTTTCGTCCTGCGGGTCGGTGCGGTTGTCGCGGGTGAGTCCGGCCAGAGATGTTTGGGATAACGCCCTTTCATCTCTTTTTGAACCTCCCGATACGCCCCTTGCCAGAACCCGCCCAGATCACTGGTTACCTGTAACGGGCGCATTGCCGGTGAAAGCAGCTCCAGCGTTAGCGGAACACGGTTCTGTGCAATACACGGGGTCACGGCCTCGCCATACATTTCCTGCATTCTTACCGAGAGTATGGGGGGTTTATCGCTAAAATAACGAATGGCAACCCGACTCCCGGTGGGCACAGTGTAATGAGTTGGTAGCTCACTATCCAGACGTTGGCGTAATGACCAGTCCAGTAAATTGCAAAGAGCTTTAACTAAATCCACATTCTGCAAAGCCTGCCGAGAACTAACCTGTTGAATTTCAGGCGCCAGCCAGGTGTCGATAGTTGCCAATAATGCACTATCAGCCACACAAGGCCAGTTGTACTCAGGTAACCAGTTCGCCGCACAGGCAATTCGCACCCGCATTTGTTGTGATGCTTCTGTCCAGTTCAGGGCAGACAAGCCTTTATCACGTATGCCATTCAAAATCGCCTGAGTCATATCCGCCTGAGACGGTTTGGCAAGTGGCTGGCTCTTCACCACCAGCTCACCAATTTGCCAACGGCGAATTGCACGCAATGTTCCCTGATCTTCATGCCATTCAACGCTGTCGCGCACAGCAACCAGGTGCCCCATTTCTGCCTGCACAGCGTCAATATCCAGCGGCAGTGCCAGCAGGATACGGGCATCGGGTGACTGGTTGCCCTGTAACAAGCTCACAGCGACCAGCCAGTCATAGCGGTGCAGCGCATTATCCTGGCTCAGCATGGCACCCATACCATTCGCCAGTTGATAGCGCCCACTCTGCCCCCGGCGCCGGGCAATACGGTCAGCATAAGCTAAAGCCAACAACCGGGTTGCACAGTGGCTGTTCACTTCACCCGTTGGTGCTTTTTTGTGGATACGCTGTAACAATTGCCGGGCGCGTTGGTTCCACTGAGGCATATTGCGGTACAGCAAAGCATGCAAATCACCGTCACTGTTTCTTGGCGGCTCTTCTATAATTGCGACCATTTTTGCCGCAGTCGCGCGCTCATCAGCATCCCGAGCGTTAGCCAGCATTACACCGGCACGCGGCTCAATACCAAAGGCGGCAACCTGGCGCCCCAGCTCAGTGAGGCGCCACTGCGCATCCATAACACCTAGCTGTTGTAGTAAGGCTTGCGCTGCGGCTACTGCTGCCTGTGGAGGCGTATCCAGCCAGGTAAGTGCTGTAACATCATGGCAGCCCCATTGTGCAAGCTCCAGCAACAGCCCACTCATATCGCTGTGCAGGATATCAGGTTCACTTTGTAGTGGTGCTCTGTCTGCCTGTTCTTTACTGGTCAAATGGACACAGATACCCGGCTCAAGCCGCCCGGCGCGGCCAGCGCGTTGTGTCATGGAAGCCTGACTAATACGCAGCGTTTCCAGGCGGGTTAACCCGGTACGGATATCAAACCTGGCTGCGCGCTCCTGAGCGCTGTCCACCACCAGCCGGATACCTTCAATCGTCAGGCTGGTTTCAGCAATATTGGTTGCCAGCACCACCTTTCTAAACCCATCACCAGCGGGAAGAATCGCTTTGCGCTGTTCCGCCAGCGGTAATGCGCCATACAGAGGGCACAGCACCACATCATCACTGACCAGGGATGCCAACGCCTCCTGCACACGCTGAATTTCTCCAACACCGGGTAAAAACAATAACAAAGAACCTGTTTCTTCCCGTAATAACTGGTTCACCGCACGGGCAACAGCCACATCAAAAGGAATATGGCTTGCCAAAGACTGGTAGCGGCGTTCGACGGGGAAAGCACGCCCACACGAAACCACCACCGGCGCATCAGGTAAACAGGCACTCAGGCGTTCGTCGTCCAAAGTTGCCGACATAATCAGTACCCGCAGGTCGTCACGCAAACCCGTTTGAACATCCAGCAACAATGCCAGAGCCATATCGGCCTGGAGGCTGCGCTCGTGAAACTCGTCCAGAATGACCAGCGCCACGCCACTAAGCTCAGGATCCCGCTGAATCATGCGAGTGAGGATCCCTTCGGTTACGACTTCCAGCACGGTTCGCGGGCCTACGCAGGTTTGTGCCCGCATGCGGTAACCAACAGTCTCTCCCGGCTCTTCACCCAACAACTCAGCAAGACGCTGCGCGACATTGCGCGCGGCCAGCCTGCGAGGCTCCAGCAAAATAATCCGCCCTTTAGCACGAAAATGCGCCAATAGTTGCAGCGGTAGCCACGTCGATTTACCTGCACCGGTAGGTGCATTCAGCAAAACCTGTGGTGCCGAGTTCAGCGCACAAACCAGCTCATCCACAACTTCTGCAACAGGTAATAACGACACAGAGCACTCCAGGGGTTAACATAAAAAGAGCAGCATTGTAGGCTGTAAGCTGTGATTATGCACGGCCCGTAACTTTTACTACACCAGCAGACGACTATGCCTGAAACCAAACGGCTCTTTTTTGCCATTGCCCTGCCAGCCCCCCTGCAACAGGAAATTATTGACTGGCGCGCAACGCACTTCCCGGAAACAACCGGGCGGCCAGTTGCAGCAGCAAACCTTCATCTGACGCTGGCCTTTTTAGGTGATGTTACCTCTGAGAAACAACAAGTATTGATGCAACTGGCCCGCAGAATTCGCCAGGGTGCTTTTGCTCTGACACTGGATGACGCAGGGCTGTGGGTGCGCTCACAGGTGATTTGGCTGGGGACACGCAGCCCGGCGCGCGGGTTACTGTCACTGGCTGATATGCTGCGAGCACAAGCCGCGCGTAATGGCTGCTACCAAAGCCCGCAGCCATTCCATCCGCATATCACACTGTGGCGCAACGCAGCTCGCGATGCCCGGCTTCCTGCACCTGGTTTTCGCTGGTCTTTCACTGTCAGCAGTTTTGCACTCTACGAGTCGCAATTCGCCCGGGGCCGCACACGCTATACCCCACTGGCTGAATTTCCTCTTGAGCAACCGGAGAGTTAATGGATTTTTCCCCTGTATTACATTCCGCCACCCTGGTGCGCCGTTACAAACGTTTTCTGGCTGATGTTATTACTGAGCAGGGAGAAGCCCTGACACTGCATTGCCCCAATACCGGCGCAATGACCGGGTGCGGCAGCCCGGGCGACAAAGTCTGGTATTCCACCTCGGATAACCCGAAAAGGAAGTATGCCTGCACCTGGGAACTGACAGAAACCCGCAGTGGCGCTGTTATTTGTGTTAACACACAGCGTGCCAATCAACTCACAGAAGAAGCCTTGCGGGCTGGGTGTATTCCGGCCTTAACTGGCTATGAAAATATTAAGCGTGAAGTAAAATATGGGCACGAAAACAGCCGGTGCGACTTTATGTTACAGGCATGTAAACAGGTTAACTGCTATATTGAAGTTAAGTCTGTCACGCTCTCGGACGAGGGTCAGGGCTATTTTCCTGATGCAGTGACAACCCGTGGTCAAAAGCATTTGCGTGAACTGATAGCAATTGCGGAACAGGGGGAACGCGCGGTATTACTGTTTGCGGCGTTACACACTGCCATTACGTGTGTTTCTCCCGCCAGCCACATTGATGCGCCCTATGCGCAGTTGCTCAAAAAAGCACTGCACAGCGGCGTAGAAGTTTATGCCTGGGGGGCCTCAATCAGCCCTGAAAAAATGGTACTGAACCGCCCGCTCAATGTTGTGGTCTAACAGATTGTTTCGTGTCAGTATGTTGTTGGATAAATGCTGCGCGCGTGAATACGCTTTTCCTCACAGGGTTGTCAAGAGGTGTGTTTATATAATTGCTATCCGGAAAAGCTTCTGTTATTTATAGCGACCTGATTTTCCCCCGACAGGGGATCGATAGTGCGTGTTAAGGAGAAGCAACATGCAAGAAGGGCAAAACCGTAAAACATCGTCCCTGAGTATTCTCGCCATCGCTGGGGTGGAACCATATCAAGAAAAACCGGGCGAAGAGTATATGAACGACGCCCAATTAGCGCACTTCAGGCGCATTCTTGAAGCATGGCGTAATCAGCTCAGGGATGAAGTAGACCGTACCGTAACACACATGCAGGATGAGGCAGCAAACTTCCCGGATCCGGTTGACCGTGCAGCCCAGGAAGAAGAGTTCAGCCTTGAACTGCGTAACCGTGACCGTGAACGTAAGCTGATCAAAAAAATCGAAAAAACGCTTAAGAAAGTGGAAGACGAAGATTTCGGCTACTGCGAATCCTGTGGTGTTGAAATTGGCATTCGCCGTCTGGAAGCTCGTCCTACCGCTGACTTATGCATTGACTGCAAAACACTGGCAGAAATCCGCGAAAAACAAATGGCTGGTTAATCCGCCCGCGGTAATTCTCCTTTTCTTCGGCGGGTCTTCCCGCCGAAGCAACTTCCCACGCTGAATCATGTCTGCAAACAGTTATATTGGGCGTTTCGCCCCCTCACCTTCTGGCGAGTTACATTTCGGTTCCCTGGTTGCTGCGTTAGGCAGTTATCTCCAGGCTCGTTCCTGCCAGGGTGTCTGGCTGGTTCGCATTGAAGATATCGACCCGCCTCGTGAAGTACCGGGCGCTGCCACCACTATTTTGCGCCAGCTTGAACATTATGGGTTATTCTGGGATGGCGAAGTATTGTGGCAATCGCACCGTCACCAGGCATATCAGGATGCCCTGCACTGGCTGGCAAGCCAGAACATGAGCTACTTTTGTACTTGTACCCGCGCCCAAATTCAGGCCAGTGGTGGTTTTTACCCGGGCTGGTGCCGGGATAAACACCATAGCGGCGAGCATGCTGCAATTCGGCTACGGCAAACCCATCCGGTTACTCATTTTCACGATAAATTGCGTGGTAATATTGACGCCAGCGATGCAATGGCCCGGGAAGATTTTATCATTCACCGGCGCGATGGGCTGTTCGCCTACAACCTGGCGGTTGTGGTGGATGACCATTTCCAGGGGGTAACAGAAATTGTGCGTGGTGCCGACCTGATTGAACCAACAGTGCGCCAAATAGCGTTATACCGGTCTTTTGGCTGGGCTGAGCCCGGCTATATTCATTTACCCCTTGCCTGTAACGCGCATGGCGATAAATTATCCAAGCAAAACCATGCGCCAGCACTGCCACAAGGCGACCCAAGGCCCGTTCTTACCCAGGCTCTGGCATTTCTTAACCAACCAGTTCCTGGCGGCTGGCAAGACCTGAATACTGGTGAGTTGCTGGCTTTTGCAGTAAAAAACTGGCAATTAAGTGATGTTCCGGCTACGGTCAGCGCGAATCCGGCATTCTCAAATGGTGAACACTGAGCTATGATTAGCCGCTGTTTTATCCCGACCACGATACACAGAGGTGCAACATTTTTACCCGAGTCGCTAATTTTTGCCGTAAGGTGCTAAACCGCGAGGAGTCTGAAGCTCCTGAGGTGCTTATGCAACCGAAGATGACCGTTATCCCGCGAGAACAGCATACGATCTCCCGCAAAGATATCAGTGAAAATGCCCTCAAGGTACTTTACCGGCTGAATAAAGCAGGCTATGAAGCGCTGCTGGTAGGCGGTGGTGTCCGGGATTTACTCCTCGGCGCGCGCCCAAAAGATTTCGATGTCACAACAAGTGCCACTCCGGAGCAGGTGCGCAAACTGTTCCGTAATTGTCGCCTGGTCGGGCGCCGGTTTCGCCTGGCTCATGTCATGTTCGGCCCGGAAATTATCGAAGTTGCCACCTTCCGTGGTCATCACGAACTGCATGACAGCGACAGAACCACATCTCAGCTCGGCCAGAATGGTATGTTGCTGCGCGATAACATCTTCGGGTCCATTGAAGAAGATGCCCAACGGCGTGACTTTACGATTAACAGCCTCTATTACAATGTTGCTGACTTTACTATTCGTGATTATGTCGGCGGCCTGCAAGACCTGCAGGAAGGCATTATTCGCCTGATTGGCGACCCGGAAACACGTTACCGGGAAGACCCGGTTCGCATGCTGCGTGCGGTTCGTTTTGCCGCCAAGCTGAATATGACAATCAGCCCGGAAACAGCCGAGCCGATTCCACGTCTCGCTTCTCTGCTTAATGATGTTCCCCCTGCCCGCCTGTTTGAAGAATCGCTGAAAATGCTGCAGGCAGGTTATGGCTACCGGACTTATCAGTTACTGTGCCAGTACCAACTTTTTCAACCACTGTTTCCGGGGATTGCACGCTATTTCACCGAGCAAGGTGACAGCCCGATGGAGCGGATCATCACCCGGGTACTCAAGAACACCGACTCACGTTTGCAAAATGATCTGCGCGTGAACCCGGCGTTTTTGTTTGCGGCGATATACTGGTATCCCCAACTGGAAATGTCGCAAAAAATTGCCCATGAAGGTGGTTTGACCTGGTTTGACGCTTTTTCACTGGCCATGAATGACCTGCTGGACGAAGCGTGCCGCTCACTGGCCATTCCGAAACGCATTACCACCATTATCCGTGATATCTGGCAATTACAATTACGCCTTTCACGCCGCCAGGGTAAACGTGCATGGAAATTGATGGAACATCCAAAATTCCGTGCAGCATACGATTTACTGGAAATGCGGGCTGAAGCAGAGCGTAACCCAGAATTACAGCGCCTTGCTCAATGGTGGGGGGAATTCCAGGCCGCAACGCCTCCGGCTCAAAAAGAGATGCTGAACCAGTTAGGTGATGATAGCCCTGCTCGTCGCAAGCGCCATCGCCCGCGCCGGAGAATCCCGAAACGTGAAGGCAATTCATGACACGGGTTTATATTGCTATTGGCAGTAACCTGGCATCACCACTGAACCAGGTAGAGGCAGCCATTGATGCACTGAAACAACTGCCTGAAAGCCAGGTGGTTGCTGTCTCACCTTTTTTTCGCACCCCGCCCCTTGGCCCACAGGATCAACCTGATTACCTGAATGCCGCCGTTGCGCTGGATACAACGCTCTCACCACTGGCTTTGCTGGATAACACGCAGGAAATTGAACGCCAGCAAGGCCGGGTACGTAAAGCAGAGCGCTGGGGGCCACGGACGCTGGATCTGGATATCATGCTGTATGGCAATGGCACCATTGAGAATGAGCGCCTGACCATCCCGCATTACGATATGAAGCATCGTATGTTCATGCTCTGGCCTTTGTTCCAGCTGGCTCCTGATTTATTTTTCCCCGACGGGCAAAGTTTGCGTGGCTGCCTGTCCTGCCTGAAAGATACCCCGCCAGAGCGCTGGTAGGCTTTTTTTCGAGCTGGATCATTTCAGTCAGTCAACTGCTGCTTTTCCAGTCATCCGTCAACCGAATTCAGCGCAAAATAACTAACACCCACCCCCACATTCTTCTAGAATGCCCTGTCCTATATTTTTCCTATGATGCGACGGGGTAACCATGAAACCAACCACCATGACTCACCTGCGCCAGCTAAAAGACCAGAACAAGAAATTTGCGACTATAACCGCCTACGATTTTAGTTTTGCAAAACTCTTTTTCGATGAAGGGATTCGGGTAATGCTGGTCGGTGATTCTCTGGGGATGACCGTACAAGGGCACGATTCCACTTTGCCTGTAACAGTTGCAGATATTGCCTATCACACAACCGCAGTACGCCGTGGTGCGCCAGAATGCCTGCTGCTGGCTGATTTGCCTTTTATGGCGTATGCCACGCCGGAACAAGCCTTTGAGAACGCGGCAACCGTGATGCGTGCCGGGGCCAATATGGTAAAAATCGAAGGGGGGAGCTGGCTTGCAGATACCGTGCGTATGCTCACCGAGCGCGCTGTGCCGGTTTGCGGCCACCTGGGGCTGACGCCACAGTCAGTGAATATCTTCGGTGGTTATAAAGTTCAGGGCCGTGATACCGCTGCCGCAGAAACCCTGTTTGATGACGCCAAAGCACTTGAAGCGGCAGGGGCACAAATGCTGGTGCTGGAGTGTGTTCCGGTAGCTTTAGCTGAACGGGTAACACAAGCGTTATCGATTCCGGTGATTGGCATTGGTGCAGGTAATGTCACCGATGGGCAGATTCTTGTGATGCATGATGCGTTCGGGATCACCGGGGGTCATATTCCTAAATTCGCTAAAGATTTTCTTCGTGAAGCCGGTGACATACGCGCAGCCGTTCGGGCTTACGTTCACGAAGTCGAAACGGGTATTTATCCGGGTGAAGAACATAGTTTCCAGTAACGGGAGTACGTTGTGTTAATTGTTGAATCGCTCAGCGACCTGCGCCAGCACATTCGTGAATGGCGGCAGGCAGGTAAGCGCATTGCGCTGGTTCCCACAATGGGTAATCTGCACGATGGCCATATGACACTGGTTGATGAAGCCCGTCGCCATGCCGATATTGTTGTTGTTTCTGTTTTTGTGAACCCAATGCAATTTGACCGGGTGGATGATCTGGCGCGTTACCCGCGCACGCTGCAGGAAGATTGTGAAAAACTCAATCGCCGCCGAGTGGATCTGGTCTTTGCACCCGCACCATCTGAAATCTACCCCCAGGGGATGGATACACAAACCTATGTAGAGGTTCCCGGGCTCTCCACCATGCTGGAAGGTGCCAGCCGCCCCGGTCATTTCCGCGGTGTTGCGACCATTGTCAGCAAGTTACTCAACCTGGTTCAACCTGATGTTGCCTGTTTTGGCGAGAAAGACTACCAGCAACTGGCCCTGATTCGCAAAATGGTGGCGGATATGGGCTATGGCACAGAGATTGTTGGCGTACCAATTGTACGGGCGAAAGATGGCCTGGCCCTCAGTTCTCGCAATGGTTACCTGACCAGTGAACAGCGCAAACTCGCGCCAGGGTTATACCAGGTCATGAACACTGTCGCTGAGAAACTGCGGCAGGGAGAGCGGAGCCTGGATGAAATACTGGCTCTGGCAGCCAACGAATTAAATGAAAAAGGTTTGCGTAGCGATGATTTGCAAATTCGTGATGCAGGCTCGCTTGAAGCACTGAGTGAACAAAGCAAAGCCGCCGTTATTCTGATGGCGGCCTGGCTTGGGCAGGCACGCCTGATTGATAACATGGTCGTCACACTGGCACGCTAGACAGTGTACAGAAAACGGGCAATACTGCCTTGGTTCCGGTGTGTTGAGGCACACCGTCAGTCAATGCCACAAAGGTTTAAACTATGATTCGCAAAATGCTGCAAGGCAAACTCCATCGTGTCAAAGTGACTCTGGCAGACTTACATTACGAAGGGTCCTGCGCCATCGACAAAGATTTCCTTGAGGCGGCCGGGATTCTTGAGTATGAAGCCATTGATATCTATAACGTCACCAACGGGAAACGTTTTTCAACCTACGCTATTGCTGGCGAACGCGGTTCGAAAATCATCTCAGTAAACGGTGCGGCAGCACACTGTGCAGATGTTGGCGACATACTGATTATCGCCAGCTATGTAGACGTGCCTGATGAACAGGCCCGCGACTGGCACCCGAAAGTCGCTTATTTCGATGGTGAAAATGAAATGAAGCGCCAGGCAAAAGCTGTACCGGTACAGGTCGCCTGATTGCGTATTACCAGGGTTGGTCCAGCCAGCCCTGGTTCATAAAAAAGCGCCCGCCTGCACTAACTGTGGGAACCGGGTTTGATAAGAACAAACGGTGGGTTTTTCTGCTGTTGGTGCCATAAGCTGGTTACGCTGTCGCCCCCGGCCGCCACAATTTGCTGGCGAAATTGCTCGCTGGTAAGGGTTTCTCTGGCTGGCAACATAGACTGCAACAACGCCAGAGAGATACCGCAAATAACCTCACACCCCGGGTGTTTATGGCTTAACAATGCGGCTGCACGGTAAGGTGGTGCTGCTGGCAGGTCGGTCAGAAAAATCACGCCATCGCCGCTGTCGGTATTATGCAACGCGTCACACATAGCACGGCTGAGCATATTATTACTCATTTCGGGCCAAAAATTCACCGTACAACATTGTGGCAACACACCTGCCTGCGCTTCCAGCGCATCCCGAATTTCCAGTGCCATATTATTATGGCAGGCAATTACCCAACCCAGCATCATCCATCCTCCTGAAGTACCATACCAGTGTGCCAGACGGGAATAATGATGTTGTGACGTTTATCAATAATGGCAGGTTTCCCCGGCAAAATATCACCGGGGACGAAAGAAATGAAAAACTAACTGCGCAGACCGCGCCCACGCTGAATTAAAAACCAGCATAACGCGTAAAATAACGCAATAAAGCCGACTAATACCGCTACGGTGAAGCTCAACGAAACATCAGCAATACCCAGAAAACCAAAGCGGAAACCACTTATCATGTAAACGATAGGGTTCAGATGAGATAATCCGCGCCAAAACGGCGGCAATAAAGTCAGGGAATAAAATACCCCACCCAAATACGTCAGTGGTGTCAGCACGAATGTAGGAATCAGGCTGATATCATCAAATGTTTTGGCAAAAATAGCATTCAGCAAACCAGCCAGTGAAAACAGGATAGTGGTCAGTAGCAGTGTCAGGGCAACAAATAACCATGAATGCACCTGGAAAGGGACAAAGAATAACGAAACCGCCGTTACCAACACCCCAACACACAAACCACGCGCCACACCTCCACCAATAAACCCGGCAATTACAACATGAGTCGGTACCGGTGCAACCAGTAATTCCTCAATATTACGCTGAAATTTGGCGCTAAAAAATGATGAGGCCACATTCGCGTAGGAGTTGGTGATAACCGACATCATGATCAACCCGGGCACAATAAACTGCATGTAAGTAAACCCATGCATTTCACCAATACGCGAACCAATCAGGTTACCGAAAATAATAAAATAGAGTGTCATGGTGATAACAGGTGGCACCAGTGTCTGAACCCAAATACGCATAAAGCGATGGATCTCTTTGGTCCAGATACTTTTTAACGCAACCCAGTACAGCTGCATCATTCCTGGCCTCCTTTTTTCTCATGCACCAGCGTAACGAACAGCTCTTCCAGGCGGTTTGCCTTGTTGCGCATACTTAATACCTGAACACCCTGTTTACTTAACTGGCTGAACACACTGTTTATCCCTTGTTCCCGCAAGATTTCTACTTCAAGCGTTGCAGTATCAACCAGACGATAATTGTAACCATCCAGTACAGGCAGTGGGCTTTTCGGTGCCAGATCCAGCAGGAAAGTCTCAGACTTCAGTTTAGAAAGCAGCGCCTTCATTGAGGTATTTTCAACTAACTCACCACTTTGAATAATCCCAATATTGCGGCACAACATTTCCGCTTCTTCAAGATAATGGGTTGTGAGGATAATGGTCGTCCCCTGATCGTTCAGATCCTTCAGAAAGCCCCACATAGAACGGCGCAGTTCAATATCGACCCCCGCAGTCGGTTCATCGAGGATCAGCAAACGCGGCTCATGCATCAGTGCACGGGCAATCATCAGGCGACGCTTCATCCCACCCGATAACATTCGGGCGCGCTCGTTGCGTTTTTCCCACAGATCCAATTGGTTGAGGTATTTTTCACTGCGCCTGACGGCTTCGTGGCGTTCAACCCCATAATATCCCGCCTGGTTAACCACAATTTGCTGAACAGTTTCAAAGGGATTGAAGTTAAATTCCTGCGGCACCAGGCCCAACTGACGTTTGGCATTCACAACGTCCCGGTCCAGGTCATAACCAAACACCCGCACCTGGCCTGAGGTTTTATTTACCAGGGAGCTGATAATGCCAATAGTTGTTGATTTGCCCGCACCATTAGGTCCGAGCAGCGCATAAAAGTCACCGGCTTCAACGGTTAAATCAATGCCGCGCAGCGCCTGAACACCACCCGGGTAGATTTTTTTGAGTTGTTCTAACTCAAGTGCATACGTCATAGGTTACCAATTACCTTGATTATTACACTGTCTGTGTGGTTTAACATAAAATCGAATTGCTTATTGTAGTCCAATGCGTCTATCTGTTGACAGGTCAGAAACCTCCATGAAAGATATTGAAACACTCATCAGCAATAACCGTGTCTGGTCCAGGTTATTAAAAGAAGAAGAACCTGGATTCTTTGAACAACTGGCACTGTCTCAAAAGCCACGCTTTCTATGGATAGGTTGCTCCGACAGCCGCGTTCCTGCTGAACGCCTGACCGGGTTGGAGCCCGGTGAAATCTTTGTGCATCGCAATGTGGCAAATCTGGTCATTCATACTGATTTGAACTGCCTCTCTGTTGTCCAGTATGCAGTCGATGTGCTGGAAGTCGAACACATTATTATTTGTGGCCACTATGGCTGTGGGGGTGTTCAGGCTGCTGTTGAAAACCCGGAATTGGGGTTAATAGATAACTGGTTACTGCATATTCGTGATATCTGGTTCAAACACAGCACATTACTGGGAGAACTCCCACAAGAACGCCGCATGGACACATTGTGTGAGCTGAATGTGATGGAACAGGTCTATAACCTGGGCCACTCTACCATTATGCAGTCAGCCTGGAAACGCGGCCAAAAAGTCGCCCTTCATGGCTGGGTTTACGGCATCCATGACGGTTTACTACGCGACCTGGATGTCTCTGCCACCAGCCGTTCTGTCCTTGAGCAACAATACCGTAATGGTATTTCCAACCTTAAGCTCACTCACCAGAGCCACAAATAATAGCAAAAGGGGCATGATTCGCCCCTTTTCTATTTGTGCTAAATTCTGGTAACGCCAGGTCTGAGTTATGCAACTCCGTGAAAATTACGCATCCAGCAAAGTGACTTTACCAATGTATGGCAGATGGCGGTAATTTTGCGCGTAGTCAATTCCGTAGCCCACCACGAACTCATCCGGAATAGAAAAACCGACATATTCCACATTCACGTTCACTTCGCGGCGTGACGGTTTGTCCAGCAAAGTACAGATAGCCAGTGATTTTGGCTCACGCAGGCTCAAAATTTCACGCACTTTACTGAGAGTATTACCAGAATCGATAATGTCTTCGACAATCAAAATATCTTTACCGCGGATATCTTCATCCAGGTCTTTGAGAATTTTGACATCGCGCGTACTGGACATGCCGCTGCCATAACTGGAGGCAGTCATGAAGTCGACCTCGTGCGGAACATGAACCTCACGGCACAGGTCAGCCATAAACATAAATGACCCACGCAACAACCCAACCAGCACCATTTCATTACCCCGACCACGGTAATGCTCAGTGATCTGACGCCCCAACGCTTCAACTCGCGCCTTGATTTCCGCCGCCGGAATCATCACTTCAACAGTATGTTTCATTTCTATAACCATATGATTTAAATATAAATCATTAAATGCCAGTCACTTCTCAGCCAGCATCATGAATTTGCCGGGGAAGTATAACAGCAAACAGAGTTTAACGCTCAGCCGGATCAAAAAAGCAAATTTTGTGATGCATGTCACATTTGTTAATGACTATAATTAAATGCGACTTAATTATTAAAAGAGTGGTTATATCTGTGAATAAAAAAGCTATGCAGTCACGCTGGCTTGTCATCATTACAGCCTTATTTGCATTATTAACAGGGTTGTATTTATTGATTGGCGGGATTTGGCTCGTCGCCATTGGCGGCTCCTGGTACTACCCCATCGCGGGTATCGTAATGTTACTCACGGCAACACTGGTATGGCGTGGCAAGCGCTCCGCTCTTGTGTTGTACGGAGCATTCTTACTTTGCACCATGATATGGTCTGTCTGGGAAGTTGGTTTCGATTTCTGGGCACTGACGCCGCGTTGCGATATTCTGGTGTTCTTTGGCATCTGGTTAATTTTGCCCTTTATCTGGCGTCGCCTTGCCACACCTTCGTCGCTGGCTATTCCTACCCTGGGTGTCAGCCTGGTGGTAAGCGGCATTATTCTTGGATGGGCAATTTTCAACGACCCGCAAGAAATCAATGGTACGCTGAGCAATGACACCACTTCCGCCACACAGCAAACCAGCACCGTGGCAGATGGAGACTGGCCTGCTTATGGCCGTACTCAGGAAGGGCAGCGTTACTCTCCGCTGAACCAAATTAACGACACCAACGTTCATCAGTTAAAAGAAGCCTGGAGCTTTCGAACTGGCGATCTGAAGACAGCCAGTGACCCGGTAGAAATCACTGATGAAGTCACCCCGATTAAGATTCGCGACACGCTTTATCTTTGTACTCCGCATCAACGCCTGTTTGCACTGGATGCCGCAACCGGGAAAGAAAAATGGTCGTTTGACCCACACCTGAAAACCGACCCGTCATTCCAGCATGTAACCTGTCGTGGTGTGTCTTACCATGAAGCGACCCCGGAAAACGCGCCTGCAGACGTGGTTGCTGACTGCCCCCACCGGATCCTTCTGCCGGTGAATGACGGGCGGTTGTTTGCCCTGAATGCAGACACCGGTAAGTTGTGCGAAACCTTCGCCAACAAAGGTGTGCTGAACCTGCAAACTAACATGCCGGTTACCACGCCGGGTATGTACGAACCCACTTCGCCTCCAGTTGTTACTGACAAAGTGATTGTGATTGCGGGTGCGGTAACCGACAACTTCTCAACCCGTGAGCCATCTGGCGTCATCCGTGGTTTTGACGTAAATACCGGGAAACTAGTCTGGGCATTTGACCCAGGTGCCAAAGACCCGAATGCTATTCCGGCAGATGAACATCACTTTACGCTGAATTCACCTAACTCCTGGGCGCCGGCGTCTTATGATGCCAAACTGGACCTGGTCTATTTGCCGATGGGTGTCACCACACCTGATATTTGGGGTGGTAACCGTACGCCTGAGCAGGAGCGTTATGCCAGCAGCATTGTTGCTCTGAATGCTTCTACCGGTAAGCTTGCCTGGTCATATCAAACTGTTCACCACGACCTGTGGGATATGGACATGCCTGCCCAGCCGACACTGGCTGATATCAAAGATAAAAATGGAAATACCATTCCGGCAATTTATGCCCCGGCGAAAACCGGTAATATCTTTGTGCTGGACCGCCGCACCGGTAAACCTATTGTGCCGGCACCGGAAAAACCGGTTCCTCAGGGTGCCGCTAAAGGTGACCATGTTTCCCCCACTCAGCCGTTCTCTGACCTGACTTTCCGCCCGGCCAAAAAACTGACCGGTGCGGATATGTGGGGCGCGACAATGTATGACCAGTTAGTTTGCCGCGTGATGTTCCACCGCCTGCGCTATGATGGCATTTTCACTCCGCCATCAGAGCAAGGTACGCTGGTCTTCCCGGGTAACCTTGGCATGTTTGAATGGGGTGGTATCTCCATTGATCCACAACGCCAGGTGGCAATTGCTAACCCAATGGCGCTGCCTTTCGTCTCCCGCCTGGTTCCACGTGGCCCGGGTAACCCAATGGAGCCGCCGAAAGATGCCAAAGGTTCAGGTACTGAATCCGGTATTCAGCCCCAGTACGGTGTACCTTATGGTGTAACACTGAATGCTTTCTTGTCGCCGTTTGGTCTGCCCTGTAAACAACCGGCCTGGGGTTATATTTCCGCTCTGGATCTGAAAACCAACCAGGTGGTATGGAAAAAACGTATTGGTACCGTGCGTGACAGCTCACCAGTGCCGTTACCTTTCAGGATGGGTATGCCAATGCTGGGGGCGCCAATTTCAACAGCCGGTAATGTTCTGTTTATTGGTGCAACCGCAGATAACTACCTGCGTGCTTACAACATGAGTAACGGGAAAAAACTCTGGGAGGCACGTTTGCCAGCAGGCGGCCAGGCAACACCGATGACATATGAAGTCAACGGTAAGCAGTATGTACTGATAGCCGCGGGCGGGCATGGTTCATTTGGCACCAAACTGGGTGATTATATTATTGCCTGGGCACTGCCAGACCAGAAATAACCTGCCGCATGACAGATAGCATGCAGAAATAAGCCCAATACTATTCTGCAACCAATAAAAGGGCCGGCCACTATTTAGAGGTGACCGGCCCTTTTCAATAACAACCAGTTACTCTGTTTGCTTAAGCCTCGCCAACAGTAAAGCCCAGCATCATGCCTGTATCTTCGTGTTCTAACAGGTGGCAATGTGCCATGTAAGCATGTTCAGCACTGGCGGCATAATCAAAACGCACCAGCACTTCACTGCGCCCACCTTCGACCCGCACAGTGTCCTTCCATCCCCGGCGATGCGCAGCGGGCGGCTGGCCATTTTCAGTTAATATACGGAATTGCATGCCATGAATATGGAAAGGATGCAGCATCATGTCGCCTTCCCCGGAGATAACCCAGCGTTCATAACGGCCAAGAGGTACATGAAACGCAGGGTGGTTCATATCGAAGGCTTTACCATTAATACGGTTGGCGGTATAGAGATCAAATGCCCCCTGCTCCATTGCTGAATTACTCATATGATGGGTTTCCGGCATCCCTTTCATTCCAGACATCCCCGGCATGCTGTTCATATCACTGGCATCATGCATGTTCATGCCTGCCATGCTCCCACTGCCCATTGCCTGCTGACCATATTTGTCCTTCAAAGCCTGCATCCCCTGGCTGTCCAACCGTGGGTCCATACTTAGTGTCAAAACACGCTGAGTCAGGCCTTCCAGAGCTGGTAGTGCAGGTAACGCCACCAGTGTATCGGGTAAATCCCCCGATGCCGGAATACGCAGTGGGCGAATACCAACGACCGGGCAAGGTTTATCAAAAGGAGGCAATGCCATGCCCATTTGGCTGACAGGGAGAGTCACCAAATCAAATGGGGTGCCATCACTGGTATCGACCATTATCTCAAAGCGTTCCCCCATCAATAGCGGCAATGAAGTGACTTTGACAGGTTCAGGTAATAGCCCGCCATCGCTGGCTATCACATAGAAAGGGCGATTATCGCTGGCGGCAATCGTCAACGAACGCGCATTACAGCCATTCAGCAAACGCAGCCGTAACCAGCCGCGTGGTGGCGCATGTTGCGGATATTCAGCACCGTTACACAATAATGTATCGCCAAACCAGCCAACCGCCGCAGTCATCACATCCAGTTGATAATCAATTTCCCCGGCAGGGGTAAAACGCTTGTCCTGAATGATCAGTGGTACATCATCGATCCCCCACTGTTTCGGTAGCCGCAACGCGCCCTGTGCAGCATCATCAATCAATACCAGCCCGGCCAGCCCCATCGCGACCTGTTGGCCGGTATGTTTATGGTAATGGGGATGAAACCAACAAGTAGACGCTGCCTGGTCTGGTGTAAAAGTGACTGTTCGGGTTGCACCTGGTGCGATAATGCCTTGCGGGCCGCCATCCACACTGCCGGGAATAGCCAGACCATGCCAGTGCACAGTGGTAGGTTGTGAAAGCGCATTGTGCATTTCCACAGTCACCGCAGTCCCTTTTTTCAGTGCCAGCGCCGGGCCCAAAAGATTGCCGTTATATCCCCAGGTTGTGGCCTGTTTCCCATTAAAAAGTGTTTTCCCTGCCTGAATCCGTAAGCGAATTTTACCGTGGATATCTGCCTGGAGAAGGTCTGGTACTGGTAATGCAGGGCGTTCAGAAAAGACTGGCGTTCTGGCCCAGACGGGTATTGCACTCAGTGCGCCCAAAGCAGCTGAATACTTAATAAACTCACGACGTCGCATTCTTTTCTCCATTGCAGGTGATGACATAATGACCACAGTCTAAACCCTGACCTAACAGGAAGGTCAATCCACGTTAAAAACAAGAAATCACTTCCCGAAAACTGTAAATATGCTAACGTTTTATTTCCGCAATCACGTGGTCAGCGCAATGAAGACGTTTGTTAAAATAACCCTCCTGGGAAGCTTGTTAGGTTTCTCCACCGCCAGCCAGGCGTTAAATGAAGCAGAAGCCGAAGATATGGCTGATTTGACAGCCGTTTTTGTGTATTTAAAGAATGATTGCGGTTATCAGGATTTACCCAATGACCAAATTCGCCATGCTTTGATTTTCTTTGCACAGCAAAATCAGTGGGACCTGAGTAATTACGACAGTTTTAATATGAAAAAAATGGGGGAAGAGAGTTACCGCGATTTAAGCGGTATTGCGATTCCCACCGCTAAAAAATGCAAATCGCTGGCCCGCGATTCACTGAGTTTGCTGGCCTACGTAAAATAGCCCACCTCTGGCCCCTTCGCTGAAATAATGACCGTGCATGCGCGGTCATTGTTCGTTATGATGTTGCGCCCATTTTATCCGGGTGTTAATGAAGGAGGTGCCAACCTATGGCTGATAATCGCCAGTGGCATGAAACGCTACACGATCAATTTGGTCAGTACTTTGCTGTTGATAATGTGCTGTACCATGAAAAGACAGATCACCAGGATCTGGTAATCTTCGAAAATAGCGCATTTGGGCGCGTAATGGCGCTGGATGGCGTGGTACAAACAACTGAACGCGA
Source organism: Mangrovibacter sp. MFB070 (assembly GCF_000705335.1). Lineage (NCBI taxonomy): Bacteria > Pseudomonadati > Pseudomonadota > Gammaproteobacteria > Enterobacterales > Enterobacteriaceae > Mangrovibacter > Mangrovibacter sp. MFB070. The sequence goes on from NZ_JJMI01000019.1 coordinate 75,667, forward strand.
CGAGTTCATTTACCATGAAATGATGACCCACGTACCTTTGCTGGCTCACGGCCAGGCAAAGCATGTGCTGATTATCGGTGGTGGTGATGGTGCAATGTTACGTGAAGTCTGCCGCCATAAAAATGTTGAAACCATTACGATGGTGGAAATTGATGCAGGCGTTGTGTCCTTCTGCCGCCAGTACCTGCCACACCACAATGCCGGTGCCTATGACGACCCACGCTTTAAGCTGGTTATTGACGATGGCGTGAATTTTGTTAACCAAACCACGCAAACGTTTGACGTCATCATTTCTGACTGCACTGACCCGATTGGCCCCGGTGAAAGCCTGTTTACTTCCGCATTTTACGAAGGGTGTAAACGTTGCCTCACGCCTGGCGGTGTTTTTGTTGCCCAAAATGGTGTGTGCTTCCTGCAACAGGATGAAGCTATCGGCAGCCACCGCAAACTGAGCAATTATTTTGGTGATGTCAGCTTTTACCAGGCCGCTATCCCCACCTATTACGGTGGCGTAATGACATTTGCCTGGGCGACTGATAATACGGCACTGCGCCATCTGCGTACCGAAATCATTCAGGCGCGTTTCCGCCAGGCCAGCCTGACTTGCCGTTATTACAACCCGGCAATTCACACTGCGGCGTTTGCCCTGCCCCAGTATTTACTTAATGCCCTTTCCGGCCCCGATTCCTGAGGAGGTGAGCGAAATTGAAAAAGCTGAAACTACATGGCTTTAATAATCTGACTAAAAGCCTGAGTTTTTGTATCTACGATATCTGTTATGCCAAGACACCCGCTGAGCGTGATGGCTATATTGCTTATATTGATGAGTTGTATAACGCTAACCGTTTGACGGAGATTCTGAGCGAAACCTGTTCAATTATTGGCGCTAATATTCTGAATGTTGCCCGCCAGGATTATGAACCGCAGGGTGCCAGCGTGACAATTCTGGTCAGTGAAGAACCCATTGACCCACTACACATAGATAAATCTGAACATCCAGGGCCACTACCTGAAGCCGTCGTTGCTCACCTGGATAAAAGCCACATTTGTGTGCACACTTATCCGGAAAGCCATCCTGAAGGGGATTTATGTACTTTCCGTGCAGATATTGAAGTCTCCACTTGTGGTGTTATTTCCCCCCTGAAGGCACTGAATTACCTTATCCACCAGTTAGAATCCGATATCGTCACCATTGACTACCGCGTCAGGGGCTTTACCCGGGATATTAACGGCATGAAACACTTCATCGACCATGAAATAAATTCTATTCAGAATTTTATGTCTGAAGATATGAAGTCGCTGTACGACATGGTGGATGTGAATGTTTACCAGGAGAATATCTTTCACACCAAGATGCTGTTGAAAGAATTCGATCTGAAACACTATATGTTCCATACCCGGCCAGAAGATTTAACCGCCGCAGAACGTAAAGTGATAACGGATCTGTTATGGAAAGAGATGCGCGAAATTTATTACGGGCGCAATATTCCGGCAATGTAACACTAACAGATTCAGGCCCTGCGAAATGCAGGGCTTTTAATTTCCGGGAGCGTAGTTATCTGCTTATTTTCCCGCTAAAAAGCGCTTATACGCAGCGACCACCTGTAAGAAGTCTTCTACGCCACACATCGCCAGGCTTTCTTCGTCGTAGTAACTCATCCCTTCTTCGATTTCATCGCCCGAAAAATCCAGTTGGTTGGCCCGCACCATCACTTCTTCACCATCCAGCCACAGCGTGTATTCATGCCCGGTCCGTTGCCAGTGGCGCTCACTCCCTTTTACTGTGCGCGCAGCCTGCTCGACTTCATCCAGCAGCTCCAGGTTCTCTTTCACTTCTTCGTTAAACCAGTGGCCGATTGCCTCATGCCCCATCGACATACGCACTTTTACCACGCCAGTAACATCCCGCATAAACTCATAGTCCATAATGTGTTCCTCTCTATGCGTGCCCCAACCTGCAGGCGGGCTTTGACAACGCTATTATCTCAGTCAAACACCAGAAAAAAAGCGGGGACGGTGACAACTTAAAAAAAAGAATCCCTCCCCCCGAAGGGAAAGGGATTCTACATTATGGCAGGGTTGAAAGTCAGACGGTGGTCTGGAAAATCACGCCATCTGCTTTTTCCGTATACTGAGACAGGCGGTCAAAGTTCAGGTAACGGTAGGTATCTGTCGCTGTCTTATCGACTTGCTCCATAAAGGCCTGGTATTCCTGAGGTGTCGGTAATTTACCGAGCAGAGATGCAACCGCGGCCAGTTCTGCAGAAGCCAGGTAAACATTCGCCCCGGTACCTAAACGGTTCGGGAAGTTACGGGTGGAAGTCGACACAACTGTCGCCCCGTCCGCAACACGAGCCTGGTTACCCATACACAGTGAACAGCCTGGGATTTCAATACGAGCGCCACTCTTACCGAATACGCTGTAATAACCTTCTTCCGTTAGCTGTGCGGCATCCATACGTGTTGGCGGAGCAACCCACAAACGCGTTGGCAACTGGCCTTTATGGCTGTCGAGCAACTTACCGGCAGCACGGAAGTGGCCGATGTTGGTCATACAGGAACCAATAAAGACTTCATCAATTTTGCTGCCCGCAACATCAGACAACAAACGCGCATCATCAGGATCGTTCGGCGCGCACAGAATCGGCTCTTTGATCTCATCCAGATTAATGTCGATCACAGCGGCATATTCCGCATCGACATCACCTTCCAGCAACTGCGGGTCGGCCAGCCATTTTTCCATACCCTGAATACGGCGTTCCAGAGTACGGCGGTCACCGTAACCTTCCGCGATCATCCATTTCAGCAGAACGATGTTGGAATTGAGGTATTCAGTGATCGGGTCTTTATCCAGCTTGATAGTACAGCCCGCGGCAGAACGTTCTGCCGAGGCATCCGCCAGTTCAAATGCCTGTTCAACTTTGAGTGTGGGCAGGCCTTCGATTTCCAGAATACGGCCAGAGAAGATGTTTTTCTTACCTTTCTTCTCAACCGTTAACAGACCCTGGCGAATGGCGTACAGCGGAATGGCATGAACCAGATCACGCAGAGTGATACCCGGCTGCATTTCTCCGGAGAAACGCACCAGCACCGATTCCGGCATATCCAGCGGCATAACACCTGTTGCCGCAGCGAAAGCCACCAGCCCGGAGCCTGCCGGGAACGAGATCCCAATCGGGAAACGGGTATGGGAATCCCCACCGGTACCAACGGTATCCGGCAGCAGCATGCGGTTCAGCCAGGAGTGAATAATACCGTCGCCCGGACGCAGGGACACACCGCCACGGTTCATAATAAAATCTGGCAGAGTGTGGTGGGTTTGTACGTCAACCGGTTTTGGATAAGCAGCAGTGTGGCAGAATGACTGCATCACCAGGTCAGCAGAGAAGCCCAGGCATGCCAGGTCTTTCAGCTCATCACGGGTCATCGGCCCGGTGGTATCTTGTGAACCAACAGACGTCATTTTCGGTTCGCAATACTGGCCCGGACGAATACCGGCAACCCCACAAGCACGGCCAACCATTTTTTGCGCCAGGGAGAAGCCACGGTTACTGTCGGCAACATCTTTCGCTTTGCGGAACACATCGCTGTGCTCAAGGCCAAGGGACTCACGCGCTTTAGTGGTCAGCCCACGGCCGATGATCAGCGGAATACGCCCACCAGCACGCACTTCATCCAGCAGAACGTCTGTTTTCAGCTCAAAGGTTGCCAGTACTTCACTTGAATCGTGGCGGCAAACCTCACCTTTATACGGGTAGATATCAATGACATCGCCCATATTCAGGTTTGATACGTCAACCTCAACAGGCAGTGCACCGGCATCTTCCATAGTGTTGAAGAAGATTGGCGCAATTTTGCCACCCAGCACAACCCCACCACCACGTTTGTTAGGCACACCAGGGATGTCATCACCCATAAACCACAAAACGGAGTTAGTTGCAGATTTACGCGATGAACCTGTACCTACGACATCCCCGACGTACGCCAGCGGGAAGCCTTTTTGTTGCAGCGCTTCAATCTGTTTAATCGGGCCGACGCTGCCGGGCTGGTCTGGCTCAATACCATCACGGGCGTTCTTGAGCATAGCCAGTGCATGCAACGGGATATCCGGGCGGGACCAGGCATCAGGTGCCGGAGACAGGTCATCGGTGTTGGTTTCACCTGTCACTTTAAATACAGTAACGGTGATTTTATCAGCCAGTTTCGGGCGGGACAGGAACCACTCGGCATCGGCCCAGGACTGTACAACCTGTTTGGCGAAGACGTTGCCATTTTTCGCTTTTTCTTCAACGTCGTAAAAATTATCAAACATTAACAGGGTGTGAGACAGCGCTTTAGCAGCAACGGGCGCCAGTTTGTTATCGTCCAGCGCTTCCACCAACGGATGGATGTTATACCCCCCCTGCATTGTGCCAAGGAGCTCGACGGCTTTTTCAGGAGTAATCAGTGGAGAGGTCGTTTCGCCTTTAGTAACAGCAGCAAGGAAACCTGCTTTAACGTAGGCGGCTTCATCAACACCCGGAGGGACTCGGTTGGTCAGTAAATCTAACAGAAATTCTTCTTCACCCGCAGGCGGGGTCTTCAGCAGCTCTACCAGTGCGGCCATCTGGGTTGCATCCAGCGGTTTCGGTACAACACCTTCTGCAGCACGCTCAGCTACGTGCTTACGGTATTCTTCTAGCACGACGGTTCTCCTCGCTCTCATTGTCATATCGGCACCGGACGCTCCTCTTCACTTTCCGATGAGACCTCAGAATGTAGGGTAAAGAGCCCAGTCCCGCACTGGGAGCATATCAGGATTTCGGTGGGCTGTTAATCTGTTTACAAAAAAGCAACATTAAATATTTGCTGAATCGTTAAGTACGGTAGATTGCTGTCTTGTTTACGATTTTTGGCGCAAAAAAAACGGCCACAGAGGGCCGTTTTGTCTTTGCTTTACGTCTTCACACGACTTATTTCTTTTTCTTCGCTTTCGCGTTCGGCAAGTCGGTGATGCTGCCTTCGAATACTTCAGCCGCAAGGCCAACAGATTCGTGCAGTGTTGGGTGCGCATGAATGGTCAGAGCGATATCTTCCGCATCACAACCCATTTCGATTGCCAGGCCAATTTCACCCAGTAACTCACCGCCGTTGGTGCCAACAATAGCGCCACCGATAACACGATGCGTTTCTTTATCGAAAATCAGTTTAGTCATACCGTCAGCGCAATCAGAAGCGATTGCACGGCCAGATGCCGCCCACGGGAAGGTTGCTGTTTCATAGCTAACACCCTTCTCTTTCGCTTCTTTTTCTGTCATCCCAACCCATGCAACTTCAGGTTCAGTGTAAGCAATAGACGGGATCACTTTCGGGTCGAAGTAGTGTTTCATGCCAGCGATAACTTCAGCCGCCACATGGCCTTCGTGCACGCCTTTGTGTGCCAGCATTGGTTGACCAACGATGTCACCGATAGCGTAGATGTGCGGCACATTGGTACGCATTTGTTTATCAACATGGATGAAGCCACGTTCATCAACTTCAACACCCGCCATACCGGCGTCAATCAGTTTGCCGTTTGGTACACGGCCAATCGCGACCAGAACGGCGTCATAACGCTGTGCTTCAGCAGGCGCTTTTTTGCCTTCCATAGAAACGTAGATGCCGTCTTCTTTCGCTTCGACAGCAGTCACTTTCGTTTCCAGCATCAGGTTGAATTTCTGGCTGATACGTTTGGTGAAGACTTTAACCACGTCTTTATCTGCGGCAGGAATAACCTGATCGAACATTTCGACCACGTCAATCTGTGAACCCAGCGCATGGTAAACAGTACCCATTTCCAGACCGATGATACCACCGCCCATCAGCAGCATACGTTTCGGTACAGATTTCAGCTCCAGTGCATCGGTGGAGTCCCAAATACGTGGGTCTTCATGAGGAATGAACGGCAGTTGAACTGGGCGAGAACCAGCAGCAATAATCGCGTTATCAAAATTGATAACCGTTTTGCCATTCTCACCATCCACTTCCAGCGTGTTTGCGCCAGTAAATTTACCCAGGCCAGTAACCACTTTCACTTTACGGCCTTTTGCCATACCTGCCAGGCCACCCGTCAACTGAGTGATGACTTTTTCTTTCCAGGTACGGATTTTATCGATATCAGTCTGCGGCTCGCCGAATACAATACCGTGTTCAGCCAGTGCTTTTGCTTCTTCGATAACTTTAGCAACGTGCAGGAGAGCTTTTGAAGGGATACAACCGACGTTAAGGCAAACACCACCCAGGGTGCTGTAGCGCTCAACCAGAACGGTTTCCAGACCTAAATCAGCGCAACGAAAGGCCGCAGAGTAACCTGCCGGGCCCGCCCCAAGTACCACGACCTGAGTTTTAATTTCAGTACTCATCATGACCTCTTAATTTATTTCCGGCGGTCCCTGGTCTTTACGCCCATCATCCACCGGGACGTTCTATCCGTCCGCATTCTACAAAATTGTTAACAATTTTGAAACAACAAACGGGTAACGAATCAATTTGGCTCGCATAACCTCACAACAGGTATGAGGTTACCAGAAAAAAGCCGACCGTCAGGCCGGCTTTCTCTAATTACATCACCAGGCGGCGAATGTCGCTCAGGGTGTTGTTAATGATGGTAATGAAACGCGCACCATCAGCACCGTCAATCACACGATGGTCGAAAGACAAGGAGATAGGCATCATCAGGCGCGGAACAAACTCTTTACCATTCCACACTGGCTCCATCGCTGATTTAGACACACCAAGGATAGCCACTTCCGGCGCGTTAACAATCGGAGCAAAGTGGGTAGTACCCAGGCCACCGATGCTGGAGATAGTAAAGCAGCCGCCCTGCATTTCGCCGGCAGTCAGTTTACCATCACGCGCTTTCTTGGAGATGGTGGTCAGTTCACGAGACAGCTCAGTGATGCTCTTCTTGTTCACGTCTTTGAAGACCGGAACAACCAGACCATTCGGCGTATCAACCGCTACACCAATATTGATGTATTTTTTCAGAGTCAGGCGCTGTGCATCTTCAGACAGAGAGCTGTTGAAACGCGGCATTTGCTCAAGCGCTGCAGCAACAGCTTTCATGATGAAGACCACTGGAGTAAATTTCACGTCCAGTTTACGTTTCTCTGCTTCAGCATTCTGCTGTTTACGGAATGCTTCCAGATCGGTGATATCTGTTTTGTCGAAGTGCGTAACATGCGGGATCATTACCCAGTTACGGCTCAGGTTAGCACCAGAAATTTTCTGGATACGGCCCAGTTCCACTTCTTCAACTTCACCAAACTTGCTGAAGTCCACTTTCGGCCATGGCAGCATGCCTGGCAGACCACCACCGGTAGCCGCAGCAGGAGCAGCTTCTGCACGTTTAACGGCATCTTTCACGTAAGCCTGAACGTCTTCGCGCAGGATACGGCCTTTACGGCCAGACCCTTTCACTTTCGCCAGGTTAACGCCAAATTCACGTGCCAGGCGGCGAATCAGCGGGGTTGCGTGAACGTAAGCATCGTTTTCAGCAAACTCAGATTTACCTTCCGCTTTCGCTGCAGGTGCTGCCGCTTTTTGCGCCGGAGCCGGTGCTGCCGCGGCAGGTGCCGGAGCTGCAGCCGGGGCAGCTGCTGGTGCAGCGCCTTCTACTTCGAAGACCATGATCAGTGAACCGGTAGACACTTTGTCGCCAGTGCTGATTTTGATTTCTTTGACAGTACCAGCAAACGGTGCAGGTACTTCCATTGAAGCCTTGTCACCTTCTACGGTGATCAGTGACTGTTCAGCGGCAACTTTATCGCCAACTTTCACCATCACTTCAGTGACTTCAACTTCGTCACCACCGATATCCGGAACCTGTACGTCTTTCGCACCACCAGCAACAGCTGGTGCGGCAGCAGCCGGAGCAGCCGCCTGTGCAGGAGCAGCAGCGCCAGCGGCACCTGCAACTTCGAAGACCATGATCAGTGAGCCGGTAGAAACTTTATCACCGGTGTTAACTTTGATCTCTTTAACGGTACCCGCAAATGGTGCAGGCACTTCCATTGAAGCTTTGTCACCTTCAACAGTAATCAGAGATTGCTCAGCTTCAACGGTATCACCCACTTTAACCAGCAGTTCAGTGACTTCTACTTCATCACTGCCGATATCAGGTACGTGTACTTCTTTAGCGGCAGCGGCAGCAGGCGCGGCTGCCGGAGCGGCTGCTTTTTTCTCTTCCTGCGCGGGTGCAGCTGCTGCTGCACCGTCGGCGGAATCGAAAATCATAATCAGTTTGCCGGTTTCGGTTTTATCACCCACCGCAACTTTGATTTCTTTCACCACGCCAGCCTGCGGCGAGGGAACTTCCATAGAAGCCTTATCGCCTTCTACGGTGATAAGCGACTGTTCTGCTTCTACTTTGTCGCCCACTTTGACCAGAATCTCGGTGATTTCAACTTCATCAGCCCCGATGTCCGGTACATTGATTTCGATAGCCATTATTCTTTTACCTCTTACGCCAGACGTGGGTTAACTTTTTCTGCGTCGATGTTGAATTTAGCAATTGCATCAGCAACCACTTTCTTATCGATTTCGCCACGTTTAGCCAGTTCGCCAAGTGCCGCTACAACCACATAGGAAGCATCAACTTCGAAGTGGTGGCGCAGGTTTTCACGGCTGTCAGAGCGACCAAAGCCGTCTGTACCCAGTACACGGTAGTCATCAGCCGGTACATAAGTACGAACCTGTTCAGCAAACAGTTTCATATAGTCAGTAGATGCCACTGCCGGTGCATCGTTCATTACCTGAGCAATGTACGGTACGCGCGGGGTTTCCAGCGGGTGCAGCATGTTCCAGCGTTCACAATCCTGGCCATCACGAGCCAGTTCAGTGAAGGAGGTTACGCTGTACACATCAGAACCCACACCGTAGTCGTTAGCCAGAATTTGTGCGGCTTCACGAACATGACGCAGGATAGAACCAGAGCCCAGCAACTGAACTTTACCTTTGCTACCCGCTACGGTTTCGAGTTTATAGATACCTTTACGGATACCTTCCTCGGAACCTGCCGGCATAGCTGGCATGTGGTAGTTTTCGTTCAGAGTGGTGATGTAGTAGTAAACGTTCTCTTGTTTCTCACCGTACATACGTTCCAGGCCATCATGCATGATAACCGCAACTTCGTATGCGTAAGACGGGTCGTAAGAGATACAGTTAGGAATAGTCAGAGACTGAATATGGCTGTGGCCATCTTCGTGCTGCAGACCTTCACCGTTAAGGGTGGTACGGCCTGAAGTCCCGCCAATCAGGAAGCCACGAGCCTGCTGATCGCCAGCAGCCCAGCACAGGTCGCCAATACGCTGGAACCCGAACATGGAGTAGTAGATGTAGAACGGAATCATCGGCAGGTTGTTGGTGCTGTAAGAGGTCGCAGCAGCCAGCCAGGATGCGCCGGCACCCAGTTCGTTGATCCCTTCCTGCAGAATCTGGCCTTTTTCGTCTTCTTTGTAGTATGCAACCTGCTCACGGTCCTGCGGGGTGTACTGCTGGCCGTTCGGGCTGTAAATACCAATCTGACGGAACAAACCTTCCATACCAAAGGTACGCGCTTCATCGGCGATAATCGGCACCAGGCGATCTTTGATAGATTTGTTTTTCAGCATCACGTTCAGTGCACGCACAAACGCGATAGTGGTGGAGATTTCTTTGTTCTGCTCTTCCAGCAGTGGGCCAAAATCTTCCAGCGTCGGCAGTTCCAGTTTTTCAGTGAACTTAGGCTGACGAGTCGGCAGGTAGCCGTTCAGTTTTTCACGCTGCGCATGCAGGTATTTCGCTTCTTCGGAATCCGGAGCAAAAGTCACATACGGCAGTTTTTCGATATCTTCATCAGCAACAGGCACATTGAAACGGTCACGCACATAGCGTACGCCGTCCATGTTCATTTTCTTAACCTGGTGGGCGATGTTTTTACCTTCGGCAGCGTCACCCATACCATAACCTTTAATGGTGTGAGCAAGAATAACAGTCGGCTGGCCTTTGGTTTCCTGCGCTTTTTTCAGTGCAGCATAGACTTTCTTCGGATCGTGACCACCACGGTTCAGTGCCCAAATCTGGTCATCAGTCCAGTCAGCAACCAGAGCAGCAGTTTCCGGGTATTTACCGAAGAAGTGTTCGCGAACGTAAGCACCATCTTTAGATTTAAAGGTCTGGTAGTCACCATCAACGGTTTCATTCATCAGTTGGATCAGTTTACCGCTGGTGTCTTTACGCAGCAGTTCATCCCAACGACCACCCCAAATCACTTTAACCACGTTCCAGCCAGCACCACCAAAGATGCCTTCCAGTTCGTTAATGATTTTGCCGTTACCCGTTACCGGGCCGTCAAGACGCTGCAGGTTACAGTTGATGACGAAAACCAGGTTATCCAGTTTTTCACGAGTCGCAATAGTGATGGCGCCTTTGGATTCAGGTTCATCCATTTCGCCATCGCCAAGGAATGCGTACACAGTCTGTGCAGCGGTATCTTTCAGGCCACGGTGTTCCAGGTATTTCAGGAACTTAGCCTGATAAATGGCACCGATTGGGCCCAGACCCATAGAAACAGTCGGGAACTGCCAGAATTCTGGCATCAGTTTCGGGTGTGGGTAAGAAGACAGACCATTACCATGAACTTCCTGACGGAAGTTATTCATCTGGTCTTCAGTCAGGCGGCCTTCAAGGAAAGCACGGGCATAAACGCCTGGGGAGATGTGGCCCTGGAAGTACACCAGATCACCGCCATCTTTTTCATTGCGCGCACGGAAGAAGTGGTTAAAGCACACTTCATAAAACGTGGCAGAAGACTGGTAAGACGCCATGTGACCGCCCAGCTCCAGGTCTTTTTTAGACGCATGCAGCACAGTCATGATGGCGTTCCAGCGAATCGCAGAACGAATACGACGTTCCAGGTCCAGATTACCCGGGTATTCAGGTTCATCTTCAACGGCAATAGTATTGACGTAGCTGCCAGCACCAGCGCCAGCGGCAACTTTAACACCGCCTTTACGGGCTTCGCTCAGTAACTGATCAACCAGGAACTGCGCACGTTCAACACCTTCTTCACGGATGACCGATTCGATCGCCTGTAGCCAGTCGCGAGTTTCGATCGGATCCACGTCATTTTGCAAACGTTCTGACATGGGGTATTCCTTATCTTTTAATCGTTGATTGTCTGGAACCTGTCCCATTGCATTCTCAGCCTGGGGTAAAAACACAATAAGACAGGTTCTGCGTTTAGTTGCCGCGCTCTATGATTGGGCGCTTTTGCGTTTTATTCCGGCAAAAAGACCTGAAAAAACGCTAGTCCTTTCGTTGCTGTAAGCGGCGCAATGAACGTTCTCTTCTACTTTGCTCACGGCTGCGGTCCAGCAATATTTCCTCAATAAACGCCAGATGCCGGTGCGATGCTTCACGGGCCTGTTCCGGCTTACGTGCCATGATCGCTTCGAAAATACTGGCGCGATGACTACTCACGAGGGGATGCATATCTCTTCGTGTGTAGAGCAATTCAAAATTCTGTCGAACATTCTGGGCAAGCATAGGCTCCATACAGCGCAGCAAGTGGAGCAGTACCACATTATGTGCTGCTTCTGTGACCGCAATCTGATACTGAAGCACGGCTTCCGATTCAGCATCCAGGTCACCCGCCTGTTTGGCGCTTTCAATGCTCTCGTGGCATTCACGAATACGCGCGAGATCTTCATCCGTGCCTCGCAGCGCAGCGTAATAAGCGGCGACACCTTCCAGTGCATGGCGCGTTTCGAGAAGATCAAACTGAGATTCGGGATGGTCTGACAGCAAAGCAGCAAGAGGGTCACTAAAGCTTTTCCAGAGGTTATTCTGGATAAAAGTGCCGCCACCCTGACGACGTAACAACAGCCCTTTCGCTTCAAGGCGCTGGATAGCTTCACGTAATGAAGGGCGTGAAACATCAAATTGACGCGCTAATTCACGCTCCGGCGGCAATTTTTCCCCCGGGCGCAGTGTCCCTTCAAGGATGAGGTACTCCAGTTGCTGCTCGATTACATCGGATAGCTTAGGTTGGCGGATTTTGCTGTAGGCCATTCGTTATTTTCTCTGCCTTTCGCCCGGAGTCAATTGGTAAGACCAATTTCATATTCGTGACGCTAAAGTAACAAAGTATTCACCTTATGTCCATATTGGTTTTGATTGAAATCATTAAACACCACACATTTTAACAACATTACAGAAATAGCGTTTCAGACATGTAACTTTGCACAAATCATAATGTTACCTGGCTCGATGCACATTTAACCAATTTGAAACCAATTATTTCTCAAATTGAACCGATTCAACACAGGATTTAATGAATAAAAATCCATTAATTTTGAATACAAAATCAAAATGAGAATTATCCATGGAAAAATACAGCTAACAGAAATGGTGAGATTTTGCTCAGTCCGGGAAGAGGAATGAAGAAACCAGGTGCAACTCGCTGCTCTTAACACTATTCTTTGCGCTTCGGTAGTAGACGAATAAAAAAACGCGCTTTGTTACCGTAAAAAAAACACTACAGCATATGGAATGTATCAATTACATACGGTGCTATTTAAACCAACAATATCACCACACACGAGGTTTGTAAGATGGAAGGTCAACAACAAGGCGACTCGCTAAAGCGCGGCCTTAAAAACCGCCATATACAGCTAATCGCGCTGGGCGGCGCTATCGGTACCGGTTTGTTTCTGGGGAGCGCATCGGTTATACAGTCTGCCGGCCCGGGGATAATTTTGGGCTATGCTATTGCCGGCTTCATTGCTTTTCTGATCATGCGCCAGTTAGGTGAAATGGTTGTTGAAGAGCCTGTTGCGGGCTCATTCAGCCACTTTGCCTACAAATACTGGGGCAGTTTCGCGGGCTTTGCTTCTGGCTGGAACTACTGGGTGCTGTACGTGCTGGTTGCCATGGCTGAGCTGACAGCTGTCGGTAAGTATATTCAGTTCTGGTACCCAGAAATTCCAACCTGGGTTTCTGCTGCAGCCTTCTTTGTCATTATCAACGCCATTAACCTGACCAACGTAAAAGTGTTTGGTGAACTGGAGTTCTGGTTTGCCATCATCAAAGTGTTCGCGGTTGTGGCAATGATAATTTTTGGCGGCTGGTTGCTGTTCAGTGGTAAAGGCGGCCCTCAGGCCACAATACATAACCTGTGGGATCAAGGTGGTTTCCTGCCCCATGGCATGACTGGCCTGGTCATGATGATGGCGATTATTATGTTCTCCTTCGGTGGGCTGGAATTAGTGGGTATTACCGCAGCAGAAGCGGATAACCCGGAGCAGAGCATCCCGAAAGCAACCAACCAGGTTATCTGGCGTATTCTGATTTTCTATATTGGCTCACTGGCAGTTCTGCTCTCTCTGTTGCCCTGGACGCGCGTTACAGCAGATACCAGCCCGTTTGTGCTCATTTTCCACGAACTGGGTGATACTTTCGTAGCCAATGCCTTAAATATCGTGGTGCTGACCGCCGCGCTGTCTGTATATAACAGTTGTGTGTACTGTAACAGCCGTATGTTGTTCGGCCTGGCTCAGCAAGGTAACGCACCGAAAGCACTCCTTACCGTGGATAAACGTGGCGTGCCAGTAAACACCATCATCGTTTCTGCAGTGGTAACAGCACTCTGTGTACTGATTAACTACCTGGCTCCTGAGTCAGCTTTCGGTATGCTTATGGCTCTGGTGGTTTCTGCTCTGGTTATCAACTGGGCAATGATTAGCCTGGCGCACATGAAATTCCGCCGTACCAAACAACAGCAGGGTGTCACCACACGCTTCCCGGCGCTGCTCTACCCATTGGGCAACTGGGTCTGCCTGCTGTTCATGGCCGCCGTGCTGGTTATCATGTTGATCACCCCGGGTATGGCAATTTCTGTTTACCTTATCCCTGTCTGGGTTGCTGTCCTTGGTGTGGGCTATATGTGTAAGCAGAAAAGCCGCAACACCGTGAAAACCAATTAATTGTACCTTCCCTCTGCACCCGTATTTTGCGGGTGCAGAGTATTGTTATCTCCTTCACACTTCCCACCCAATGACATGATTGTCCATTTCTGCGGCTGATTCCTGCTGCGAAAAATTTCACTTTAGCACCAATAATTCTGTCCATATCTTCTGAATGGAGTGAGGCAGATGCAAAGCAACAAGCTAACAGTTAAGGAAAAGATAGGCTACGGGATGGGGGATGCCGGTTGTAATATCATCGGCGGTGCCATCATGCTGTTTTTAAACTTTTTTTATACCGACATTTTCGGCCTTGCTCCCGCTTTGGTGGGCACACTACTCCTTTCTGTGCGTGTAGTTGATGCAGTAACTGACCCTATCATGGGCGCTATTGCTGACCGTACAAAAAGCCGCTGGGGGCGTTTTCGTCCATGGTTGCTATGGATTTCACTGCCTTACGTACTCTTCAGCGTACTCATGTTCACCACGCCAGAGTGGAGCTATAACAGCAAGGTTATCTATGCGTTTATCACCTATTTCCTGATGTCGCTGACCTATACCGCTATTAATATCCCTTATTGCTCGCTGGGTGGTGTCATCACTAATGATCCCCATGAGCGGGTTTCCTGCCAGTCTTACCGCTTTGTTATGGTCGGAATAGCCACGTTGATTTTATCCCTGTCACTTCTGCCTTTGGCAGAATGGTACGGTGGTGCAGATAAAGCGAAAGGCTACCAGATGGCGATGGGCACCCTGGCTATCATCGCGCTGTTTATGTTCCTGTATTGTTTCTCAACTGTGCGTGAACGTATTCGCCCAGCCGTCCCCACAAACGACGACCTGAAATCTGACTTGCGTGATGTGTGGAAGAACGACCAGTGGGTGCGTATTTTGTTGCTGACTTTGTGCAATGTCTGCCCCGGTTTTATTCGCATGGCAGCCACCATGTATTACGTCACCTGGGTCATGCAACAAAGCACCGGTTTTGCCACCATGTTTATCAGCCTTGGTGTTATCGGCATGATGATTGGCAGCACACTCGCCAAGGTATTGACTGATAAATGGTGTAAGCTGAAAGTCTTCTTCTGGACAAACATTGTACTGGCAATCTTCTCCAGCGGGTTCTATTTCCTCGATCCCCATGCCACCGTGCTTATCATCGTCATGTACTTCCTGCTTAATATCCTGCACCAAATCCCATCACCGCTGCACTGGTCACTGATGGCAGACGTCGACGATTATGGCGAGTGGAAAACAGGTAAACGCATTACCGGGATTAGCTTCTCTGGCAACCTGTTCTTCCTGAAGTTAGGCCTGGCAATCGCTGGTTCCATGTGTGGTTTCTTGCTGTCCTGGTATGGCTATGACGCATCCCTGAAGCAGCAGTCCGCCAGTGCCATCAACGGCATAATTTTACTGTTCACTGTGATTCCTGGTGTGGGTTATTTAATTACTGCCGGGGTGGTGCGTCTGCTCAAAGTTGACCGTGAAACCATGAAACAGATTCAGATTGACCTGGAAAAACGCCGTAAAAACTACCAGGAACTGGTTGACTACCAGGAAGGTAAGCAAGGCAGCGAAGCTCCTGCGCAACCCGTTGGCAAAACCGCCGACCAACATATTGAAAAGCCAGTTTGAGTGCCAAACGAAACGATAAGGAAAGACGTTATGTTGCAATGGCCTAACCCATTAATTGAACAACGTGCAGACCCTTTTATTTTGCATGAAGGTTCAGAGTACTATTTTATTGCTTCCGTTCCTGAATATGACAGGCTGGAGATTCGCCGGGCTTCGTCTATTGCAGAACTGGCCCAGGCCGAGGGCGTGGTTGTCTGGCGGAAACCCGATACCGGCCCGATGAGTGAGCTGATTTGGGCACCTGAACTCCACCGCATAGAGGGTAAGTGGTATATCTATTATGCTGCAGCACATACCAAGGCACTGCGTGACAACATGTTCCAGCACCGCATGTATGTGCTCGAATGCGCAGATAGTTGCCCGTTAACCGGTAACTGGGTTGAAAAAGGCCAGTTAACCACGCAGTTCGATACCTTCTGCCTTGATGCCACAACCTTTTCACACCAGGGCAAGCAGTGGTACCTGTGGGCGCAAAAAGCACCAGATATCCCAGGTAATTCCAATTTATATTTAAGTGAAATGGCAAACCCGTGGACTCTGAAAGGGGAAGCCGTCATGTTAAGCAAGCCTGAGTTTGACTGGGAGTGCCGGGGTTTTCTGGTGAATGAAGGGCCGGCGGTCATTTTCCATGGCGAACGTATTTTTATTACCTATTCAGCCAGCGCCACCGATGAAAACTACTGCATGGGTTTGTTGTGGGCCAATAAAGATGCCAATATTCTGGACCCGAAAAACTGGCATAAATCCCCTCGTCCGGTGTTTACCACCAATGAAGCCAACCGCCAGTTTGGCCCCGGGCATAACAGTTTCACCACCACACCAGACGGCCAGGATGTGCTGGTTTACCATGCACGCAACTACACTGAAATAGAAGGCGACCCGCTTTATGACCCCGGCCGCCACACCCGGGTTAAATTGATTGAGTGGGGCCCCGATGGTATGCCTGATTTCGGCATACCACCCGCAGACCACCCGTAGCAGTAAAAAGTAGCAATCAAAAAAACGGCGTACTTAAACCAGTGCGCCGTAAATCGTTAATAAAGCCACCACCACTACCACCACCAGCGCAGTCTTCTTCGCCATTGATACAGCAGCTTTCGGGGTTCTGACTTTGTCAGAGTGAGGTTCCCGCGCCAGGGAAAATTGTGCCAGTTGTGTCAATACCTGGTATTGAGAAGTTCCCCGGTCACCGAGTGATGCGAACCATGCCGGTAGCGCTTTTTCACCATGCCCCAATAACGCATAAGCCAGCCCAACTAACCTGACCGGCACCCAATCCAGAACGTGCAAAATGGCATCAATACCCGCATGTAACCGCTGATGAGGAGTGTGGTGGCGGGCAAGCCATGTCTGCCAGGCTCTGAGAACTGCATACCCGACTAAGGTTACCGGCCCAAAGCTCCCCCCCACAACAAACCAGAAAAGAGGTGCCAGGTAGTAACGATAATTAATCCACAGCAAGGCATTTTGTAACTCACGTAAAAATTCACGATCATCACAACCAGGCGGGACACCATGGATCATCGTTAACTCAGCCACCATTTCATCACAGGCACGTGAATCCCCGCGGCTGGCCGCTTTGAGGTAAGCATGATAGTGCAGGCGAACCTTGCCAGCCCCGATACACAAAACGCCAATCAGGATCCAGAACACCAATAGCGGGACATTGAACAAAATCCCTTTTAATAAATACAGACACGCAGCAATAATCGCCATCGCGATAACAGACAGCATTAGCGTGTAACCCATCGAGAAATAACGGGTTCGGCGGAAGATAACCTCCAGGCGGCTTTCCAATTGCCAGTGCTCCCCAAACTTAAATAAACGTTCTGAAATTAACACCAACAATAAGGTAAATAGCGTCATACCCTCTCCTTACCAGAAACTGAAACCAGTGCGCGAAAGCGCGGCCAGTCAAAAACAGTGCCAGGGTCAGTTTTTCTGGAAGGTGCAATATCACAATGCCCTGCCATATTTCTGGCAATATCCGGCCAGGATGCCGCCAAAACTCGTGTTATCTCAGCAAGGCGCAGATATTGTGCATCGGTATATGGCAGGACATCGGTGCCTTCCAGTTCAATCCCGATAGAAAAATCATTACATTTTTCCCGCCCCTGCCAGGAAGAAACACCAGCATGCCAGGCTCTTTTATTAAAAGGGACGTACTGAACCACTTCACCATCACGGCGAATCAGGCAATGTGCTGACACACGTAATTGTGCAATGCCTTCAAAATAAGGGTGGGCTTTGGCATCCAGCGTACCGGCAAACAGAGCATCAATCCACGGGCCCCCAAATTCACCGGGTGGTAAACTGATGTTATGTACGACCAGCAATGAAGGCGATTCACCTTCCGGGCGATCATCACAATGCGGTGAAGGCGCATGCCTTGCTTCGCTTAACCAGCCATCCTGAAGCTTCATTATGGTTCTCCTTGCTGTGGTACTAAAGGTCGCTTCAGAGTAGCATGTTTCCAATTTATATCAGCCATTTCGGAGTTAATAATGCCACCACGCCGTTATAACCCAGACCACCGACGTGAAGCACTGTTGGAGCGGATTAATACCGATATTCCCGGTACAGTTTCTGTTGCGCTAAAAGAAGACCTTGGCGGTAACATTGATGCCAATAACGATATTACTGCGCAATTACTCCCGCCGGAAAGCACATCTCATGCTGTTGTTATCACCCGCGAAGAAGGTATTTTTTGTGGCAAACGCTGGGTTGAAGAAGTGTTCATCCAGCTTGGCGGCAACGTACAGGTTACATGGCATGTCGATGATGGTGATGAAATCACGGCAAACCAGCCATTATTCGAGCTGACGGGTTCCTCGCGTATACTGCTCACAGGTGAACGTACCGCACTGAACTTTGTACAGACGCTCTCTGGTGTTGCCAGTGAAGTTCACCGTTATGTTACACAACTGGCTGGTACGAACACCCAATTACTGGATACACGCAAGACTGTTCCTGGCCTGCGTACCGCACTAAAATATGCAGTTCTCTGTGGCGGCGGAAGCAACCACCGCCTGGGGTTATCCGATGCCTTCCTGATCAAGGAAAACCATATTATTGCCGCCGGCTCTGTTCGCCAGGCAATCGAAAAAGCGAGCTGGATCCATCCTGATGTTCCTATTGAAGTCGAAGTTGAAAACCTTGAAGAACTGCAGGATGCCCTACATGCTGGCGCAGATATCATCATGCTGGACAACTTTGATACCGATATGATGCGCAAAGCTGTTGGGATAACCCAGGGCAATGCCCAGTTGGAAGTGTCTGGCAACGTGACTCTGGATACGCTGCGCGCCTGCGCTGAAACTGGTGTGGATTTTATTTCAGTAGGTGCCCTGACTAAACATATCCGCGCACTGGATCTCTCTATGCGTTTCCGCTAAACGCTTAGAGCGCTTTTTCTCCGTTACGGGCAGCCAGCCTGCCCGTATTTTCAGGCATCCTCGCATTTATTCCGCTTTTTTTGCAGTGTGCATATTCACTCAGGAACAGAAACTCCAGAATAAAAAACAACCTGTCGAAGCATATGGCGCAACCTGCCATAGTCGAGCTCCGTTACACCAAAGGAGACAACCATGCACAGGCAACGTGGCTTCACCCTGATTGAATTAATGGTAGTAGTAGGCATCATCGCTATTCTTAGCGCAACCGCTATTCCCGCATATCAAAACTACTTACGTAAAGCGGCATTAACCGACGTTCTACAAAATGTATTGCCCTACCGCAGCGCTGTCGAACTCTGCGCTATTGAACGCGGTGGCATCACACCCTGCCATGCTGACAGCAACGGAATTCCAGCCCCACGAACCTCAAGGTATATCGCCAGCTTGTCAGTTACAGCAGGGAGCATTCAGCTTAACGGGCAGGACAGCCTCAACGGTCTCTCATTAACACTGCTTCCACAATGGGATGACAACCAGGGTATCACTGGCTGGCGAAAAACCTGTTCGGCGCCTGGTAATACAGGCCTTGAGCAGGCATGCAATGACATATTCCGCTTTGCTGACGAGTAAACTGGAGAACGAATA
The DNA here is from genome assembly GCF_000705335.1 of Mangrovibacter sp. MFB070. Classification (NCBI taxonomy): domain Bacteria; kingdom Pseudomonadati; phylum Pseudomonadota; class Gammaproteobacteria; order Enterobacterales; family Enterobacteriaceae; genus Mangrovibacter; species Mangrovibacter sp. MFB070. The sequence continues at coordinate 95,306 of NZ_JJMI01000019.1, forward strand.
AATGAGTGATGAGAAACTCTTTGCCTTGTGTGCCCGCCATCACGCACTGCTTCTGCGCCATGACCCGGAGATTGTCATTGCAGTTGCAAATAGCGCCCCTGATGAACTACTCAGCTCACTGCGCTTCCTGTCCCACAAAAAAGTAGTGGTTGAGCACTGGTCACCGGCACAAATAGAACGGCACCGGGCGCAGCACCACGCAACAGAACCTTACCAGCCCACGTCAGGCTCAGCCAACAACACCGTTGTCCATATCGAACAGACATTGCAGCAGGCGTTAAACCAGCGGGCCTCGGATATTCATTTTGAGCCCGATACGCCGCTGTTCCGTGTGCGTTTCCGTATTGATGGCGTATTACACACACAGTACCAGGGGAATGCAGACGCCTACCCCGCGCTTGTCGCCCGGTTGAAAGTACTCAGCGATATGGATATCGCAGAGAAACGTCTTCCCCAGGACGGGCAATTCACACTTCCGGACCTCCCCGGGAATATTTCGTTTCGCCTGGCGACACTCCCCTGCAGGGCTGGAGAAAAAATCGTCTTACGGGTTTTACATAAGCAGGATGAACAACTCTCACTTGATGCACTTGGCCTTGCCCCCCGGCAACTGGATGAATTTAAAAATGCACTCAACGCGCCGCAAGGGCTGATTCTGGTGACAGGCCCGACCGGGAGTGGGAAAACTGTCTCCTTGTATAGCGGCCTGAATGCCCTTAATCAACCAGGTATTAATATCAGCAGTGTTGAAGACCCAATAGAAATTCCACTAAGCGGGCTTAACCAGGCGCAAGTAAATCTGAAGGCGGGTTTAACATTTCAGCGAGTGTTGCGGGCTCTACTGCGCCAGGATCCTGATGTCATTATGGTAGGTGAGATCCGTGACAACGAAACTGCTGAAATTGCTATTAAGGCCGCACAAACCGGGCATTTGGTGTTATCCACGCTACACACCAACTCCACGACCGATACACTTGTTCGCCTGGAACAAATGGGCATTGCCCGCTGGATGATTGCTTCAGCACTCAAACTGGTTATTGCGCAACGGCTGGTCAGAAAATTGTGCCCACATTGCCGTAAACAACATACCAAACCACTGGTTCTGCCCCGAACAGTGAGCCGGTTACCTTTACCAGACTGGATACCGGTTGGTTGTGAGCAGTGCTACAGCGGGTTCTATGGGCGGGTGGCACTGTTTGAAGTTCTGGCTATCACACCCGAGGTTCATGATGCTTTATTACGCGGAGATACAGCCACACAAATTGCTGAACTCGCAAAGCAACAAGGTTGCATAGCACTTTTCGAACATGGCTGCCAGGCAGTCAGCCGCGGGGAAACGACAGTGAATGAGCTGTACCGAGTGTTGGGGTTACCTCATGGCAGCTAAGTTATCGCTTTGGCGCTGGTCTGCACTTGATATAAAAGGCAACCCGCAATCCGGCATCAGTTTTGCCGTTGGGAAAATAGAGATAATGACCCTGCTTTGTAGCCAGGCATTATTTCCGGTACGCATTCAACGGGCACGGGCGTATGAAAGTAAACCCCGCCATATGGATCACCGAATCCATTTTTTACAACAGCTGTCGGCATTGCTGAAAGCGGGTATCAGCCTGCCAGATGCACTGGTGTTACTCGGTCAGCAACATGCTTCCCCGCTTTGGCAGGCGGTAATGCAACAAATCACATTACGGCTCAACGAAGGTGAACCTTTTTCGTCCATTATTCAAAGCTGGCCTGAGCTCTTCCCTCCCTTGTTCGTCGCTCTGAGCCGCACAGGTGAAATGACAGGGAAGCTGGATTTATGCTTTACGCACCTGTCTGAGCAACAAGAACAACAGCGCACCTTGCAGCGTACTGTGTCGAAAGCACTACGCTACCCATTACTGACTCTGTGTATGGCACTGGCCGTTACACTGGGCATGCTACTGTTTGTTCTGCCAACTTTCGCGGATATCTACCAGGCATTTAATACTCCACTTCCAGCAGTGACACGTATTTTGATGTCTGTATCTGCCTGGCTTAGCCAACATCTGTACATTCTGGCGTTTACCGGCCTTACGGCGGTTATCCTTGTGGTGTGGCCTGCCAGAAAAGCATGGCACAGATTTACCCAATACCTGTTACAACGCGCCCCAGTAATGAATCGGCTGTACGGGTCACTGATGCGCAGCCAGATTTTTATGATGCTCGCCCTGACACAACAATCAGGCGTAAATATTCTGCAGGGGTTACAGCTTGTTAAAGAGACTCTCCCCGACACCAGCCACTGGCGGCAGGTTATAGGGCAACTTCTGGAAGATGTTACTCAGGGTATAACTCTGGGTGAAGCTATGCGCCAGCATGGCTGTTTTACACCACTCTGCTATCAGTTAGTGACAACCGGGGAACAATCTGGTGCGTTGGATACTATGCTGGAAAAACTTGCCGACTGGCACAGAGAAAATACGCAACTACAGGCCAGCCAGTTAACTCAACTAATGGAACCGTTGTTAATGGTAATTACCGGGCTGATAACTGGTTTGCTTGTGCTGGCAATGTATTTGCCTATTTTTGGGCTGGGGGAAGCAATGGGAGCAGGTTAATTACTGTGGGTTAATAAAGAGCAACAGGGTAAGACACTCTTACCCTGTTAGTACTGTGGCAAACTATTACAGGCTGTTAAACACCCGGTTTTCTTGCTCCTGCACACGAATAAATGTCGTGCGTTTAGTCAACTCTTTCAGGCGGGAAGCTCCCACATAGGTACAGGCTGAACGCAGCCCACCCAGGATATCCCGTGCAGTATTTTCAACCGACCCACGCAAGGGAAGCTTCACGGTTTTGCCCTCTGCAGCCCGGTATTCAGCCACACCACCGACATGGCGGTTCATAGCAGAAGCAGAACTCATGCCATAGAACAGCATAAATTTCTCACCATTTTCTTCAACTACAGTGCCACCACTCTCTTCATGGCCTGCCAGCATACCGCCAAGCATGACAAAATCAGCACCACCGCCAAATGCTTTGGCCACGTCACCTGGCACAGTACAACCACCATCACTGACAATTTGCCCACCAAGGCCATGAGCGGCATCTGCACACTCGATGACAGCAGACAACTGTGGGTAACCGACCCCGGTTTTTACCCGAGTGGTACAAACAGATCCGGGCCCAATGCCGACTTTCACGATATCGGCACCTGACAGGATCAGTTCTTCGCACATTTCGCCCGTTACCACATTCCCGGCACAAATAACTTTATCAGGCCATGCTTCACGCGCTTTTGCCACAAACTGAACGAAATGCTCGGAGTAACCATTAGCCACATCGATACACACAAAAGCCAGAGACGGGCTCAACGCCAGAATCTGTTTGGTTTTTTCAAAATCGGCAGCGGATGTCCCCGTAGATACCATGACATGGCGCAGCACAGTTGCCGGAGATTGCTCAACAAACTGGCGCCAGTCTTCAACGGAATAATGCTTGTGGACGGCGGTCAAAATATCAAACGCCGCCAGAGCACTTGCCATGCTGAAGGTTCCCACTGTATCCATATTTGCTGCAATAACAGGAACGCCAGCCCAGTTCACACCAGAATGTTTAAAAGTATACTGGCGTTCAAGCTCTACATCAGAGCGGCTCTTCAGTGTGGAACGTTTTGGGCGGATGAGAACGTCTTTAAAACCTAACTTGATATCTTCTTCAATACGCATTTGCGATTATCCTGGTCGTGGCGATGTAATAAAGGGTAAGAGGCGATACAACTGCCGACTCCAGTGACGTTATCTTACGCACTAATAAAGGCAGCGCAAGACTGCGAAAAGCGACTTTTTTACGCTACAATCCTATAAATTTAGCGTAAGTATGGTGTTAAGGAATAACCTGTATTAAAAGCTTATTTATTACCATGTATTGCTCGTTTTTTTCGAAAACATGAATCAGCCAGCCCAGGCTAAGCAGAGCTGGAGGTAAATATTTCGAAGTACTGTTTGCCCTGCTGTGTAAAAAAACACAGCTAATGGCGGCATGTTGAGCTCTGGCATGGTTTCACAAGGGGAAAGGCATTTTTCTTTTGTTATAAGCACACTCATCACATCGGGGTTTCGTTGTTTATGGTCTTCACTGTTGCGCTTACCGGAGGGATTGGCAGTGGCAAAAGTACTGTTGCCGCGTTATTTGCCAACCATGGTGTATCGCTTGTTGATGCAGACATTATCGCCAGAGAAGTTGTGGCGCCGGGCCAACCAGCCCTGCAAAAAATTGCCGGGCATTTTGGCGAACAGGTTATCAACCACGAAGGCGCACTCAACCGCACAGCTCTGCGCGAACTTATTTTTACTGATCCCAAAGAAAAGCAGTGGCTTAATGCCTTATTACACCCATTAATTCACCAACGGACGCAGCAAGCTATTGCTCAGGCGTCTTCGCCTTATGTTTTGTGGGTCGTACCTTTGCTGGTTGAAAACCAACTTCAGCAGCAGGCTGACCGCGTATTGGTTGTTGATGTCAGCACTGAAACACAGCTTCAGAGAACCATGGCACGAGATAATGTCAGCCGTGAACTTGCGCAACACATTATCTCAGCACAGGTAAGCCGGGAGGCGCGTCTTGCTGCCGCAGATGACATTATTAATAATGATGGTTTACCACAAACATTAACTCGCGATGTGGCCCGCCTGCACCAACGATACATGGCGCTGGCTATGCAGTCCGTCAGACAGGAATGAGGAAGAATGAGCTCGCAAATACTTTTTGAACATCCCCTGAGCGAGAAAATGCGCACCTGGTTGCGTATAGAGTTTTTGCTACAACAACTTTCTTCTCAGCTCCCTTTGAATGATTACCCCTCCGCTCTTTATTTCTTAAGAAATATTAGTGACCTGCTGGATATTTTTGAACGCGGTGATATTCGTACTGAATTACTAAAAGAACTGGAACGCCAGCAGCGTAAACTTCAGGCATGGGTAGAAGTTCCTGGTGTGGATATGCAGCGAATCACATCACTAAAAGAGCAGTTAAAGAATACAGGCTCACGTCTGATGGCAGGCTCGCGTTTAGGGCAAACATTGCGTGAAGATAAACTGATAAGCCTGGTTCGCCAGCGCTTAAGCATTCCTGGCGGGTGCTGTAGCTTTGATTTGCCAACACTGCATGTCTGGCTGAAATCCAGCGAAAGTACACGCAGTAATCAGGTAAGCCACTGGCTCAGCAGCCTGGAGCCATTGCGCGAAACGCTTGTCTTGATCCTTGACCTGATTCGCCATTCTTCGCCCTTTCGTAAACAAACCAGTCTCAATGGGTTTTATCAGGACAATGGTGATGATGCTGATTTGTTGCGCCTGGAGATGAATCTTGAGGATGCTATCTATCCGCAAGTGTCCGGGCATAAAAGCCGTTTTGCTATTCGTTTCCTGCCTCTGGATAGTGAACATGGGGTAATACCAGAGCGGATTGATTTCAATTTGGCTTGCTGCTAAGGAAGTAAGATGTCTGAAACAACAGAAGTGAACTGCCCAACCTGTGGCAAAACCGTCATCTGGGGTGAACAAAGCCCATGGCGGCCATTTTGTTCAAAGCGCTGCCAGTTGATTGATTTAGGTGAATGGGCCGCAGAAGAGAAACGTATCCCCAGCCAAAACACCTTATCTGACAGCGATGACTGGAGTGAAAAGCAGGACTAAGCCGTTTGCTTCAGCTTCGCGATAACAGGCGCATTGGCGGGCGGAAATTGTTCCGGCTCCAGCGCCTGTTGGTCCACCCAACGAGAAGGTTGCCCTTCTTTCCCCCAGGGTTCACCATCCCACTGTTCTACAAGGAAAAACCACAGGCTGACGTGCCTGTCCGGAAACTGGTGTTCCTGTTTTTCAAATAATGAGAAACTTGTGGGCGTAATTCCAACTTCTTCCATTAACTCCCGTTCCAGTGCCTGTTCGGGGGTTTCGCCTTGCTCAATTTTCCCACCAGGAAACTCCCACATGTTCGCCATATGCGAGTCAGCACTTCGTTGCGCCAGAAAAATCTCTGCGTTCTGATTACGAATGATCCCAACCGCTATCTCAAATCGTTTCATCGGGAAGCTCCTGAAAAAGAGGCGCAGTTGCCTGTGCCCCGGATACGACCGGGCCAGAGGTTTCCCCCTGGCCCGATTAATTAACGTTAAAATCTTACCAACAACATGTACCTGGCTTAGCTCAGGCGCCCATGGCACTGCTTATATTTTTTGCCTGAGCCGCAAGGGCAAGGATCATTACGACCCACTTTACGATCACCGGTCTGTTCAGCCAGAGACTGTGCAGCCTGGAGATCATCACTTTGATGGCTCAGTTGCTGCATTTGCGCCAGGCGCTCAGCCTCTTCACGGCGTTGCTGTTCCATGGCTTCAACTTCTTCCGGTAAACGCACCTGAACTTTGCTCAGCGTACTGATTACTTCGTACTTCAGTGACTCCAGCATAGCCGCGAACATAGAGAAAGATTCACGTTTATACTCTTGCTTAGGATCTTTTTGCGCATAGCCGCGCAAGTGAATCCCCTGACGCAGGTAATCCATGGCAGCAAGGTGCTCTTTCCACAGGCTGTCCAGCGTCTGCAGCATCACACCTTTTTCGAAATTGCGCATCATCTCGGTGCCAACAATTTCTTCTTTACGCTGATAGACTTCAACAGCCATCTGCAGAATACGTTCACGCAATGTTTCTTCGTGCAGTTCAGGCTCTTTGTCCAGCCATTCAGAAATCGGCAGTTCGAGGTCGAAATCACTTTTCAGACGCTCTTCCAAACCAGGGATATCCCACATCTCTTCCAGAGACTGAGGCGGAATATGGGCATCAATCGTGGTTTTAAATACATCTTCACGAATGCTGTTGATTGTCTCGCTGACATCACTGGCATCCAGCAATTCGTTACGCTGAGTATAAATTGCACGCCGCTGGTCATTCGCCACATCATCATATTCCAGCAATTGCTTACGAATATCAAAGTTGCGGCTTTCAACTTTACGCTGCGCATTGGCGATAGCTTTGGTAACCCAGGGGTGCTCAATGGCTTCGCCTGGTTTCATCCCCAGTTTACGCATCATGTTAGACACGCGGTCTGATGCGAAAATACGCATCAGGGCATCTTCCATTGACAGATAGAAACGTGATGAACCCGGGTCGCCCTGACGGCCTGAACGGCCACGCAACTGGTTATCGATACGGCGCGATTCATGGCGTTCAGTACCGATAATATGCAGACCACCGGATGCCAGTACAGCATCGTGACGTTGCTGCCAGTTACTCTTGATTTCAGCAATTTGTTCTTCAGTTGGCGCTTCAAGCTCGGCCAACTCAGCCTGCCAGCTACCACCCAACATAATATCAGTACCACGGCCAGCCATGTTGGTGGCGATAGTAACAGAGCCAGGGTAACCGGCCTGAGCAACAATGTCTGCTTCACGCGCATGGAACTTCGCATTCAGTACATTGTGTTTGATGCCTGCTTTCGTCAGTTCCTGAGCAACCAGTTCAGATTTCTCAATGGAGATAGTACCAACCAGAACAGGCTGGCCATTTGCAGTACGATCACGAATATCTTCAATGATCGCGCCAATTTTCTCTGCTTCGGTCATGTAGACCAGGTCAGCCATGTCTTTACGAACCATAGGCCGGTTGGTTGGCACAACAACCGTGTCCAGTTTATAGATTGAACTGAACTCAAAAGCTTCGGTATCTGCCGTCCCCGTCATACCCGCGAGTTTTTCATACAGACGGAAGTAGTTCTGGAAGGTTATTGACGCCAGGGTCTGGTTTTCATTCTGAATATCAACCCCTTCTTTTGCTTCCACTGCCTGGTGAAGGCCATCAGACCAACGACGCCCTTGCATGGTACGGCCAGTATGTTCATCAACAATGATGACTTCGCCGTCTTTTACAATGTAATCAACATCGCGGGTAAACAGGGCATGTGCGCGCAGCGCCGCCGTTACGTGGTGCATCAGCATAATATTGGCCGGTGAATACAAAGATTCACCTTCATCCATAATGCCTTCCTGTACCAGTAATTCTTCTATCAGCACCAGACCACGTTCAGTCAGGTTAACCTGGCGTGCTTTTTCATCTACGGAGAAGTGACCTTCACCCTGGAAGGTATCGGAATCTTCTTTTTCCTGGCGGACCAGATGAGGAATGATGGTGTTCACACGGCGGTACATTTCTGAGCTGTCTTCCGCCGGGCCAGAAATGATCAATGGAGTACGTGCTTCATCGATAAGGATGGAGTCAACTTCATCCACCAGCGCATAATGCAGTTTACGTTGAACACGCTCTTCCGGGCTGAATGCCATGTTGTCACGCAGGTAATCGAACCCGTACTCATTGTTGGTGCCGTAAGTAATATCTGCAGCATAAGCTTCACGCTTCGCTGGCGCTGGCATACCTGGCAGGTTGATACCCACGCTCAGGCCCAGGAATTCAAACAGCGGGCGGTTATTCTCAGCATCACGCTGGGCGAGGTAATCGTTCACCGTTACTACATGCACACCTTTACCGCTCAGGGCATTCAGGTAAGCCGGTAATGTTGCTGTCAGTGTTTTACCTTCACCAGTACGCATTTCCGCAATGCAGCGCTCATTGAGCACCATACCACCGAGCAACTGGACATCGAAGTGGCGCATACCAAATACGCGTTTACTGGCTTCACGTACTACCGCGAACGCTTCAGGCAGGATACTTTCCAGTGCGTCGCCTTTCTCCAGGCGTGCACGGAACTCGCCTGTTTTGCCTTTGAGTTCATCATCTGACAATTTTTCAATTGCCGGTTCCATAGCGTTAATTTGCGTAACAAGTTTACGCATACGACGCAATGTACGGTCGTTACGGCTTCCGAATACTTTAGTTAATAGTTTGACTAACATAATAAATTCCCAAACGCTTCGCTGAGCGATAAAACAAAATGATAAGAGTAGTGGTGTTTATCAGCAGCGAGCCTGCGGGCCTGCACGAATCCCCTGAGCGGTACCCAGCCAGTTCGTGAAGGTAAAGGAGAGTGAAGGTGCCATTGCAGGCCAGGGTTCCTGGCGTACAACTGACGGTGGTTTGCTTTCCTGAGTAAGCAGCGCACTAAGTGTATCAAGCAATGCAATGTGCTGTTTTTCCAGTGGCGAGTCATCGGACACCGAAGCCCCGGCCATCACCTGAGGCGCCATCACAAAAGTCAGGTGGCGGATAACAGTACGAATTGCATGTTGGTGCCAGTAGTCGACGCTAAAAGTTGACTGGCGGCGGTTGCTTTCCTGCAATTGCGCCAACGAAAGTGCGGGATTAAAACGATTATAGTTCGCAGTGGTTTCTGCTGGTGTGGTAGCACCCGCGCTGCTGCTCGCTAAAACAGGTAGCCCAAAACTGGCCGCGACCATCCCTAACAGGAGATGGGGCCAGAAATATCGTCTACCTAATTGTCGCCAACGCGCAAATATACCAGACACTCTATTTCACCAAAGGAATTGAATCATTTTGGCTATTCAAACTGACAAGCCACATTTTAGCGACCAAATAGTATCACCAAACGCGCCGTTCATCAGCTTAATCCCTGCGATGAACCCCGAAAAAACGCGTAACAAATGAGCGAACAAACCGATTAAATGAAAAAACAGGAGCAAAAAAGAGGAAATAGCTGTTGTGCAGCAGAAATAAAAAACGACTGGGTCACCAGGCCGGAGAGAGTGCCTGATTAACCAGTCGTTTTAAACGTATCTCGCCCTTATGCCAGGACTGTCGACGGTGCCTTGAAAGCCAGTGGCAGTTCAGCTTCGTCCTCGAAGGTCACGTATTCCCACGCTTCCTGTTTAGCAAGCACAGCCTGCAACAGTTTGTTATTCAACGCATGGCCGGATTTATACGCAGTAAACGCACCGATAATATTGTGACCACACATAAACAGGTCACCAATGGCATCCAGCATTTTGTGACGCACAAACTCGTCTTCAAAACGCAGGCCATCTTCATTCAGCACACGGTAGTCGTCCACGACGATAGCACAATCAAAGCTACCACCAAGGCACAAACCACGTGACTGAAGATATTCGATGTCACGCATAAAACCAAAAGTACGCGCCCGGCTGATTTGTCGCATAAACGCATCTGCCGAGAAGTTCATGCTGTAACGCTGAGTGCTGGCATCAATCGCCGGGTGATTAAAGTCAATGGTGAAATCCAGAGTAAAGCCATTATGCGGCCTGAACTCTGCCCATTTATCACCATCTTCAACCCGGACGACATCTTTAATGCGCACGAATTTCTTCGCAACATTCAGTTCGTCAACCCCTGCGTCCATCAACAGATAAACAAAGGGAGCAGCACTGCCATCCATAATTGGGATTTCCGGTGCATCCACTTCAACAATAATGTTGTCGATGCCTAAACCAGCCAAAGCTGCATTCAGGTGCTCCACAGTTGATATCCGCACGTCATGCTCATTTACCAGGCACGTACAGAGCATGGTATCACGCACAGATTTGGCATCAGCCGGGAAATCTACCGGTGGATTCAAGTCGGTACGACGATAGATGACCCCGGTGTTAGCCGGTGCAGGGCGTAGCGTCAGCGTGACTTTCTTGCCGGTATGTAAACCGACACCCGTCGCCTGAACAATACGTTTTAATGTCCTTTGTTTGATCATCGCATTATCTCGCCTGTTACTGATCCAACCGAAAGTGTACATCACTATCGGCAGGCCATAGTAGCACAAAGAGCTGAGATACCCAAATTCCGGCTAATTCTTAGTCTGCCTGCTTACGCAGGAAGGCTGGAATATCCAGATAATCAGGTTCTTTATTGCTCTGGGAAGCCGTATCGTTCACGACTTTCGCCACATTTTTCTGTTCTGGCTGCAACTGAGTCATACCGCTCTGGTAACCCATAACCGGCTGCTGCTGTTGCTTGTTGGTTACCAACGTGATTTCAGGACGTTTGTCCATACCAATCCCGGTGGCAACAACAGTCACACGCAGCTCGTCGTTCATTTCTGGATCCAGAGAAGTACCGATAACCACTGTAGCATTATCAGACGCGAAAGCACGGATAGTATTACCCACAGTTTCGAACTCATCCAGACGCAGGTCGAAGCCAGCGGTGATGTTGACCAGCACGCCACGAGCGCCAGACAGATCGATATCTTCCAGCAGTGGGCTGGAGATAGCCATTTCAGCAGCTTCTTCAGCACGGTCTTCGCCGGTTGCCACACCTGAGCCCATCATGGCATAACCCATTTCGGACATCACCGTGCGTACGTCAGCAAAGTCAACGTTCATCAGGCCTGGACGAGTAATCAGTTCTGCGATCCCCTGTACTGCGCCTTTCAGAACATCGTTCGCTGCACCGAATGCATCCAGCAAAGAGATGCCACGGCCAAGCACCTTCAGCAGTTTGTCGTTCGGAATCGTAATCAATGAATCGACATGCTTGGACAGTTCAGTGATACCCTGCTCCGCGAATGCCATGCGCTTTTTGCCTTCAAAATTAAAAGGCTTGGTCACCACAGCAACGGTCAGAATACCTAAATCTTTTGCAACTTCAGCAACAACTGGCGCTGCACCGGTTCCGGTACCACCGCCCATACCAGCTGCGATAAAGACCATATCAGCACCTTCCAGTGCAGAACGCAACGCTTCACGGTCTTCTTCCGCTGCATTACGGCCTACTTCCGGGTTTGCACCAGCACCCAGACCTTTAGTGATGCCACTACCGATCTGAATTGTCTGGCCAACGGCTGTTTTACGCAGTGCCTGTGCATCAGTATTGACGGCAAAAAATTCAACGCCTTCAATACGTTCGCGCACCATGTGTTCTACGGCATTACCACCGCCACCACCGACGCCGATGACTTTAATCACCGCGTCATTGGTCAGTTCCATAGGTTCAAACATAGTTTCTCTCCGTTTTGTGCCTGTCGCCTGAGACTACTTATTGTCATAGTCTCTTAATAAAATTAAAACTCTTTTCTCAGCCAGCTATTAATTCGTTTAAACCACGAAGTGACTGATGTGTGCTTTTCCACTTCAGCTTCACCGGTTAAATGCGATTCCTTGCCGTAATGTAATAACCCAACTGCGGTTGAATAATACGGCTCCTGAGCATAATCGGTAAGACCTGTGATATTTAAAGGCTGACCAATGCGCACCTGAGTATGGAATACTCGTTGGGCACACGCGGCCAAACCCTCCATTTGGGCTGCGCCACCTGTCAGCACAATCCCTGCAGCCAGGTGGTGTTTGACACCTTGCTGGCGTAACTGTTCCTGCAGTTGCAGGATCTCTTCATTCACCAAATTCAACAATTCGGTGTAGCGAGGTTCGATAACCTCTGCCAAAGTCTGGCGCTGAAGGCTGCGCGGCGGCCTGCCTCCCACGCTGGGTACTTCAACACTTTCATCTTTGCCCACCAGTGACCCCAGTGCACAACCGTGACGCACTTTAATAGCTTCTGCATCGCTGGGCGGTGTACCAAAAGCGTAAGCGATATCACTGGTGACCACATTCCCTGCGTAGGGAATGACTTTGGTGTGGCGCAACGCGCCGCCAGTGTATACTGCCATATCCATTGTACCACCGCCGATATCGACGACACAGACGCCCAACTCGCGCTCATCTTCTGTCAGTACAGCGTAGCTTGAGGCCAGCCCGGCGAAAATCAGTTGGTCAACCTTCAGGCCACAACGCTCCACGGCTTTCACGATATTTTTCGCCATATCGTTGTGGCAGGTAATCAAATGCACCTTGGCCTGCATACGCACACCCGATAAACCAACCGGGTTTTTAATCCCTTCCTGGTAATCAATGGCATATTCTTGTGGAATAACGTGCAGTACACGATGTTCATCTCTTACGCGAACAGATTTCGCCGTATGCACCACATTTTCCACATCTTCCTGGGTTACTTCTTCTTCTGAAATTGGCACCATGCCGATTTCGTTCTGGCAACTAATGTGTTTACCTGACAGCGCCAGGTAGACAGAAGATATTTGGCAGTCTGCCATTAACTCTGCCTGATCAATGGCGCGCTGTACGCACTTAACCACAGATTCAAGATCGTTAACCCCGCCTTTATCCATACCCCGGGACGGACAACTTCCCACACCGATAATGTTAATCACTCCGTCGGGCAGAACTTCCCCTACTAAAGCGGCAACTTTTGCAGTGCCAATCTCCAGTCCAACCACCAGTTTTCTGTCCGTCGACTTAATCATTGTTGTTTTGCCTGTGCCTGATTCTGTTGTTGATTAGTTCCTTCAGCGGGAGCAGGGGCCGGAGCCCAACCCACCGCGGCACCTGAGTCATAGCGCAGGTCAACATAACTGATAAGCTTGTTGTCCGTCTGCGCCTGCTTTAAAAGAACTGGGTAAAGTTCGATAAAGCGGTTCAGGCGTTTCATCGTATCGCCACGGCCGAGGTTGAGTTTAATCCCGTCATTCAGGGTTAAAACCCACGACCGTCTGGCCGTCATGGCTGCATCCTTCAACGTAAACCTGGATTTCGCCAGCACATCACTCATTGCCCGGTATCCTTCAAGGACTTCAACCTCGCTTCCTTCCGGACCAGACAGACCCGGCAATACTTGTTTTGCCGACCTGTCAGCAGGTGCACTGAATGAATTCCCTTGTGCATCAATCATGTGCTGGTCATTCCAGCGTGCAATCGGCACATATTCAACCAGATGAATCTTCAATTCATCAGGCCACTGTTTTCTGACACTGGCCTGTTTTATCCAGGGAAGCCGTTCTATTTGCTGCTGGATAATGTCCACATCCTGCGTCATAAACGTTCCTGGCGCGCCCAAAGCCAATATTGACTGGCGAATATCATCATTACGTGTGTAATGGCGCTCACCCGTCACAACAAGACGAGACAGAGGCAAGCGCTGAGCATCTTCCATCCAGCGCACAACCATCCAGCCGCCGATAAAGATTGTCAGTAGTACCGCCATCAGAAAGATAATGCCCGCAAGACGCGAGCCATTACTGCGCCCGGAAAAGGCTTTTTCTTCCTGTTGAGTACGTGTATTCAACGCCGCCTGGGACATATCACTCCGCCAGTTCCAGTGTATTTACAACAAACTGCCCAAAAGCTTTGGGACCAGGCTGGAACACAACAGGTAACTGACCTGCGTTGCCACCCTGTAAAAATGCTAATTTCTCAACCATGGCTGTCTTCCTCCTGTAACTGAGGAACCAGACGTGTCTCTGCCAAAGTACGCGCTATCTTGCCAATATTGCCCGCCCCCTGAACCAGCACTAAATCATTCCCCGACAGAATCGGCGCCAACATTTGGGCTACCTGTGCATGATCGGAAACCAGAATCGGGTCAACCTTGCCACGCCCGCGAATCGTACGACACAGAGAACGGCTGTCTGCGCCCGGGATCGGTGCTTCTCCAGCCGGGTACACATCCAGCATAATTAGCGCATCAACCTGCGATAACACGTTGGCAAAGTCGTCGTACAAATCTCGGGTACGCGTGTAACGGTGAGGCTGGAACACCATTACCAGGTGTTTGTCCGGCCACCCTGCACGCGCAGCCTTGATAGTTGCGTCAACTTCAGTCGGGTGGTGACCGTAGTCATCAACCAACAACGCTTTGCCCTCTTTGCCATTAATGGCATCAAGCGGAAACTCGCCAAGGAAATCGAAACGACGCCCGGTACCGGCAAAACTTTCAAGCGCGCGTAAAATTGCGCTGTCATCAATGCCTTCTTCGGTTGCTACTGCCACTGCAGCAGCTGCATTCAGGGCGTTATGCCGGCCTGGGGCATTCAACATAACATGCAGTACGGGTTTATCCTGGCGCAGGATGTCAAAGTGCCCTTGTGCGCCTGACTGCAGGTAGTTTTCAATGCGAACATCCGCATCTTCACTAAAACCGTAAGTGGTCAGTTGACGCCCAACCCGTGGCAACAACTCTTTGATAACCGGGTCATCCACACACATCACCGCTCTGCCATAAAACGGCAGGTTGTGAAGAAAATTAATAAATGTCTGCTTCAGGTTCTCAAAGTCGCCATGGTAAGTATCCATATGGTCGGCTTCGATATTGGTTACCACAGCTACCATTGGCTGCAAATGCAGGAAAGAGGCATCGCTTTCGTCTGCTTCTGCAATCAGGTAACGGCTGTGCCCTAAACGCGCATGAGTACCTGCCGCTTTGACCAGGCCACCATTCACGAATGTCGGGTCAAGACCTGCTTCTGCATAAATACTCGCCACCATCGCCGTGGTGGTAGTTTTCCCATGCGTACCGGCAATAGCAATGCCATGACGAAAGCGCATCAATTCCGCCAGCATTTCAGCTCGGCGAATAACCGGAATACGTGCTTCATGAGCAGCAATAATTTCCGGGTTATCCGCCCGAATGGCAGTGGATACCACAACCACACTGGCATCGCGGACGTTTTCAGGCCGATGATTAAAGTAAATCGTCGCGCCCAGCGCTGACAGTTGCTGCGTAACCGGGTTTGGCGCTAAATCAGAACCGCTGATTTGATAACCTTCATTCGCCAGCACTTCGGCAATCCCTCCCATGCCGGCACCGCCGATGCCAACAAAGTGAATGTGCCGCACGCGGCGCATTTCAGGAACGATTGAACGCAGTTTTGCCAGTTCTTGTGTATTCATTCTTTAAACCTGAGGCTCTTTGCCTTCACATCAAAAACATGCGGTTGCCTGTCGCAACCCGACACATCAGGCTCTGGCCTGATGCACAATCTCATTTGCCACACGTTGTGTTGCATCAGGAATCGCTGCTTCCCGGGCTAATTTCGCCATCGAGAGCAGAACCTGACGATCCCAACCACTCAGAATATCGGCCACGGCCTGAGCCGTGAATTGCGGTTGCTCCAAAATGCGTGCAGCCCCGGCTTTTTCCAGTGGTGCAGCGTTCCAGTATTGCTGGCGGTCTTTATGCTGAAAAGGCACAAAAATAGCGGGTAAACCCGCAGCAGCAATTTCACTAACTGTCAGAGCTCCGGAGCGGCAGACCACAACATCTGCCCAGGCGTATGCCTGAGCCATATCGTCAATAAACTCAGTAACTTTATGCCTGACAGGCGTTGCCGTTGCATAAGCCTGCGAAACCGCTTCTCCGGCACCTTTCCCACACTGGTGCCAAATGGTGATGTGTTCCCCTAATTGCGCGGCAACTCCGGGCATTGTTTGGTTGAGCACCCGGGCGCCCTGAGAACCACCCACCACTAATACCCGAACTGGCCCGGTACGCCCGGACAGCCTGTCTTGCGGTAATGGCAGTGCCAGCACATCCTCACGGACAGGGTTACCCACAACATCTGCCTTAGGGAAAGCCCCCGGGAATGCCTGCATTACTTTACTGGCAATGCGCGACAACCATTTATTGGTTAACCCGGCAATGCCATTTTGCTCATGCAAAACCACAGGAATACCCAACGACCATGCAGCCAGGCCGCCAGGGCCGGACACATAACCCCCCATGCCTAATACCACATCCGGGCGATAATTTTTCATAATGGCCCGGGCCTGACGCCAGGCGTTAAATATCCGCCATGGTGCCAGTAACATGGCTTTCAGCCCTTTACCGCGAATCCCTGAAATACGAATAAAATCAATTTCGATACCACGCGCCGGAACCAAATCTGCTTCCATGCGGTCTGCGGTACCCAGCCAGCGAACCTGCCAGCCCTGAGCCATCAAATAGTGAGCAACAGCAAGCCCGGGGAAAACGTGCCCGCCAGTCCCGCCAGCCATCACCATTAATCGCTTAGGTCCACTACTCATCGTGCACCTCGTGTAAACGCCTGTGCTTTTTCCAGGCGTGTTTCATAATCAATTCGCAGCAATAATATGATTGCTGTAGACATAATCAGCAGGCTGGAACCACCATAGCTGATAAGCGGCAGTGTCAGCCCTTTCGTTGGCAGCATACCGGCAGCAGCCCCAACGTTTACCAGTGCCTGGAAGCTAAACCAGATACCGATAGAACATGCCAGAAAACCCGAGAAACGCTGGTCAATTTCCAAAGCACGCTTGCCAATCGACATGGCGCGAAAAGCGACGAAGAATACCATCAAAAGCGCCAGTACCACACCGATATATCCCAGCTCTTCACCGATAATCGAGAAGATGAAATCGGTATGTGCTTCGGGCAAATATTCGAGTTTTTGTACTGAATTCCCGAGCCCTTGCCCCCAAAGCTCACCGCGCCCGAAGGCCATCAGTGATTGCGTTAACTGGTAGCCGCTGCCAAAGGGATCCTGCCAGGGGTTCCAGAATGAGGTCACACGCCGGATACGATAAGGCTCGGCCAAAATCAGTAACACCACGGCGGAAATCCCCATGCCGATGATGGCAATAAATTGCCAAAGCTTGGCACCCGCCAGGAACAGCATCGCAAGAGTCGTTACAAACAATACAACCACGGTACCAAGGTCAGGCTGAGCCAGTAATAACACCGCCATCACCAGGATAACGCCCATGGGCTTCAGGAAGCCGCGCAAATTGTTACGAACTTCATCCACCTTACGCACCAGGTAGTTGGAGAGATAACAAAACAGCGATAACTTCGAAAATTCCGCTGGCTGAATACGCAGTGGCCCCAGAGAAATCCAGCGTGATGCCCCGTTTACTGAGCTACCTACCACCAACACAACCAGCAACATAACAATTGAAGCCAGCAGCATAGGCGCACTGTATTTTTGCCAGAACGTCATAGGCAAACGCAGGGTAACCAGCGCAAGGATAAAAGCCAGCACCAGATACACCCCATCACGCTTAGAGAACAAAAAGGGATCGCCCGCCAAACGTTGCCCTACGGGCATTGACGCTGAAGTCACCATGACAAAGCCAATTGCCGCCAGCCCCAGAGTCAGCCAGAACAATGTACGGTCATACAACACCATGCTGTTGGCATCTTTCTCCCGGGACCCCATCACCCAGCCTTTCAGCGCGGTAAATAACCACCCCAGGATAAAAAACCCGGGTAGCCGCGGCATACGAAGACGAGGGAGAGATAAACGCATCAGCCCAACTCCTTCGCCAGTTGCGCGAAGATCTCGCCACGCTGTTCAAAGTTTTTAAACTGATCCAGGCTGGCACAGGCGGGGGATAACAACACCATATCTCCCGGCTTAACTTGCGCAGCTATCAGCCGCATTGCTTCTTCCATCGTTTCGGTTTGTTCCGCCACATCAGGGCGGAGTTCAGCCAGTTGAGCACCATCCCTGCCAAAGCAATAGAGACGAATGCTGTCCCCCTGAAGGAAAGGACGCAAAGGCGAGAAGTCTGCCGATTTACCATCGCCCCCCAGCAGCAGATGCAACGCCCCTTCACAATGCAAACCGTTGAGCGCGGCTTCAGTACTGCCAACATTGGTGGCTTTGGAGTCATTAATCCAACGCACACCTTTACTTTCCAGCACCAACTCAAAGCGATGAGCCAGGCCGGTAAACGTGGTCAGCGCTTTCAGGCTGCTGGCACGAGGTAAGCCCACTGCATCTGCCAGCGCCAGTGCCGCCAGCGCATTGGTATAGTTATGCCGCCCAACCAGTTTCATCTCTTTCACATTGAGCACTTTCTCACCTTTAACCCGCAGCCAGGTTTCACCCTGCTGGCGGTTCAGGTGGTAATCGCCGACATCCACACCAAAACTGACACACCGTTCATCAGCGCCACGCACTGGCATCGTCAATGCGTCATCGGCATTCACCACGCAGACATGAGCGTTTTCATAAATACGTAACTTGGCAGCACGGTATTGCTGAAGACCGAAAGGATAACGATCCATATGATCTTCAGTGACATTGAGAATAGTGGCCGCGGCAGCATTAAGGCTGTAAGTGGTTTCAAGCTGGAAACTGGAAAGCTCAAGCACATACAACTCATGAGGTGAATCCAACAGCATCAGAGCTGGCAGGCCGATATTACCGCCCACACCAACCGAGATGCCTGCAGCTTTCGCCATTTCGCCAACAAGTGTTGTCACCGTGCTTTTACCATTAGACCCGGTAACAGCAACAACAGGAGCCTGCACTTCACGGCAAAAGAGTTCTATATCGCCGATGATTTCCACCCCGGCGTCTGCGGCAGCGCTCAGGGCGGGTGTAGCCAGGGCAATACCAGGGCTGGCGATTATCAAATCTGCTGCAAGAAGCCAGTCTTCATTCAGACTACCTACATAGCGTTCAATATTTTCCGGAAGCTTATCTAACCCGGGAGGTGTCGCTCGCGTATCCATTACACGCGGCGTTACCCCCCGCGCAAGGAAGAAATTAACGCAGGAAAGTCCGGTTAAACCCAGGCCGATGATAACAACGTTTTTGCCCTGGTAATCTGCCATGATTAACGCACCTTAAGCGTAGCCAGCCCAATCAGGACCAGCATCAGCGAGATAATCCAGAAGCGCACAATAACGCGCGGTTCTGGCCAGCCTTTTAATTCATAGTGATGGTGGATAGGCGCCATACGGAAAATGCGCTGACCGCGTAGTTTAAACGACCCAACCTGTAAGATGACCGACAGCGTCTCCACCACAAACACACCACCCATAATCACCAGCAAGAACTCCTGGCGCAGCAATACGGCAATCACGCCAAGTGCTCCACCCAGTGCCAGAGAACCCACGTCGCCCATAAAAACCTGAGCCGGATAGGTGTTAAACCACAAGAAGCCCAAACCGGCCCCAACAATTGCAGTACACACGATAACCAGCTCACCAGCGTGGCGCAGGTAAGGAATATGCAGGTAGTTAGCGAAATTCATGTTACCCGTAGCCCAGGCCACTAACGCAAAACCTGCAGCAACAAACACGGTGGGCATAATGGCCAGGCCATCCAGACCATCGGTCAGGTTAACGGCGTTACCCGTACCGACAATCACAAAATACGCCAGCACTACGTAGAACAGACCAAGCTGTGGCATGATGTCTTTAAAGAAAGGCACCACCAGTTGAGTGGCTGGAGTACCATGGCCTGCCGCGTATAACCCGAAAGCAACGCCCAGAGAAATCACCGACATCCAGAAATATTTCCAGCGCGCAACCAGCCCTTTGGTATCTTTGCGTACGACTTTGCGGTAATCATCGACAAACCCGACAATGCCAAAACCCACCAGTACGGTTAACACGCACCAGACATACGGGTTTGACGGGTATGCCCATAATAAAACTGAAACCACAATGGCAGTCAGAATCATGATGCCGCCCATGGTGGGGGTACCACGTTTGCTGAAATGGCTTTCCGGGCCATCGTTACGCACTACCTGGCCAAACGACAACTGTTGCAGACGGGCAATCATACGTGGTCCCATCCACAAAGAGATAAACAACGCGGTCAACAGGCTCACGATGGCGCGGAACGTCAAATATGAGAAGACGTTAAAACCGGAATAATATTTGACCAAATGCTCGGCCAGCCAGACTAGCATGTCCTGTTCTCCTGTAATGCATGTACCACCTCTTCCATGGCAGAACTTCGTGACCCTTTCACTAGCATTGTTATTGTTGAGTTTTGCGCCACTAATTCACGTAACCGTTCAATTAATAACGTTTTATTGCTGTAATGTTCACCCACACCGCTGGCTGAACTGATTAAATGACTCAGGCTTCCCACACTCAGGACTTTATCAAGCCCAGCAGCCTTCGCCGCCTCACCGATTTGGCGATGGCACGCTTGTGCTTCATCACCCAGTTCAGCCATATCACCTACAACCAGTACCCGGTAACCCGGCATTTCAGACAATACGCTCACCGCAGCGGTCATCGACCCCACATTGGCGTTATAGCTATCGTCCAACAATAACTGGGTTGCTGATAAAGCAATGGGGAATAAACGCCCCGGAACAGCCTGTAATTCTGCAAGACCAGCTTTCACCGCGCTCAACGGTGCACCGACTGCCATAGACAACGCCGTTGCAGCCAGAGCATTAGCAATGTTATGACGCCCAGGGAAGGGCAACACCACTTCACATTCACCTTCAGGGGTACACAGTGTGAAAACTGTACCCTGCGTGGTTATCCGTACATCACGCGCCAGAAAATCACTGCCGGGTTGTTCCGGTGAAAAACGCCAAATTTTGCGTTCACCAATCACTGCCTGCCAGCGAGGTAAGTCATTGTTATCTGCATTCACAATGGCAATACCGTTGGGTAACAGCCCGCCAAAAATCTCACCTTTGGCTTTTGCCACCCCTGCCAGCGAGCCAAAACCTTCCAGGTGCGCAGCTGCCAGGTTATTAACCAGCGCAGCTTCTGGTTGAGTCAGGCTAACGGTCCAGGCGATTTCACCCTGGTGATTGGCACCCAGCTCAATCACGGCATACTGATACTCTGGTGTCAGACGCAGTAGCGTCATGGGAACACCAATATCATTATTAAGATTGCCTGCGGTGTAGAGCGTGTTTCCACAACGCCCAAGAATGGCCGCTGTCATCTCTTTAACCGAGGTTTTGCCCGAAGAACCCGTCAGCGCAACAACTCTCGCTGGCACCTGCTGGCGCACCCATGCACCCAGTTGCCCAAACGCAATACGAGTGTCTTCCACTACCAGTTGAGGAATATCCAGAGGTAACTGGCGGCTGACCAGTAATGCACTGGCACCACCATCAATGGCTTTCTGCGCGAAGTCATGAGCGTCAAAGCGTTCACCCTTCAGGGCGACAAACAGACAGCCGGAAGTTAATTTTCGTGTATCTGTGGTGACATCATTAATTTGGCAGTTGGCACCAATATGTTGCCCGTTGAGGACTAATGCCAGTTGCTCAAGCGTTACCGGGATCATGCGACCACCCCCAGTAAACGAGCTGCTGTTACACGGTCAGAGTAATCCAGGCGGCGCGTACCAACGATTTGGTAATCTTCATGGCCTTTGCCGGCCAGTAACACCACATCACCGGGTTGAGCCTGCATAATGACACTGGTCACAGCCTCAGCACGCCCCGGCATAACACGGGCACGCCCGGCATCCAGCATCCCGGCAAGAATATCGTCAATAATGGCGCCTGGCTCTTCAGTACGGGGATTGTCGTCAGTCACAACAGCCACATCCGCAAACTCTTCAGCAATAGCGCCCATCAGTGGGCGCTTACCTTTATCACGGTCGCCACCACATCCGAAAACACACCACAGCTTACCCGGGCAGTGCAAACGCGCTGCCATCAGGGCTTTTTCCAGAGCGTCAGGGGTATGTGCGTAGTCAACCACAACGGTTGGTTTACCGGGGGCGCTGAAAACTTCCATACGGCCGCACACTGGTTGTAACTGAGAGGCCGTCGCCATAAGTGATTCAAAGGCATAGCCTTGTGACAGCAACGTAGCCAAAGCGAGTAATAAATTACTCACGTTGAAGGCGCCCATCAGCCCGCTTTCTATCTCGCCATTTCCCCAGGAAGAAGCGAACTGAATTGTCGCGCCACGGTCGTGATAAGACACATGGGTCGCTTTCAGCCAGCGATTATGGTTGTCTGGATTGAGCGGAGTATCAACGGCAACAGCCACGGCATCAGGGAGTTTTTCCAGCCAGCGGCGGCCTACTTCGTCGTCCGCATTAATGATGGCGACACCACACTGGTGTTCAGAAAACAGCAACCATTTTGCCGCTTCGTAATGTGCCATATCACCATGGTAATCAAGGTGATCACGGCTAAGATTAGTGAACACAGAGGCTGCAAATTTAACCGCTGCGACCCGGTGCTGAACCAGTCCATGGGAAGAGACCTCCATGGCAGCAAAGTTGGCGCCCTGCTCAACAAAGCCAGATAACATATGCTGAACATCAACCGCGGAGCCAGTGGTATTCGCCGTTGGAGCCACGCTCCCCAGCAAACCGTTACCGACAGTGCCCATCACGGCACTGACGTCACCCAAAATCTGTGCCCACTGAGCAAGCAACTGCGTAGTGGTGGTTTTACCGTTAGTTCCGGTTACGCCCACCAGACGTAATGAATGAGAGGGTTCATGGTAAAAACGCCCCGCTAGTGCGGATAAACGCTGGTCCAGCTGGCTAAGATAAACCACCGGAACACCATGCATTTCACGGATTTCACCGTCTGCAGCTTCACCATCTGCTTCCGCTATTACGGCAGCAACACCTTGCGCTATCGCCTGCGGGATATACCGACGCCCGTCCGCCTGATGACCGACCACCGCCACAAAAAGATCCCCTGCGGCAGCCCCACGGCTGTCGAGTGTCATCTCTCGCAGTGCTCGCGCCGGTGCCTCTGGCACCCACGGCACGAGAAGGTCGCGCAAATTACGATCTGCCACCTGTACCCTCTTTCTGATTAATTACAAAATCGTTTTTATCTCCCGTAGGGAGCGCATCCGGTTCAACATTCATGGTGCGCAGAACGCCACCCATAATTGCTCCGAAAACTGGCGCTGACACGGCACCACCATAATACTTACCTGCCTGCGGGTCGTTTATCACCACTACCAGAGCGAAACGCGGGTTACTGGCGGGTGCGACACCGGCGGTGTAAGCAATATATTTGTTGATATAACGGCCATCAGGGCCGACTTTTTTCGCCGTCCCCGTTTTAATGGCAATACGATAGCCTTTGATTGCGGCCTTCACGCCACCCCCGCCTGGGAGGGCGACACTTTCCATCATGTGGACCACTGTGCGCACAGTTGCCTCAGAGAACACGCGCTCTCCAGGTACCGGAGGGTCAACTTTCGTGATAGAAAGCGGCCGATAAATGCCAAAGCTGCCAATGGTTGCGTAGACTCGCGCTAACTGTAACGGTGTTACCATTAGCCCGTAGCCGAAAGAAAAGGTGGCCCTCTCTATGTCAGACCACCGTTGTTTTGTTGGAAATAAGCCACTGCGTTCTCCGACCAACCCCAAATTGGTCGATTTCCCCAGCCCAAAACGTGAGTAAGTATCTACTAACGCTGAGGACGGCATCGCTAACGCCAGCCGGGATACGCCAACGTTACTCGACTTCTGCAAAATCCCCGTTACGGTCAGTTCGCTGTAACGGCCTACATCTTTAATTTCATGGCCATTGATGAAGTAAGGAACCGTATTAAGCACACTGTTTTCCTGAACCACACCCCGTTGTAAAGCGGTCATGACCACCATAGGTTTTACAGTTGAACCAGGCTCAAAAACGTCAGTAATCGTGCGGTTACGCATGACATCTTTGGGTGTGCCTGTCAGGTTGTTCGGGTTATAGGACGGGCTGTTCGCCATTGCCAGAACTTCACCAGTGTTAACATCCACCAGTACTGCACTACCAGACTCAGCTTTGTTGAACGCAACAGCGTTATTCAGTTCGCGATACACCAGTGCCTGCAGGCGCTCATCAATGCTTAAAGCCAGGTTATGAGCGGCCTGGCTGTCTGTAGAGGAAATGTCTTCAATCACGCGGCCGTAGCGGTCTTTACGCACCACCCGCTCACCGGGCTGCCCGGTAAGCCATTTATCGAAGCTTTTTTCGATCCCTTCAATGCCCTGGCTGTCAATATTAGTGAAACCAATTAAGTGAGCAGTCACTTCGCCTGAGGGATAATAACGGCGGGATTCTTCCCGCAAGTGAATGCCTGGAAGTTTCAACTTTTTGATGTAGTCGGCAATATCAGGGTTGACCTGACGAGCCAGATAAATAAAACGGCCTCGTGGGTTTGCATTAACCCGCGAAGCCATTTGGTCGAGCGGCATTTTTAATGCGTCAGCCAGCGCTTTCCAGCGTGAATCCAGAGTAACGCCACCCGCTTCATGTAGTTCTTTCGGGTCTGCCCAAATTGCTTTTACCGGCACACTGACTGCCAGCGGGCGGCCTTCGCGGTCGGTAATCATGCCGCGCGACGTGGAGACTTCCTGTACACGCAGGGAACGCATGTCCCCCTGGCGTACCAGCATATCGGGATTGACCACCTGTAACCAGGCAACACGGCCTAACAGAAAAGCGAGCGCCATCAGAATGCAGCCGCAAAGCAACGCAAAACGCCAACTTACGAAGTTGGCTTGTTCTTCCTGACGTTTCGATTTAAGCGATTTATTCGCTGCTTTCATCGTTGCCGGTCCCTTATTGCTGCACTACGATATTTTCTTGTGAAGGATCAACATGCTGCATCTTGAGCTTATCAGTTGCGATACGCTCAACACGGCTGTGATCACCGAGTGCGTTCTCTTCCAGGATGAGATTTCGCCATTCTATATCCAGCGCATCGCGTTCAACCACCAGTTGCTCGCGCTGCGCAGTCAGTAAACGGGTGTAATGCACAGTAGTGACGACCATCACCGCAGACACCACAATCGCGACAAACAAAATCAGCGGCAGTTTCCCAAAGCGCAGAATATCTCCGCCGATGATTCCCGGCAGAGAGTGGCGCTCATTACTGCCAAGCGCCGTCATTTTGCTTAAGGTTTCTGTCACGCGATTAATCATTCGCGCTCCTTTGGGCAATACGCAGTACAGAGCTACGTGCCCGCGGGTTGTCAGCCACTTCGTCCTCGCCAGGCATTAGTTTTCCTAACGCTTTGAGCTGCCTGCCACCTAAAGCACGCAGTTGTGCCTCAGTCATTGGCAACCCTGCAGGTACTTGTGGCCCACGGCTTTGCTCACGCATAAACCGTTTAACCAGCCGGTCTTCAAGGGAGTGGAAGCTAATCACAGATAAGCGCCCATCTGGCGCTAAAACCGTGACAGCGCCTTTCAGCGCCTGCTCTATTTCTTCGAGTTCACTGTTAACCCAAATGCGCACGGCCTGAAACGTCCGGGTAGCCGGATGTTTAAATTTGTCTTTCACCGGTGTTGCGGCTGCAACAACCTCAGCCAGTTCTTTAGTGCGCGTCATCGGCGCTTCTTTATTGCGCTCAACAATTGCTCTGGCAATACGCTTTGCAAAGCGCTCTTCGCCATAGGTTTTCAGTACCCAGGCAATATCCTGTTCTTCAGCGCTTAGCAGCCACTCCGCCGCAGACTGACCACGCGTTGGGTCCATCCGCATATCCAGCGGCCCGTCACGCATAAACGAGAAGCCCCGTTCAGGGTCATCGAGCTGTGGAGAGGAAACACCAAGATCAAGCAGGATCCCGTCAATTTTACCGGTAAGCCCCAGCTCTTCGACATAATCCGCAAGGTGAGAAAACGGTCCATGAACAATGGAAAAGCGCGCATCATTGATCTGGCTGGCGGCTTCGATCGCCTGCGGATCACGGTCGATAGCCAGCAGTCGCCCCTCTGCCCCTAACTTAGACAGAATCAGACGAGAATGCCCCCCGCGGCCGAAGGTGCCATCAATGTAGATGCCATCCTGACGAATGTTTAACCCATTTACCGCTTCGTCAAGCAGCACTGTTGTATGTTTATAACTTTCCATCATTTAGAGAGACAAATCCTGCAGTCTTTCGGACAATGTGCCTGACGAAGACCGCTCAGCGTCAATGTCCTCCTTAACTTGTTGATACCAGGTTGCTTCATCCCACAGCTCAAACTTATTGAACTGCCCAACCAGCATCACTTCTTTTGTTAGCCCGGCATGCTGACGCAGCACCGGCGCTAACAGTAATCTTCCTGCGTTGTCCATCTGGCATTCACTGGCATGCCCCAACAGTAAGCGTTGCACCCGACGTTCGTCAGGGTTCATCCCGGATAAACGCGCCAGTTTCTGCTCAATGACTTCCCACTCAGGCAAGGTATAAAGCAGCAAACATGGGTTGTGGATATCAATGGTGCAAACCATCTGCCCTGCAGCCAGTTCGAGCAGTTTTTCGCGATAGCGGGTCGGGACGGATAATCGCCCTTTGCTATCGAGATTAACTACCGTCGCACCACGGAACATATCGAGTCGCCCCTTAAATTACCTTTTTCACCACTTTGTTCCACAAATTCCCACTATAAGGAGTTTACGGAGCAGAGGAAAAGCTTGTCAAGCCAGCGCCAGTGCCGACCAGACGAAACATTTCGCCAAAAACAGTGAATAAAGAGGATATGGAGTAAAAGGCTGTGACGGTGACACGAAATAACGTTATGAATATTTGTAAGAAAAGTGACAAATATACATGCAGAACGTTAACACCAACAAATACAACCAAATTGCAAAATAAACTATTCAGTTTGCGACTCGGGCGGCATTTTACGGCAAATAGCGGGAGGTTAACAGCAGGAGTTAAGTGCCACGGAGTAAAAAAAACGCCCCCAAAACGGCATAAAAACGCTGATGGAATAATCCTATACATTCAGCAAGCGAAACAGCTGTAACAAATTAATACAATATCAATATTCGGATTGTTCCAAAACGGCATGAGGAAAAAATGAATAACAAAAAGCAGGACTAAGAGTTTTCTTATAATAAGAGCAACCTGCACGGCTGCTCTTTTTTTTGATTAGTAACGGCTAAGGCTGCCACGGCGATAGAGATTACGGCGAATACGTGTTAAACCGGGCTTCGGTTTACGCGGTTCATCCAGGCTCGCCAGCACCAATTCAAGCACACGCTCTGCCACATCACGATGGCGCTGTGCAACAGCCAGTACCGGGCATTGCAGGAAATCCAGCAGTTCGTTATCGCCAAATGTGGCAATAGCGAGGTCTGAAGGGAGTTTTCCTTCCCGGCGTAACGTCACATCCATGACTCCCTGCAGAAGCGCAAATGAAGTCGTGAACAAAGCTTCCGGCATATCATGGGTTTCCAGCCATTTCTCAAAGAGTTGCGCGGCATTATCCCGTTCATAGCTATCGGCATACAGAAAATCGACCTGGCGGGGGTCATCCGCCCAGGCAGTACGAAACCCCTGCTCGCGCAAGAAGCTGACGGATAACTCCGGCAGAGCGCCGAGATAAAGCACTTTGTTAGCCGGAAACTTACGTAATTCACGCGCCAGCATTTCGGCATCATCCTGGTCGGCACCAACAACGCTGGTGAAGTGTTCACGATCAAGAGCCCGGTCCAGTGCCACAATAGGGAAATCACTGTTTACCCAACGCTGGTAAAAAGGGTGTTCTGGCGGTAAAGAGGTAGAGACGATAATGGCGTCAACTTGCCGTTGCAGTAAGTGTTCAATACAACGCATTTCGTTGTCAGGCTGGTCTTCTGAGCAAGCGATAAGCAATTGATAACCACGCTGGCGCGCCTGGCGCTCAAGATAGTTGGCAATGCGCGTGTAACTGGTGTTTTCCAGGTCAGGAATCACCAGGCCAATAGAACGGGTTCGCCCCGCCCGCAAACCTGCAGCAACCGCATTAGGGTGGTAATTATATTCCCTGACCACTGCCATCACTTTCTCAACAGTTTTTTCACTCACCCGATACTGGCGAGCCTTACCATTGATGACATAGCTTGCAGTGGTACGTGACACACCCGCAAGGCGTGCAATTTCGTCCAGTTTCACTCTTGCCCCTTAACGATTTAGATACTTCAACACCCTGAAACCTGAATAACATGGGTGAGATCTCACCACCAGCAATCCGCACAGAACAACCGAACCTGCAACAGTGATTGTACCTGCCAGACGGCCTGATACGGCAATATCACACCGAATTCAGGGTTATAGATTAATCCTGTTAAGGTTGCACGCACAATAATAACACCTTTAATTGTTTTTCTGGCTCACATTCCTGTGTTAAAAAAATGAAAAACCCGGCACTCAGGCCGGGTTACAGTGACGATATCAGCCACATTA
Source organism: Mangrovibacter sp. MFB070 (assembly GCF_000705335.1). Taxonomy (NCBI): domain Bacteria; kingdom Pseudomonadati; phylum Pseudomonadota; class Gammaproteobacteria; order Enterobacterales; family Enterobacteriaceae; genus Mangrovibacter; species Mangrovibacter sp. MFB070. The sequence continues at coordinate 123,904 of NZ_JJMI01000019.1, forward strand.
GCGCATGATTTTATCACCGCGCGATAAGCCTACTACCCCCGAGCGCACAACCTCGACGATTTTTGCCACATCACGGATAGTGGCGAGAAATGCGTCCAGCTTATCACTGGTACCGGCAAGCTGGACGGTGTACAACGACGGCGTGACATCAATAATTTGACCACGGAAGATTTCTGCACTGCGCTTCACCTCTTCACGCCCATAGCCTGTCGCCTGCACTTTCACCAGCATAATTTCGCGTTCAACACAGGGACCCTGGCTCAATTCGTTAACCCGCAAAACATCAATAAGCTTGTGCAATTGCTTTTCAATTTGCTCAAGGACTTTTTCATCACCCACCGTTTGAATGGTCATGCGGGACAATGTCGGGTCTTCAGTTGGCGCGACGGTCAGGCTTTCGATGTTATAGCCACGTTGGGAAAATAGCCCAATAACTCGTGACAGTGCACCGGATTCATTTTCAAGTAATACAGATATGATGCGGCGCATAATCAGGTTCTCTCCGTTTTGCTCAACCACATTTCATCCATGCCACCACCGCGGATCTGCATTGGGTAAACGTGTTCTGTTCCATCGACGGTAACATCGACAAAGACCAGCCGGCCTTGTTGTACATGCTCCAGCGCCACCTGAAGTTGACTGGTCAGTTCTTCGGGTTTGGTTATCTGAATACCAATATGCCCATAAGCCTCCGCCAGGCGAACAAAGTCAGGCAAAGATGCCATATAAGACTGGGAATGGCGCCCGGAATAAATCATATCCTGCCACTGTTTAACCATACCCAAAAAGCGGTTGTTCAGGTTAACGACTAACACCGGCAAATTGTATTGCAGCGCAGTAGACAGCTCCTGGATGTTCATCTGGATACTGCCGTCACCCGTGATACACACCACGGTTTCATCGGGCAAAGCCATCTTCACTCCCAGGGCCGCGGGTAAACCAAACCCCATGGTCCCCAACCCACCAGAGTTAATCCAGCGCCGTGGTTTATCGAAGGTGTAATACAGAGCGGCAAACATCTGGTGCTGACCAACATCAGAGGTAACATACGCCTCTCCCCGAGTCAGTTGGTAAACAGCTTCAACCACCGCCTGTGGTTTGATGGCATCACTGGTTTTGTCATATTCCAGGCAATGCCTTGCCCGCCAGAGTTCAATCTGCTGCCACCAGTCACGGATATCGTCCAGTGGCTGGCCTTGTTTTTCCCCAACGCTCAATTCAATCATTTGTTGCAGAACGACTTTCGCATCACCAACAATGGGGATATCTGCCGGTACTGTTTTTGAAATAGAAGCCGGGTCAATATCAATATGCAACACCGTGGCATTGGGGCAATACTTTTCCAGGTTGTTGGTGGTTCGGTCATCAAACCGCACCCCAACAGCGAAAATCACATCGGCATTATGCATGGTCATATTGGCTTCATAGGTACCATGCATACCCAACATCCCCAACGCCTGGCGATGCGTACCCGGAAATGCGCCCAGCCCCATCAAAGAAGAAACGACAGGCACATTTAAACTTTCGGCCAGAGTTTTAAGTTCCTCAGAACACCCCGATGTAACCACGCCACCACCGATATAAAAAACCGGTTTTTTCGCCGCTAACAGCGTATGCAGAGCACGTTTGATCTGCCCTTTGTGCCCCTGGGTCGTTGGGTTATATGAACGCATACTGACACTGTCCGGCCACACATAAGGCAACTTTTTAGCCGGATTAAGAATATCTTTCGGTAAATCAACAACCACTGGCCCGGGGCGACCGGATGCTGCCAGCCAGAATGCTTTTTTCAGAATACCGGGAATATCTTCTGTTTGTTTGACCAGAAAGCTGTGTTTCACCACAGGGCGAGAGATCCCCACCATATCGCATTCCTGAAAGGCATCGTAACCTATCAGAGAGCTCGCAACCTGACCCGAAAGCACCACTAACGGAATGGAATCCATATACGCGGTGGCAATACCCGTAATTGCATTCGTCGCACCGGGTCCTGAAGTGACCAGAACGACGCCCACCTCGCCTGTTGCTCTCGCCAGACCATCAGCCATGTGTACCGCAGCCTGCTCATGGCGGACCAGTACATGCTCAATTCCACCAACGGTATGCAGTGCATCATAGATATCCAACACTGCTCCACCGGGGTAGCCAAATACTTGCTTTACGCCCTGATCGATAAGCGATCGAACAAGCATCTCGGCTCCAGACAACATCTCCATGGTTTGCCTCCAGGCTGTGGTTAACGCCACGACGCCAGAATTCATTTCTGTTCGTCATTGGGTGCAGCACACTGCACCTACAAAAATTATTATCGGACTTTCTAAAATAACTGGAGAAAATTGAGCAGGCAAATACCCATTTACCTTTGAACCCACAGCCCAACATTCATAATTCACCATAAAATAACGTACTGATAGTTTATTACTCTATCCATAAGCTGGCGTTATGAATAATTATGTTATCAATATAATGATAAAAAAAATGTTAACGAAGCTGGTGATTTAGCACGATAAAAGAAGGGCTCTGGGTCTCCCTTCTTTCTTATTTCAGGGTTTTTGGCAAATTCTGGTTAATGTATCCAGCATCCAGCGAAACCCGGGGTCATCCGGATTTGTTGTGTAACCCGTTAAATAACAAGCGCGTTTTTTTACTGCTAAAGGAAGCGTTAACTGAATTATCTCTGGCCCATTATGCCAGCGCCGGGTGACCCAGGTTGGCATAATAGCAATCAAATTCGTTCGGGAAACCACCTCCAGCAGGCTAAACAGGCACTGCCCCTGGTAAGCAATTGCGCTGCGTTTGAGTGGCGTGTCATACCAAATCGCGCTGAACGAATCGCTATTTTTTAGCGAAACCACAGCATGCCTTGCGCGATAAAAAGCTGATTCCGTCATCAAAGGTACATTCTGCCCCCATGTCTTCTTTGCCACGCCAACCATTTCATCCTCAAACAGCAGCCGGTTAACAATGTTTTCTCCCATGGTGGATTCGTAACCAAGCATAAAATCAACATGTTCACCGTCCGGGGTATAGCGGCTTTGGCCGGAACACACATTCAGCCGAATACCGGGTGCATGGTGATGAATATATTGATAAATCCGCGGAAGAAACAAGGTATCAAGCGGGTTCAGAACCGCCAGGGTGAATACACGTGAACTTTTATGAGGCTCAAAATGAGCTGGGGGAAATACGTTATGAATCAAAAAAAGAGCCTGCTGAAACTCCGCTTCCAACTGGAACGCCCGAGGGGTTGGCTCAATTCCCCTTCCCTGGCGCACAAACAATGGGTCGCCAAAGGTCTTTTTTAGCCGCGAGATGGCATTACTCACCGCAGGTTGCGACATCCCTAAAACCTGCGCCGCTTTAGTAATATTGCGGCGTTGCATAACAGTTGAAAAAACAGGTATTAAATTCAAGTCGAGTTTATCTTTTAGCCGAAGATTAATATCTTCTTCGGGGCGTCGCTTAGCGATAATTTTTTCTGACATTGTTCACTCCATGAATTAACGTTCACGCGTTATGACAAAAGCCGGGCCAGAATCTGTTTCCCCAGACTGTGTTAGCCACCCGGTTTCTTGATCTATTAACATTGCTCAACAGTACAGGCATGTTGTTCACCCGGTAGCTGGTCATTTATTACCGAAGAAATGGCACGAAATTACCGAGCATTACCCCGCCGGGGGTAAAAAATATAAACTATCATGCGTAACGTCATTTTTAGCACAACCACACACAACGCCAGATAAAAAGCAGAATTATTACCCAGGAAATTCCTTAATACTTTCCATCAATGAAGCGTTCCACTGAGACAAAAAGTTGACATGGCGTTTTATATCGGTTACCACTAAATGCATTCGATTACGGAGGTTTGATTACATGACTCGTTTTGCTCGTCTACTAGTTCTACTACTTCTCGCAGATACTGTGCGCGGTAGACTGGTGGGCGCTGCTTAAGGTTAATCAAGCCCCATAAGAAACTAAACCCGCGCCAATGCGCGGGTTTTTTTATATCCGGCGTAATGGCGAAATAAATCAGACAGGATGGAATCAATGAACCAGCAAGTCGTTATTTTCGATACAACTTTACGTGACGGTGAACAGGCGTTACAGGCCAGTCTGAGTGTAAAAGAAAAGCTGCAAATCGCCTTCGCACTGGAGCGTATGGGCATCGATGTGATGGAGGTTGGTTTTCCGGTTTCTTCACCGGGCGATTTTGAGTCAGTCCAGACCATTGCCCGTAACATCAAGAACAGCAGAGTATGTGGCCTGGCGCGCTGCGTTGAAAAAGATATTGATGTTGCTGCAGAAGCACTGAAAGTAGCAGAGGCCTTCCGTATCCACACGTTCATCGCCACATCGCCAATGCATATCGCTACCAAGCTGCGCAGTACTCTGGATGAAGTGATTGAACGCGCCGTCTATATGGTCAAACGGGCACGTAATTATACTGATGACGTAGAGTTTTCCTGTGAAGATGCAGGCCGTACCCCAATTGAAGACCTGGCGCGGGTTGTAGAAGCCGCTATCAACGCCGGGGCCCGCACAATTAATATTCCAGACACCGTGGGTTACACGCTGCCCCATGAATTCGGCAACATCATCAGTTCACTGTACCAGCGGGTGCCAAATATCGACAAAGCGATTATTTCCGTACATACCCATGATGACCTGGGGCTGGCTGTAGGGAATGCAATGGCAGCCGTGCACGCGGGTGCCCGTCAGGTTGAAGGCACCATTAACGGTATTGGTGAACGTGCCGGTAACTGTGCGCTGGAAGAAGTCATTATGGCTATCAAAGTACGCCAAAAAATGCTCGGCCTGCATACCAACATTAACCACCAGGAAATCTGGCGTACCAGCCAGACAGTCAGCCAGCTGTGCAACATGCCGGTTCCGGCAAATAAAGCAGTGGTTGGCGCAAATGCTTTCGCACACTCTTCCGGCATCCACCAGGATGGCGTACTGAAAAACCGCGAAAACTACGAAATCATGACGCCGGAATCTATCGGGCTGAACCAAATCCAGTTAAACCTGACTTCACGCTCTGGCCGTGCGGCCGTAAAACACCGCATGGAAGAAATGGGCTACAAAGAAACAGATTACAACCTGGATAACCTGTACTCCGCCTTCCTGAAACTGGCAGATAAAAAAGGCCAGGTGTTTGATTACGACCTGGAAGCGCTGGCATTTATTAATAAACAACAAGAAGAGCCCGAACACTTCCGCCTGGATTACTTCAGCGTCCAGTCTGGCTCCAGTGTGATGGCTACGGCCTCGGTCAAATTATTTTGTGGTGAAGAAGAAAAAGCAGAAGCTGCGACAGGTAACGGTCCTGTGGATGCCGTTTACCAGGCAATCAACCGCATTTCCGAATACGACATTGAACTGGTGAAATATCAGTTAAGTGCCAAAGGCCAGGGTAAAGACGCGCTGGGGCAGGTAGATATTGTCGTTAACCATAACGGCCGCCGTTTCCACGGTGTCGGCCTGGCGACAGATATTGTCGAATCTTCTGCCAAGGCGATGGTTCACGTGCTGAACAGCATCTGGCGCGCCGGTGAAGTCGAAAAAGAATTGCAACGCAAAGCACAAAATAAAGAACACAACCAGGAAACCATGTGACATGTCAAAGAATCATCATATTGCAGTTTTACCCGGAGACGGTATTGGCCCTGAGGTCATGGCTCAGGCAATGAAGGTACTGGACGCTGTCCGCCATCGTTTTGATTTACAGATTACCACCAGTGAATATGATGTCGGTGGCGCGGCGATTGACCGCCACGGTACCCCGCTTCCTGCAGCAACAATTGAGGGTTGCGAACAGGCAGATGCCGTTTTATTTGGTTCAGTTGGTGGCCCGAAATGGGAACACCTGCCCCCGGCGGAACAACCTGAACGTGGCGCATTATTGCCTTTACGTAAACACTTCAAATTATTCAGCAACCTGCGCCCGGCAAAATTATACGCAGGGCTGGAAAGTTTTTGCCCGCTGCGCGAAGACATTGCGCAAAAAGGCTTCGATATCCTGTGTGTGCGTGAATTAACTGGCGGGATCTACTTTGGTCAGCCAAAAGGCCGCGAAGGTAGCGGTGTTCATGAAAAAGCGTTTGATACCGAAGTGTATTATCGCTTTGAAATTGAGCGCATTGCCCGCATTGCTTTTGAATCTGCCCGCAAACGCCGCGGTATCGTTACCTCGATTGATAAAGCTAACGTGCTGCAAACCTCAGTAATGTGGCGTGAAATCGTGACAGAAATTGCACAGTCTTACCCGGATGTGAAGCTGTCGCATATGTATATCGATAACGCCACCATGCAGTTAATCAAAGACCCGGCGCAATTCGACGTACTGCTGTGCTCAAACCTGTTTGGCGACATTCTGTCTGATGAATGCGCCATGATAACCGGGTCTATGGGTATGCTGCCTTCTGCCAGCCTGAACGAAGAAGGGTTTGGTTTATACGAACCAGCCGGGGGCTCTGCGCCGGACATCGCTGGCAAAAATATCGCCAATCCGGTTGCCCAGATCCTCTCGTTGTCATTACTGCTCCGCTACAGCCTGGATGCGAATGATGCCGCGACAGCAATTGAAAATGCAGTCAATCGCGTTCTGGAAGAAGGCTTCCGCACAGCAGACCTGGCACGGGATACTATTGCGCTGGGTACCGATGAAATGGGCGATAAAATTGCCCACTACGTGGCTCAGGGGGTGTAATCATGGCAAAGACGTTATATCAAAAGTTATTCGATGCACACATCGTTTACGAAGCCCAGGGTGAAACTCCATTACTGTATATTGACCGTCACCTGGTGCATGAAGTTACGTCACCGCAAGCTTTCGATGGCCTGCGTGCCCATGGGCGCCCGGTGCGCCAGCCGGGTAAAACGTTTGCCACGATGGATCACAACGTTTCCACACAAACTAAAGACATCAACGCCAGTGGCGAAATGGCCCGCATTCAGATGCAGGAGTTGATGAAAAACTGTAAAGAGTTTGGTGTGGAACTGTACGACCTGAATCATGCATTCCAGGGGATTGTCCATGTAATGGGCCCTGAGCAGGGGATTACTCTGCCCGGGATGACCATTGTTTGTGGTGACTCCCATACAGCCACTCACGGCGCATTTGGTGCACTGGCATTTGGTATTGGTACCTCAGAAGTTGAGCATGTTCTGGCGACACAAACGCTGAAACAGGGCCGTGCCAAAACCATGAAAATTGAAGTAACCGGCCAGGCGGCGCCAGGAATTACCGCAAAAGATATTGTGTTGGCGATTATTGGCAAAACCGGCAGCGCCGGTGGCACCGGTCACGTAGTTGAATTTTGTGGCTCAGCCATCGAAGCGTTAAGCATGGAAGGCCGCATGACGCTGTGTAATATGGCAATTGAACTGGGCGCCAAAGCCGGGCTGGTTGCGCCGGATGAAACCACGTTCAACTATGTCAAAGGCCGCCAGTTTGCGCCTAAAGAACAAGACTGGGATGCCGCAGTAGCCTGGTGGAGTACCCTGAAAACCGACGACGGCGCGCAATTTGACACCGTCGTAACCCTGGATGCTGCAGAAATTGCACCTCAGGTTACCTGGGGCACTAACCCGGGCCAGGTTATTTCTATTACCGATAACATCCCGGCACCAGAAAGCTTTTCTGACCCGGTCGAGCGTGCGTCAGCGGAAAAAGCGCTGGCCTATATGGGTCTGAAGTCTGGTATACCTCTGACTGAAGTCGCTATTGATAAAGTCTTTATCGGCTCCTGCACTAACTCACGCATTGAAGACCTGCGCGCTGCAGCAGCAGTTGCACAAGGCCATAAAGTGGCTCCAGGTGTGGTTGCCATGGTGGTGCCTGGCTCCGGCCCGGTTAAAGCGCAGGCTGAAGCCGAAGGCCTGGACAAAATTTTCCTTGAAGCCGGTTTTGAATGGCGCTTACCTGGCTGCTCAATGTGCCTGGCGATGAACAATGACCGTCTGAACCCTGGCGAACGTTGTGCATCCACCAGTAACCGTAATTTTGAAGGTCGCCAGGGGCGCGGTGGGCGTACTCACCTGGTTAGCCCGGCAATGGCTGCTGCCGCTGCCATCGCTGGTCACTTTGCTGATATCCGCACACTGAAATAAGGGAAAAACCATGGCTGAGAAATTTGTTTGTCACACAGGCATTGTTGTCCCGTTAGACGCGGCAAATGTCGATACCGACGCAATTATTCCCAAACAATTTTTGCAGAAGGTAACCCGCACCGGCTTTGGTGCACACCTGTTTAATGACTGGCGTTTTCTGGATGATAAAGGCCAGGAACCCAACCCGGACTTTGTGCTGAATAAACCCGTCTATAAAGGCGCGTCTATTCTGCTGGCGCGTGAGAACTTTGGTTGCGGCTCTTCCCGTGAACACGCGCCCTGGGCACTGACCGATTACGGCTTCAAAGTTGTTATTGCCCCGAGCTTTGCCGATATTTTTTATGGCAACTCGTTTAATAACCAGCTGTTGCCCGTTGCCTTGAGTGACCAGGATGTCGATACCCTGTTCACCATGGTGCAGGAAAACCCTGGCATGGAATTCACTGTGGATTTGGAAGCGCAAACTGTTCAGGCGGGTGAAAAAACCTGGTCATTCAGCATTGATGGTTTCCGCCGTCACTGCATGCTGAACGGGCTGGACAGCATAGGCCTGACATTACAGCATGAAGACGCTATCGCGGCTTACGAAACTAACCAGCCTGCGTTTATGCGTTAAGCCTTACTGGTTATAAACGCCAATACAGGCAATGGCACCTGATAGTTGATGGTGCCATTGCCTGGCTGTAACGCAACACAACCGCTCACACATCTTTTACCCGGCAGGTCAGCCCCAGCGCCAAAATACTCAACACCAGAATACCCCAGTAGACACTCCCATGGCCAAACTGCTGCGCCAGCGAACCCTGTAATACCCCTGCAAGGATCACACCGGTAGAAATACTGTTAGTGAACAGAGTGGTGGCAGACCCCGCCTTCCCGGGCATCAGGTCCTGAAACCAGAGCATACCGATACCAGCCACAATCCCAATAAAAATCGCGTTAAACAATTGTAATACAATCAATGCATTACGTGTAGGGAATAGCAATAACCCACCATAAAACACAACCCCGGCAGCAACAGCAAACACCATCATCCGGCGTTTACCCATACGCTTTACAACCATGCCAGCAAGGATCATTGCCGGTATTTCAAGACCCGCCGCCGTCCCCATCAATGCACCCGCCAGCGCTTCGGGCAACCCAAGGACGCTGGTTATCCATAACGGCATATCAATGATATACATCGTGTTGCAGGTCCACATCAGCATAGAGGCGATGAATAACCGCCGCACATTGGGGTTTTTCCAGCCACTGACAGCCGCTACGGCCTGGTTCTCCGGGCCAAATACCCGGGGCACAGAAGGCAGGCAAAATGCCACCAGTAATGCCCCAACCACAAAAATACCTGCGGCACATAAAAACATGGTGGTAAAACCAAATTTCAGCGCCAGCATAAAGGACAACGGAGGGCCAATTACCCAGGCCAGTGAAAGCTGGGCACGCATAATAGAGCTGAACATCACCACTTCTCTGGCTGAGTTATCTGCGTATTCACGTGCCAGAGCAAAAATTTGTGGCATGGTGGTGTTGGCCAGCGCCGCCAGAAAAACACCAAGGGTTATCAGAGTGAGGTAATGGCGATTGAATGCAAACACCAGGCTGTTGGCGACGGCCATCAGGCAGCAGAAAATAATCAGTTTACGCCGATCGCCCTTTCGGTCTGAACGTTTAGCCAGAATCATGCTGACAGCAATACCTGCCACAGCATTTACCGTGTAAAACAGGCCAACCCAGAATGAAGTCACCCCCACTTCTTTGCTCAGGAACAAACTCAGTGTGGGAGCCTGCAGTGCGCCCGCCACGCCCAGCATGAACGCAACAGCCATAAACGCCAGTAATACCGAGTTTAAATGCCTTCCCTGCGTAATCAGCCAATGCATCTCATAGGTCCTTTTATTATGTCCTGTGAAAAAACGCCCATCGCCGGGTAGATTTTAAACGAAAAAAACCAGCAGCACGATTGCCGCTGGTTGGTTAAAAGCACCAATACTCAGTCACACTTGATGAGAACGATGATGTCTGTGCAAAGCACAAGGATATGAACAGTGCCACTGCATGAGTTCATCAAGCATCTGCACACGTTGTTGAGGGCCAGGGCAGGCCAGCCATGAACCAGAAACACGCCGTGTTGCAGTAAAAAAAGCCAAATAAAACTGCTCTGCAAAGGAACGCTTCATAAGTTAACCTCGCTTTCATCACGAAACAGTATTGGCGTAATATAGGGAAAGATAAATTGATGAGTTTTCGCCCGGAGTTCCTCTTTTATGGCATCAACACGCTTGCAGCAGCAGTTCATCCGGTTATGGCAATGTTGTGACGGCCGGCCTCAATCCACAACGCTGCATGATCTGTCCACCCTGCTCAATTGCTCGCGGCGCCATATGCGTACTCTGCTCAATGCCATGCAGGCAAAAGGTTGGCTGACATGGGAAGCAGAGGCCGGGCGCGGCAAACGTTCACAACTGACATTTATCTATACAGGTTTATCTCTTCAGCAACAGCGGGCGGAAGACTTACTGGAGCAGGACCGGGTTGACCAACTGGTACAAATCGTTGGCGATAAAGATGAAGTCAAAAAAATGCTGCTCTCACACCTGGGGCGCAGCTTCCGCCAGGGGCGCCATATTCTGCGGGTACTTTATTACCGCCCACTGCTGAATTTATTACCCGGCACGCCACTGCGCCGTTCCGAAACTCACATTGTGCGGCAAATATTCAATGGGCTGACGCGAATAAATGAGGAAAATGGGGAACTGGAAGCAGACATTGCTCACCACTGGCAGCAATTATCACCTTGCCACTGGCGCTTTTTTTTACGTCCCGGAGTACATTTTCACCACGGGCGTGAACTCGAAATGGCCGATGTACTGTATTCACTGAACCGGGTTAACCAGCAACCTTTGTATGAGCATATTGCCAGTATATCGTCGCCGACCAACTGGACGCTGGATATCATACTTCACGAGCCTGATAACTGGCTGCCCTGGTTGATGGCGGGGGTTTCCGCCATGATTTTGCCTCGGGAATGGGAGTCATTGCCGCATTTCGCCACCCATCCAACCGGAACCGGCCCTTATTCTGTTACACGCAATAATACCAGCCAGCTCAGTATTCAGGCATTTGATGACTACTTTGGCTTCCGCGCGCTGATTGATGAAGTCAATATTTGGGTATTGCCCGAAATCGGCGAAGACATGAGCTGCGGTGTCTTTCTCGAAGATGGCAGCCAGAGTGAAAAAGCAGAAGAAAGCCGCCTGGAAGAGGGCTGCTATTACCTGTTGTTTGACCAGCGTTCTAAACATGGTGCCAACCCGCATGTAAGGGCATGGCTGAGCCAGGTACTTTCACCCGTAAATATTCTGGCTGACAGCGACCCTCAATATCATCGCCTGTGGTTTCCAGCCTGGGGGTTACTGCCCCGCTGGCACCACACTCCGGCCAGTACGGAGTATGGCAAACCAGAAGGACTGACCAGCCTTACGCTCACATTTTATGCTGACCACATAGAACACCGCACTCTGAGCGACATTATCAGTAAACGTCTGGCACAACACGGCATCCACCTGGTGATACAGGAAATCAGCTATAACGCCTGGTTTAATGGCGATGTGCACAGCGATATTTGGCTTAACAGCGCCAATTTCACACTGCCGCTGGATTACTCGGTCTTTGCTCATCTGTACGAAATTCCCCTGCTGAGCAAAGGGCTGGGTATTGCCATGAAAGAGGCCCACCAACAATGGCGCGCAGGTGAGCTAAATGCGGCGCAATGGGCACGCCAGTGTGTCGAACAGCAACATGTACTGCCACTGATTCACCACTGGCTCACTATCCAGGGGCAGCGCAGCATGCGGGGGTTGCGGATGAATACACTGGGGTGGTTCGACTTCAAATCCGCCTGGTTTGCTCCGCCAGAAAACTAACCCAACATGTTCTTTAATAATGCCAGGCAAATCATTACAATGAGCCGTTCTCAACGGGGTGCCCTGGATACCAGGCGCTGAGATAATACCCGTCGAACCTGATCCGGATAACGCCGGCGAAGGGATTTGAGGCCGTTCTCAAAATCCTTTGCCACCCTTTTTCAGGAGTGCAAAGTGTTAAAAAAATTACTGGCTTTACTGGTACTGGCCGCTGCGCCCGTCCTCGCCAAACCTACTCTCACCGTCTATACCTACGACTCATTTTCTGCTGACTGGGGCCCTGGCCCGGCTATCAAGAAAGCCTTTGAAGCACAATGCGGTTGTGAGCTGAAATATGTTGCGCTGGAAGACGGCGTATCACTGCTCAACCGCGTGCGCATGGAAGGGAAAAAAAGCAAAGCAGATATTGTCCTGGGGCTCGATAATAACCTGATAACTGCCGCCCGTCGCACCGGGCTGTTTACCGAAGCTGATATTACCCTGCCACCGTTGGCACTACCTGGCGGCTGGTCAGACGATACATTTATCCCGTTCGATTATGGCTACTTCGCGTTCGTCTACGACAAGAACAAACTGCACAACCCACCACACAGTCTGAAAGAACTGGTTGAAAGCCCACAGCAGTGGAAAGTGATTTATGAAGACCCGCGGACCAGTACCCCGGGCCTGGGGTTGTTACTGTGGGTGCAAAAGGTCTACGGCGACAAAGCACCGGAAGCCTGGCAAAAACTGGCTAAAAAGACAGTGACGGTAACAAAGGGCTGGAGTGAAGCTTATGGTTTATTCCTCAAAGGCGAGAGCGACCTGGTCCTGAGTTACACCACATCTCCGGCGTATCACATTATTGAAGAGAAAAAAGATAATTATGCCGCCGCGGATTTCAGCGAAGGGCATTATATGCAGGTGGAAGTTGCTGCCCGCCTTGCTAACAGCCCGCACCCGGAACTGGCGAAACAGTTTATGCAGTTTATGGTTTCTGATGCGTTCCAAAAAACGATCCCCACTGGCAACTGGATGTATCCGGTAAGCCATGTCGCGGTTCCGGAAGCCTTCAACCAACTGGTTAAGCCCGCCACCAGCCTGGTGTTTACGCCTGAACAGGTAGAACAAAACCGGGCAGCATGGATTAGCCAATGGCAGCAAGCCGTCAGCCATTAATTCCGGGCTGGTTATGGCCCGGGCTGATAGCCGCCGGAGCGATTTGCATTGTCGCTCTGGCGGCTTTTAGCGCTTTATGGCTACATGCTCCACAAACAGACTACAGCGCACTGCTTCACGACCCATGGTTGTGGCATGTGGTAAGGTTTTCGTTCTTCCAGGCTTCTTTGTCTGCCTTGTTGTCTGTTCTCCCTGCAATATTACTGGCGCGAGCACTCTACCGCCGTCGTTTCCCAGGCCGGCAACTCTTACTGCGTTTATGTGCCATGACCCTGGTTTTGCCCGTTCTGGTAGCCGTCTTTGGGATTCTGAGTGTGTATGGCCGCGAAGGCTGGTTAAGCACTGTTTTTGAACTGTCAGGTTTGAAGTGGTCATTCACGCCTTATGGGTTGCAGGGTATTTTGCTCGCGCATGTTTTTTTTAATCTGCCCTTAGCCACGCGTTTACTGCTGCAGTCTTTGGAAAATATCCCTGTAGAACAGCGGCTACTTGCCGCACAACTGAATATGCGCGGCTGGTACTTTTTCCGCCTGGTAGAGTGGCCCTGGATGCAACGCCAGATATTCCCGGCAGCCGCACTCATCTTTATGCTGTGTTTCGCCAGTTTTGCTACGGTACTGGCTCTGGGTGGCGGCCCGAAGGCGACAACTATTGAGCTGGCTGTTTACCAGGCACTGAGTTTTGACTTCGATCCAGCCAAAGCCGCCTGCCTGGCACTGATCCAGATGTTGTGCTGCTTTGGTCTTGTCTTATTGAGCCAAAAACTGACTCAGGCTTTTTCCCCCGGAGAGAGCCAGAATGCAACCTGGCGGGATCCACAAGACAACCTGGCAGCCCGGGTACTGGATAGCGCGGTGATCATTCTGGCATTACTGCTATTGTTGCCACCGCTTATGGCAGTTATTGCCGACGGGCTGGTCAACAACCCGATGGTTATTTTTCACCAGCCAGCGTTATGGTCTGCGCTAATCACCTCCGTTCGCATTGCCTGTGCGGCAGGTGTGGTGTGTTTATGCCTGACTACAATGCTGCTGTGGAGCAGCCGGGAACTCCGTTTGCGCCAGCGCCAACGCCCGGCACAGGCCATAGAGCTGAGCGGCTTACTGATTCTCGCCATGCCCGGAATCGTGCTGGCTACAGGTTTTTTCTTACTGCTGAACAGCACCACCGGGTTGCCTGAACGGGCTGATGGTATTGTTATTTTTACTAATGCGTTGATGGCAATCCCCTATGCGATGAAAGTACTGGAAAGCCCGTTTTATGATATTGCCAGCCGCTATAGCCGCTTATGCCAGCACCTGGATATCAGTGGCATTAACCGTCTGCGTTGGGTAGAACTACGGGCACTAAAACGCCCCTGTGCCCAGGCACTGGCTTTTGCCTGCGTATTATCATTGGGGGATTTTGGCGTTGTCGCTTTGTTCGGCAGTGACGATTTCCGCACCCTGCCGTTTTACCTCTACCAACAAATAGGGGCCTACCGGAGTAATGATGGTGCGGTTACCGCGATGCTGATGCTGTTACTCTGCTTCTTGCTGTTCACTTTGATAGAGAATACCGCTAAACGCCATGCTAACACTCACTGACGTCACCTGGCTTTACCAGCACCTGCCCATGCGTTTTAACGTGACACTGGCTCCCGGTGAGCGCGTTGCCGTACTGGGCCCCAGCGGAGCCGGGAAAAGTACGTTACTGAATCTGATTGCCGGTTTTCTCAGACCAGACAGTGGCACTATCACCCTTAACCAGCAAAACCATACTCTGACCCCGCCTGCACATCGCCCGGTCTCTATGCTGTTTCAGGACAACAATTTATTCAGCCACCTCACCATCCGGCAAAATATTGGCCTGGGGCTGCACCCGGGAATGAAGCTCACGGCAACACAAAAAACAGCGCTGGAAGAGATTGCCCACAAAATGGCGATTAGTGATTTACTGGACCGCCTGCCAGCGCAATTATCTGGCGGGCAACGCCAGCGCGCCGCCCTGGCCCGTTGCCTGTTGCGCGCTCAGCCGGTTCTGCTGCTGGATGAACCTTTCTCTGCCCTGGATCCGGCATTGCGCCAGGAAATGCTGGCGCTGGTGGAATCAGTCTGTGAGAGCCAGAAAATCACGCTGATGATGGTTTCACATAACCTGGATGATGCCGCACGTATTACACCGCGCAGCCTGGTAGTGGCTGACGGGCGAATTGTCTGGGATGGCTCCACTCAGTCACTGAGCGACGGTTCGTCTCCTGCCGCCGGGTTACTGGGGATTTCCCAAAGCTAGCCGAAAATGACCTGGTGCAAGATGCGGGCATAAACCGGCATCAACGGGTGGCGAAGCAACAGAAATACCAGTGCAAGGCAGCAAACCGCGGCCAGGGGCGCCAGCCACATTAACCGCGCGCGGGGTAACCGGCCTTCAGGGAGCTCGCCTGCTGGCTTACGCTCGCTGCGCCATAAACGCCAGTTCAGCCATAATGCAAGCCAGGTTACAGCCGCTGCAGCCAGTAATAACCACTGAAAATGCCCGGCATTTTCACCCGCGGGGATGTCGATTGCCGCCCCGGCCAGAATGCCCGGCAGAAAATAAACCGGCGGCCAGAACAGGCAGCCGGGAATATTGGCTCTGGCAAACCGGGCAACCGACAAATCCAGCATACCGGCCAGCATTGGAACCAGAGGGCGTGTCGGGCCCACAAAACGGCCAACTAAAATAGTCACAGTGCTGTGGCGGTGTAATGCCATCTCTGTTTTATCCACCAGCGTTTTATATTTTTTCAGAAATGACCAGTTGCGCAGGGGCCGTTTAAAGCGCCAGCCAATCCAGAAAGAGACCCAGTCGCCCGCGAGGCAACCAATAATGCCCACGCCCCAGGCCCACCAGAACGGCAAGTTACCACTACCGATCAGCGCACCAAGCGCCGCCATAAAGACCGTACCAGGCAGCAACAATCCAACCAGAGCAAGAGATTCAAAAAAAGCGACCATCAGCACAATTATCAGTGCGAAGGTGAGTGAATGGGCTATCAGTTGTTCAACAAAGGCGTACATAAAACGTCCGTCAGACTTACGAACGGCGATTTTGCGGGGCAGGCAGCATAAGGTCAAGATTCCAGCCCCGCGAAAGATTAAGCGGTTGTAACAAAACCGGCTTACCAGGCCACTTACTGCTCGTAACCGGCACGAAACTCACTGGGGCTGGCGCCAGTGCATTTTTTGAAAACCCGCGAAAAATAAAGCTGGTCCTCAAACCCGACATTACGCCCTACACTGGCGATAGGCATACGCGTGGTACTGAGCAACAATTTCGCCTGGCTGATACGCTGATCTTCCCGCCAGCTCAGCACACTCACCCCCAATTGCTGGCGGAACAAATGAGACAACCGAGAGGGAGAAAGGCACACATGCTGCGCCACACCGGCGATATCAAACTGGCTGTCGGACAAGTGGTCGCTAATATACTGGCAGGCTTCACGCACCCGGTTATCCAGAGGGGGATTCATTGATTCACTGATAGCTGCCATGCGCTTCAACAACAATTGTTCCAGCAAATTTATCGCCAGCAGTTCGGCATAGCGCCCCTGAGACTGCCCCGCATCAATTACCTGCTGAATCAGAGAAGAGAACGCTTCAATATGCTGTTCATCTGGCCGGTAAAAACCGGTATGCGCGAAAATGGTCGGCCAGTTCAGCCACTCAAGCCAGTATGCCCGGGGGCGGAAGTAGACCCATTGATGGTACCAGGCGCTGCAATCAGGGTGGCGGCCATAGTGGTGAATTTCTCCCGGCGGAAACAACAACATATCCCCCGGTTTGCAAATAAACTGCTGGTGATTGTTATTGATAACGCCTTCGCCTTTGACTGTCAGGTTCAGAATAAAACCCTTCATGCCTAATGGACGGTCAATAAAGAAATCCAGCGGTCCCCCCGACTCGATAGGGGTTAACCCGGCAACCAGATGCGCGTTAAATGAATACCCCGGCAGCAGGGGATCATTTTGTGTTTCAGCCATACCGAATTTGACTCCTGCATAAGAGTTGAGAAACCATTTGTCCATATTCACTGTTCCAGTGCGGAACAGTAAACCTATGAAACCATAAAGAAAGCGCTGAACAGCCAAAAACCGCTTCGGATCAACTATTACCCTAATAAACCTGAATTAACAACCCATTTAGCAGATAACCAAAGTGTCTATAAGCATGGCAGAAATATCCACATCAAATTTTTGCGTGCGGTCACAATTTGGCGACTGACAGCATTTTTATCCATAAGATCAGCGAATACACCCTGACTGTTTTTAGCTATGAAAACTAATGTTCTGGATATGTTTTTTACAGATCGATGGAGTATTAAAAATGGCTATAGCGCTGGGACTCGATTTTGGTAGCGACTCGGTTCGTGCACTGGCAGTCGATACCATCACTGGCAGCGAGCTGGCAACCAGCGTGGAGTGGTATCCACGCTGGCAAGAAGGGCGCTACTGCAATGCCCCGAAAAACCAGTTCCGCCACCATCCCCTCGATTACATCGAATCAATGGAGAAAGCGTTAAAAACCGTGCTGGCTGATCTGTCTGCTGAACAACGTGACGCCGTTGTCGGGATTGGCGTTGACAGCACCGGCTCAACGCCCGCGCCAATTGATAAAGACGGTAACGTACTGGCGTTGACCCCTGAATTCGCAGAAAACCCCAACGCCATGTTTGTGCTCTGGAAAGATCACACGGCCGTTGAAGAAGCGGAAGCCATCACACGGTTGTGCCATGCGCCGGGCCACAAGGATTACTCGCGCTACATTGGTGGCATTTATTCCAGTGAATGGTTCTGGGCCAAAATACTGCATGTAACCCGCGCGGATCAGAGCGTTGCCAAAGCGGCGGCCTCATGGATTGAGTTGTGCGACTGGATCCCTGCTTTACTTTCCGATACCACCAGGCCTGAAGCTATTCGCCGTGGTCGCTGCAGTGCCGGGCACAAATCTCTGTGGCATGAAAGTTGGGGCGGGTTGCCACCGGCCAGTTTCTTCGACGAACTGGATCCCATCATTAATAAACACCTGCCTCACCCGTTATTTACTGATACCTGGACTGCAGACATTCCTGTTGGCACGCTGTCCGCTCAATGGGCAGAACGCCTTGGGCTACCACAAACCGTGGTGATTTCCGGTGGCGCGTTTGACTGCCATATGGGTGCAGTAGGCGCTGGCGCGCAGGCCAATACACTGGTGAAAGTTATCGGGACCTCTACCTGCGACATTCTGATTGCCGACAAACCCACGGTAGGTGACCGGGCAGTCAAAGGCATTTGTGGCCAGGTGGACGGCAGTGTGGTGCCACACTTTATTGGCCTGGAAGCCGGGCAGTCAGCTTTTGGTGATATTTATGCCTGGTTTGGCCGGGTTCTGGGCTGGCCGCTGGACCAATTAGCCGCACAACAACCTGAGTTAAAAGAAACGTTACAGGCCAGTAAAAAACAGCTGCTCCCGGCGCTAACTGAAGCCTGGGCAAAAGATCCGGCACTTGATCACCTGCCAGTGGTACTCGACTGGTTTAACGGCCGCCGTACTCCCAATGCCAACCAGCGCCTGAAAGGTGTAATTACTGATCTGAATCTGGGAACCGATGCGCCAGCGCTGTTTGGTGGCCTTATTGCAGCCACGGCATTTGGTGCCCGCGCAATTATGGAGTGTTTCACAGAACAAGGTATTCCGGTTAATGGCGTAATGGCTCTGGGCGGTATTGCCCGTAAAAACCCCGTCATTATGCAAGTTTGCTGCGATGTGCTTAATCGCCCACTGCAAATCGTTGCCTCCGACCAGTGTTGTGCCCTGGGCGCTGCCATCTTCGCGGCCGTCGCCGCTGGTGTGCACAGCGATATCCCGGCCGCGCAACAAGCCATGGCCAGCAACGTTGAAAAAACCCTGCAACCAAAACCAGTCAGCGCTGAGCGCTTTGAACAGTTATATCAACGCTACCTGGCCTGGGCCTCCAGCGCAGAACAGCACTATCTCCCCTCTGTAACGGCGTCATCGTCTGCCAAGAAGACAGATGAAACCGCCCTGACACATTAAGGACAGAATAATGAATATTTTTGAACAATATGAAGTGTGGTTTGTTATTGGTAGCCAGCATTTATATGGCCCGGAAACCTTACGTCAGGTCACTCAGCATGCAGAGCATGTTGTCAACTCGCTGAATGCAGAGGCAAAGCTCCCTTGCAAACTGGTACTGAAACCGCTTGGCACCACGCCAGATGAAATCACTTCAATTTGCCGTGAAGCGAATCACGACGAAAAATGCGCCGGGATGGTGGTTTGGCTGCATACCTTCTCTCCAGCCAAAATGTGGATCAATGGTCTGGCAATCCTGACCAAGCCTTTACTGCAATTCCACACCCAATTTAATGCGCAAATTCCGTGGGACACCATGGATATGGACTTCATGAACCTGAACCAGACAGCACACGGCGGCCGCGAGTTTGGGTTCATCGGCGCGAGAATGCGCCAGCAACACAGCGTAGTAACAGGCCACTGGCAGGATGGTGAAGCCCATAAACGCATTGGCTCCTGGATGCGCCAGGCGGTATCTAAATTGAATACCCGCCATATCAAAGTTGCCCGTTTCGGCGACAACATGCGTGAAGTTGCCGTGACCGACGGTGACAAAGTCGCTGCACAAATCAAATTCGGCTTTTCCGTGAACTACTATGCGGTTGGCGACCTGGTTAGTGTGGTCAATGCTGTCAGCCAGGGTGATATCAACGCACTGGTTGATGAATATGAAAGCAGCTACCGCCTGAGTGCTGCAGCTCAGGTAAATGGTGATAAACGCCAAAACGTTATTGACGCGGCACGTATTGAACTGGGTATGAAGCGCTTCCTGGAACAAGGCGGCTTCCACGCATTTACCACAACATTTGAAGACCTCTACGGCCTGAAACAACTGCCAGGTCTGGCAGTTCAACGCCTGATGCAGCAAGGCTACGGCTTTGCTGGTGAAGGCGACTGGAAAACCGCCGCCCTGCTTCGCATTATGAAAGTGATGTCAACCGGTCTGCAGGGCGGCACCTCATTTATGGAAGATTACACTTACAACTTTGAGTCCGGTAACGACATGGTACTTGGCTCACACATGTTGGAAGTTTGCCCTTCCATTGCTACCGCAGAAAAACCGCTTCTGGATGTCCAGCACCTGGGGATTGGCGGTAAAGAAGACCCGGCACGCCTGATTTTCTCAACCAAAACTGGCCCGGCCATTAACGCCAGCCTGATAGACATGGGTGACCGTTTCCGCCTGCTGGTCAACTGTGTTGATGCGGTTGAAGCACCACATGCACTACCGAAACTGCCAGTTGCCAATGCACTCTGGAAAGCACAGCCAGACCTGAACACAGCCTCTGAAGCCTGGATTCTGGCTGGTGGCGCACACCATACCGTATTCAGCCAGGCACTCAACCTGGACGATATGCGTCAGTTTGCAGAAATGCACGACATTGAGCTTGCAGTAATTGATAACGATACACGCCTTCCTGCCTTTAAAGATGCACTGCGCTGGAACGAAATGTATTACAGCTTTAAACGGTAGTAACAGGGGAACTTTGGCCAGCCTTATCGGCTGGCCCTTCTTTTCTCTGGAGGATAACGATGCTTGAAGACTTGAAACGTCAGGTTCTCGAAGCCAACCTGGCTTTACCTGAACACAACCTGGTCACCCTGACATGGGGTAATGTCAGTGCGGTAGACCGCGAAGCCGGTGTTTTTATCATTAAACCCTCTGGGGTGGATTACACCGTGATGACCGCTGAAGATATGGTGGTCGTGAGCCTGGAGACCGGCGAGGTAGTTGAAGGAAACAAGAAACCTTCTTCAGATACCCCAACTCACCGCATCCTGTATCAGCAGTTTCCTGATATTGGCGGTATTGTGCATACCCACTCGCGGCATGCCACTATTTGGGCACAAGCTGGCCAAAGCATTCCGGCGACTGGCACCACCCATGCGGACTATTTTTACGGTTCCATTCCCTGCACCCGTAAAATGACCGATGCCGAAATCAATGGAGACTATGAGTGGCAAACCGGCGAAGTTATTGTGGAGACCTTCCGTCAACGCGATACCGACCCGAACCAGATGCCCGGTGTACTGGTGCATTCCCATGGGCCTTTCGCATGGGGTAAAAATGCGCTGGATGCCGTACACAATGCCATAGTGATGGAAGAAGTTGCGTATATGGGCATTTTCTGCCGCCAGTTAGCGCCACAATTACCCGATATGCAGCAAACCCTGCTCGATAAACACTACCTGCGCAAACATGGCGCCAAAGCATATTACGGCCAGTAATCGCGCCGCCGGCCAGGAATACTGTACATAAATGCAGTGACGCAACGGCTTTCAGGGTATACTGAAAGCCGTTTATTTTGAGGGAAACCTGAGTGTCACAGGCAAGAGCCGGTTTTGTTCTGACCCGGCACTGGCGGGATACCCCGCAAGGTACAGAGATTGAATTCTGGCTGGCAACAGATGCCGGGCCGGTCTGTGCCCGGCTTCCTCCCCAGCAATCAACCGCTTTCATTCCAGAATCACAGATGGCGCGCGCTCAGGCACTGCTGAGCAGTGAACCACACCTGCGCTGGGTATCACTACCGTTAAACGATTTCCACCACCAGCCGGTGTGTGCGCTTTATTGCCAGCAATACCGGCAGTTGTTACGCATTGAAAAAGTACTGCGCGAAGCCGGTATTACCGTCTACGAAGCGGATATTCGCCCCCCAGAGCGTTACCTGATGGAACGTTTCATTACCGCGCCAGTCTGGGTCGATGGTGAACACCAGCCACTGCGAATTCACCAGGCAAAAATGAAGCCGCACCCGGATTACCGCCCAAATTTACGCTGGGTTTCTCTGGATATCGAAACTAACCGGCATGGCGAGCTCTACTGCATTGGTCTGGAAGGCTGCGGGCAACGCCAGGTGTTTATGTTGGGTAACCCACCAGAAGCCCTTGCCCCAACTGATTTTCAACTGACCTTTATTCCTGACAGAGCCGGTCTTATCCACAGCCTGAACCAGTGGGTAGCCGAACATGATCCGGATGTCATTATTGGCTGGAATGTGATTCAGTTCGATTTACGCATCTTGCAGAAACAGGCAGATAAATTCGGTGTTCGTCTGCTACCAGGCAGGGAACAGCGTGAAATTGAGTGGCGCGAACATGGTTACAACCAGGGGTATTTTTTCGCACAGATCCCAGGGCGCCTGGTGGTTGATGGTATTGAAGCGCTGAAATCTGCTTTTTGGAGTTTTCCGTCGTTTTCCCTCGAGTCAGTTGCTCAGGAATTGCTGGGCGAAGGGAAAGATATTGACGATCCCTGGGATCGCATGGCGGAAATAGACCGGCGCTTCCACCAGGATAAAGTGGCGCTGGCACAATACAATTTAAAAGACTGTGAGCTGGTCACCCGTATTTTCAGGCACACTGACATCATGCCGTTTTTACTGGAGCGAGCGGCGGTTAATGGCCTGCAGGCAGACCGCCATGGTGGGTCTGTTGCCGCTTTTTGTCACCTCTATTTTCCACGTATGCACCGGGCGGGTTATGTTGCGCCAAATCTGGGGGAAATTCCCCCTCAGGCAAGCCCTGGCGGCTACGTGATGAACTCAAGGCCTGGCCTGTATGACTCGGTGCTGGTTCTGGATTTTAAAAGCCTCTACCCGTCGATTATTCGCACATTTCTTATCGACCCGGTTGGGCTGGTGGAAGGCCAGTTGCATGCAGATAAACAGCACGCCGTTGAAGGGTTTCTTGGTGCCTGGTTTTCCCGCGAAAAACATTGCCTGCCTGAAATCGTCAGCCAGATATGGCAAGGCAGGGAACGAGCCAAACAGCAAAAGAATGCTCCGCTATCGCAGGCGCTAAAAATCCTGATGAATGCATTTTATGGTGTACTGGGCACCTCTGCCTGCCGTTTTTTTAACCCGCAACTGGCTTCATCGATTACGATGCGTGGCCATGCCATTATGCGTCAGACCAGAGAACTTATTGAGTCGCAAGGGTTTGATGTCATTTATGGCGATACCGATTCCACCTTCGTGTGGCTGAAACACGCGCACAGCGAAGAAGCTGCCGATGCGGCCGGCAGGCGCCTGGCTCGACTGGTCAATCAGTGGTGGCGCGACCACCTGCATGAAACACAACAACTCGAGAGCGTGCTGGAACTGGAATACGAAACCCATTACAGCCGTTTTCTGATGCCTACAATTCGCGGTGCCGAAACGGGCAGTAAAAAACGTTATGCAGGCCTGGTTATGCGCGAAGGTAAACAGCAACTGGTGTTTAAAGGGCTGGAAACCGTACGCACAGACTGGACTCCCCTTGCACAAACCTTCCAGAAAAATCTCTACCAACGTGTTTTTCTGCACCAACCTTATGAAGATTATATTCGCGAGACTATTGCCAGCCTGATGGCTGGCGAACTGGATGACCAACTGGTATACCGCAAGCGGCTGCGTCGGCCACTGGATGATTACCAGAGAAATATTCCCCCTCACGCCAGAGCTGCACGGCTTGCCAACGAATTTGACCGCCGCGCCGGGCGGCCACCACGCTATAATGGGCGAGGCACAGTGAAGTATGTCTGGACACTGCAAGGCCCGGAGCCTGCGGGGCTTGCGCAATCGCCACTTGACTATGAACACTACCTTACGCGGCAGCTACAACCCATTGCCGAAGGAATTTTACCCTTCCTGGGTAAGGAGTTTGCTACACTAGTAACGGGGCAACTTGGGTTATTTTGACAGGTGACGAATGCGTTGCCATCCATTACCATAGCGCCCTTTCCGGGTCATATCCCAAAACTCATAACAGAATTCTTCAACGTGCCGCCGCCTTGTGCCGACGGCAGTAATGCTATTGCCTGCAACTTTTAGATATACAACAGAGCCGAATATTTATGCCTTTTACACTTGGTCAGCGCTGGATCAGCGATACGGAAAGCGAACTGGGATTGGGAACAGTAGTAGCAATTGATGCCCGCATGGTGACATTACTGTTCCCGGCAACCGGAGAAAATCGTCTGTATGCCAGAAATGACTCCCCTATCACCCGCGTGATGTTTAACCCCGGGGATACCATTACCAGCCATGAGGGCTGGCAGTTAAAAGTGGATGAAGTCAAGGAAGAGAACGGGTTACTCGCCTATCTGGGTACCCGTGAAGACACCCAGGAAAGTGGCGTCATACTGCGTGAGGTACTGCTGGACAGTAAACTGGTGTTCAGTAAACCGCAGGATCGCCTGTTTGCCGGCCAGATTGACCGCATGGACCGTTTTGCACTGCGCTTTCGTGCCCGCAAATACCAGAGCGAGCAATACCGTATGCCGTGGAGTGGCCTGCGCGGTATGCGCACCAGCCTGATCCCACACCAGTTGCATATTGCCAACGACGTTGGCCGCCGTCATGCTCCCCGTGTGTTACTTGCCGATGAAGTCGGGCTGGGTAAAACCATTGAAGCAGGCATGGTAATTCACCAGCAATTGCTCAGTGGTGCCGCTGAGCGTGTTTTGGTTATTGTTCCGGAAACCCTGCAACACCAGTGGCTGGTAGAAATGCTGCGCCGCTTTAACCTGCGGTTTGCGCTGTTTGACGATGAACGATACGCAGAAGCGCAACACGACAGCGAGAACCCGTTTTATACCGAACAACTGATTATTTGCTCACTGGACTTTGTGCGCCGCAACAAGCAGCGCCTGGAAAACCTGTGCGAAGCCGAATGGGATTTAATGGTGGTGGATGAAGCTCACCATTTGGTATGGAGCGAAGAAGCTCCCAGCCGCGAATACCAGGTAATTGAACAACTGGCTGAACGCGTACCAGGCGTGTTGTTGTTAACCGCGACCCCGGAACAGCTTGGCATGCAAAGCCATTTTGCCCGCCTGCGCCTGTTAGACCCAAGCCGTTTTCATGATTACGAAGCATTTGTTGCCGAGCAAAATAACTTCCGCCCGGTTGCCGATGCCGTTTCCCTGTTGCTGGAAGGTAACCATCTGAGTGATGAAACCCTCAATACGCTGAGCGAGCTGATTGGCGAACAGGATATCGAACCGTTACTGAAAGCGGCTAATAGTGGTGGTGAAAGCAGTGAAGCCGCCCGTCAGGAACTGGTTTCCATGCTGACAGACCGCCACGGTACCAGCCGGGTGCTGTTCCGTAACACCCGCAGCAGCGTGAAAGGCTTCCCTCAGCGCGAACTCCATACAATTCGCCTGCCATTACCCACTCAGTACCAAACAGCTATAAAAGTCTCCGGCATTATGAGTGCGCGTAAAACGGCGGAAGAGCGCGCCCGCGACATGCTTTACCCGGAACAGATTTACCAAGAATTTGAAGGCGACAGCGGCACCTGGTGGAACTTTGACCCGCGGGTTGACTGGCTGATGGGCTACCTCACCAGCCACCGCTCACAAAAAGTTCTGGTTATTTGCGCCAAGGCAACGACAGCACTGCAACTGGAGCAGGTATTACGCGAGCGTGAAGGTATCCGCGCGGCCGTTTTCCATGAAGGTATGTCAATTATTGAGCGTGACCGTGCAGCAGCCTGGTTCGCCGAGGAAGATACCGGCGCACAGGTGCTGTTATGCTCGGAAATTGGTTCTGAAGGGCGTAACTTCCAGTTTGCCAGCAACATGGTAATGTTTGACCTGCCATTTAACCCTGACTTGCTTGAACAGCGCATCGGGCGTCTGGACCGTATCGGCCAGGCTCACGACATCCAGATTCACGTACCGTATCTGGAAAATACCGCGCAATCCATCCTGGTTCGCTGGTATCACGAAGGGCTCGATGCCTTTGAACATACCTGCCCAACTGGCCGCGCCATTTACGATGACGTCTATGAATCACTGATTGGCTACCTGGCAGCACCCGAAAACGAAGACGGCTTTGCTGAGCTGATTCACCGCTGCCGCACCCAGCATGACGCACTGAAAACCCAGTTAGAACAGGGCCGTGACCGCCTGCTGGAGATTCACTCCAACGGTGGCGAAAAAGCCCAGGCACTGGCCAATGAAATCGCAGAACAGGATGATGATACTGCACTGGTAAACTTTGCCATGAACCTGTTCGACATTATCGGCATCAACCAGGATGACAAAGGCGATAACATGATTATCCTGACGCCATCCGACCATATGCTGGTACCGGATTTCCCGGGCTTGCCTGAAGATGGCTGCACAATAACCTTCAGCCGCGATGTCGCGCTTTCACGTGAAGATGCCCAGTTCATTACCTGGGAACATCCTTTGATTCGCAATGGCCTTGATCTGATTCTGTCGGGCGATACCGGTAGTTGCGCGCTTTCCTTGCTCAAAAACAAGGCGCTGCCCGTTGGCACATTGCTGGTCGAAATGGTGTATGTCGTTGAAGCCAAAGCGCCCAAACAACTTCAGTTGCAGCGCTTCCTGCCACCAACACCAGTACGTATGCTGCTGGACAAAAATGGCACCAACCTGGCAGCGCAAGTGGAATTCGAAAGCTTTAACCGCCAGTTAAGTGCGGTGAACCGCCATACCAGCAGCAAACTGATCAATGCCGTACAGCAAGATGTGCATGAGATTTTGCAACATGGCGAAGAGCAAGTGGGGAAAGCGGCACAGGCGTTAATCGATGCAGCGAGAAAAGAGGCGGATGAGAAACTGTCTGCCGAATTATCACGCCTTGAAGCGTTGAAAGCCATTAACCCCAATATTCGCGACGACGAACTGAGTGCAATTGAAGATAACCGCCAGCAAGTGCTGGAGAGTTTGTCTGAGGCCTCATGGCGGCTCGATGCGCTGCGCCTGATTGTGGTCACGCACCAGTAAGGAAATGACAACGATGCTGGAGTTTTACTCTCCGCCACAAGACCCGTGGCTGGTCATTCTGTATCAGGATGAGCATATTATGGTGGTGAACAAGCCATCCGGGTTGCTTTCCGTACCCGGTCGGCTGGAAGAGCATAAAGACAGCGTGATGACGCGGATTCAGCGCGATTATCCCACTGCCGAATCTGTTCACCGGCTCGATATGGCAACCAGCGGTGTTATCGCTGTGGCGCTGACCAAAGCAGCGGAACGTGAACTCAAGCGTCAGTTTCGGGAGCGCGAGCCAAAGAAACAGTACGTGGCGCGAATTTGGGGGCACCCGGAGAAAGCGGAAGGTATCGTTGATTTACCACTGATTTGTGACTGGCCCAACCGCCCCAAACAAAAAGTCTGTTTTGAGACGGGTAAACCCGCACAAACTGAGTACGAAGTGGTGGAGTATGCGCCGGATATGACAGCCAGAGTGATTCTGCGCCCCATTACCGGGCGCTCGCACCAATTGCGTGTTCATATGCAGGCGCTGGGCCACCCTATCCTGGGTGATAAGTTCTATGCCACTCCCGAAGCCCGGGCAATGGCAGCACGCTTATTGTTACACGCAGAGTCATTGACCATTACGCACCCGGCTTTTGGCAACAGCATGACATTCCGGGCACTTGCCGACTTCTGACCCACAGCCGGTTAACCACCGGGCTGAGTCTGATGACAAACCTCATGTCCGCACAGAACCAGAGGGTGTCACCCGATAAAAAAACCAGGGAAATCAATTCATTGATTTTCGCCCGCTAACTAAAAAGAAGGAAAAATCACGCTTTTTCCTTCTTTTTCATCAATCTGAGCCCGGCTGACTACCGGGCTATTTTACTTCTGCCAGGGCTGGAAAACCGCCAGGCTAGCGAAACCCTTTCTCTTTTTTGATCAAATCATAAGCCTGCTGAATTTCCTGGGCTTTCTGTTTTGCCATTTGCATCATCTGCTTCGGCAGGCCTTTCGCTACCAGTTTGTCCGGATGGTGTTCGCTCATCAACTTACGGTATGCCCGCTTGATTGTCGTCGCATCATCAGATGACTTCACTCCGAGGACATTGCAGGCATCCTGCAAAGTTGGCCCACGTTGCGTTTGCTGGTAACCGCCCTGCTGGCCAGAAGAAGAGTGCTGATACCCGCCACCAAATTGTGCCCCGCCCTGCATCATGCGCAAAAACTGGTCAAACTGTAGCCGGGAGATCCCCAGTTCTTCAGCTATCACATACAGAACATCGCGCTCTTTCGGGTGCAACGAGCCGTCGGCAAAGGCAGCCTGAATCTGAATTTCCAGAAACATCCGAATCAGGTCGAAACGGCCAAAACATACGCTACGCAGTTGTGTCATTTTATCGCGCAGCGGGTAAGAGGCACCTTTCCCAACACGAAATGCATGCTGAGCAGCCACGCGCGAGTCACCATGCAATTGCATCCGCTCCATTAATTGCGAAGCAACATGGATATCAGCTTCCGTTACGCGCCCTTTTGCCTTGGTCAGATGCCCCATCACCTCAAACGTGGTATTGAAGAACATCGTCTGTCGTTGTTGTTGACTGGTAAACCAGGCAGAGCGCATGCGCATGCGGTCAAATAAGTGACCAATCAGCAAACCGCCAATTGCGCCCCAAAACCCGCCGCCGAAGATAATTCCCAGCGCAATACCAATCACTTTTCCCCAATACTGCATATACTCCCCAAATGGTCATGCTGTCAGACCGAAATTCATTTATCATACCTGTCATTCATAACTGAGCCTAATAACAGGCGTGTAAACAGGCTGGATTAACACTGGCACTATGATAACGACTACGTTAGTCTCTTTCCGTTTGCCTACGCTAAGTCCCTGATGACAGAACAACGAAAAACACGTATGAAAAAACGTATTCCCACCTTGCTGGCAACCCTTATCGGTTCGGCTTTGTACAGCCAACAAGGTTTTACCGCCGATCTCGCATCACAGTGCATGCTGGGTGTGCCCAGCTACAATCGTCCGTTGGTTCAGGGCGATACTAATGATCTGCCCGTAACAATCAATGCCGATCATGCAAAAGGCAATTATCCAGACAACGCTACTTTCACCGGAAATGTAGACATTGCACAGGGTAACAGCCGCCTGCAATCTGACGAAGTACAACTTCACCAGAAACAGGCAGAAGGTCAAACTACACCGGTCAGGACTGTCGATGCACTGGGTAATGTGCACTATGATGACAATCAGATCATCCTGAAAGGTCCGAAAGCGTGGTCTAACCTCAACACAAAAGACACAAATGTGTGGGATGGCGATTATCAAATGGTCGGGCGGCAGGGCCGAGGCACAGCCGACCTGATGAAACAGCGTGACAATAATCGCTACACGATTCTGGAAAATGGCACCTTCACTTCTTGTCTTCCCGGCTCTAATACCTGGAGCATTGAAGGCAGCGAAGTTATCCAGGACCGCCAGGAACAAGTTGCTGAAATTTGGAACGCCCGCTTTAAACTGGGCCCGGTTCCCGTATTTTACAGCCCGTACCTGCAACTTCCTATTGGCGATAAACGCCGTTCGGGTTTCCTTATCCCAAATGCGAAATATAGCTCCACCAACGGGTTTGAGTTTTCACTCCCCTATTACTGGAATATTGCCCCTAACTTTGATGCCACCATTACTCCGCATTACATGGATAAGCGTGGCAACATTCAGTGGCAGAATGAATTCCGTTACTTAACACGCGCTGGTGCAGGGATAGTCGAATTTGACTACCTGCCATCCGACAGTGTTTACCAGGATGAATACCCCAGTGAAGATAACAAGCACCGCTGGTTGTTCTACTGGAAACACTCCGGTGTGCTGGACCAGGTGTGGCGTTTTAACGTCGATTACACGAAAGTGAGCGACCCGCACTACTTTAACAACTTTGATTCAAAATATGGTTCAAGTACCGATGGTTACGCCACGCAAAAATTCAGCGTGGGTTACGCAGTACAGAACTTTGATGCCACATTATCAACCAAACAATTCCAGGTCTTCGACACAGCCAGCAGCAACTCTTACCGCGCTGAGCCGCAGTTAGACCTTAACTTCTACCAAAATGACGTTGGGCCGTTCGATACCCATCTGTATGCCCAGGCCGTGAAGTTCACCAACGTGAACAGCAACTACCCGGAAGCGACACGCCTGCATATTGAGCCGACTATCAACCTGCCGTTGTCCAATAACTGGGGAAGTCTTAATACCGAAGCGAAACTGCTGGCGACTCACTACCAGCAGACCAACCTCGATGAATACCGCTCTTATGCTAATAACAGTGCGACATCTCTGGCACTCAAAGACAGTGTTAACCGGGTGATGCCACAGTTTAAGGTTGACGGTAAAATGGTTTTCGAGCGTGATATGGACTGGAGCCAGGGCTACACCCAGACTCTGGAACCTCGCGTACAGTATCTGTATGTTCCTTATCGCGATCAAAGCCATATCTATAACTACGATTCCGCCTTCCTGCAATCTGACTATACGGGTCTGTTCCGTGACCGGACTTATGGCGGCCTTGACCGTATTGCATCAGCAAACCAGGTGTCTACCGGTGTCACAACCCGTGTTTATGATGAAAATTCAGTGGAACGTTTTAACGCTTCTGTTGGTCAAATCTACTATTTCACCCGGTCCCGTACTGGCGATGACAACATCAACTGGGAAAATAATGACCACCAGACTGGTGCTGTTGTCTGGGCCGGAGACTCCTACTGGCGGATCTCAAACCGTTGGGGATTACGCGGTGGCGTAGAGTATGATACCCGCATGGACAACGTGGCGACCGGTAGCGGTTCACTGGAATACCGCCGGGATGCTGACCGGATGGTGCAGTTAACGTACCGTTATGCCAGCCCGGAATATATTCAGGCCACACTGCCAGCTTACTCAACCAGCGAGCAGTATGAAAACGGGATTTCTCAGGTGGGGATGGCCGCAAGCTGGCCGATTGTGGACCGCTGGTCTGTTGTTGGTGCGTACTACTACGATACCAAAGCAAACCAACCGGCGGACCAAATGCTGGCTTTGCAATATAACTCCTGCTGCTACGCGATTCGTGTTGGCTATGAAAGGAAAATTAATGGTTGGCAGAACGACCAAAGTAAGTATGACAACGTGATTGGCTTCAACATTGAATTGCGTGGGTTGAGTTCTAACTATGGCCTTGGCACGCATCAAATGTTGCGCTCCAACATTCTGCCGTATCAAAGCTCACTGTAGTCTTGATTGATTTGAAACATAATCCGCATTGCGGTTAATCAGAAATGGAAAACCTATGATGAACTGGAGAAAGCTGCTTCCTGGTATCGCGCTGGCCCTGTTGGTGAATACCGGTTTCGCAGCTCCACAAGTTGTTGATAAAGTGGCGGCCGTCGTCAATAACGGCGTAGTACTGGAAAGTGATGTTGATGGGCTGATGCAGTCCGTAAAAATGAATGCAGGTGAAGCCGGGCAACAACTTCCTGACGACAACACCCTTCGCCACCAGATCCTCGAAAGACTCATCATGGATCAGATAGTGCTGCAGATGGGCCAGAAAATGGGCGTTAAAATCAGCGATGATCAGCTGGATCAGGCTATTGCCAATATTGCCCAGCAAAACCACATGACAATGGATCAACTGCGCAGTCGTCTGGCCTATGACGGTATGAACTACAACACATACCGTGCGCAGATCCGCAAAGAAATGCTTATCTCAGAAGTGCGTAATAACGAAGTTCGCCGCCGTGTCACTATTCTGCCTCAGGAAGTGGATGCACTGGCAAAACAGATGGGCAACCAGAATGATGCCAGCACCGAACTTAATTTGAGCCACATTCTGATTCCGTTACCTGAAAACCCAACGGCTGATCAAGTCAGCCAGGCACAAAGCCAGGCTGAAGATATTATCAGCCAGGCGCGTAACGGCACCGACTTCGCCAAACTGGCAATTACCTATTCCGCCGACCAGCAGGCACTGAAAGGTGGGCAAATGGGTTGGGGTCGTATTCAGGAACTGCCGTCTATCTTTGCTCAGGCACTCAGCACCGCGAAGAAAGGCGATATTATTGGCCCGATTCGTTCCGGTGTGGGTTTCCATATCCTGAAAGTGAACGATATCCGCGGGCAGTCACAGAATATTTCTGTTACCGAAGTCCATGCCCGACATATTTTGATTAAGACCTCACCTATCATGAGTGATGCACAGGCGCGTGCGAAACTGGAACAAATCGCTGCGGATATCCGTAGCGGGAAAACCACGTTTGCTGCGGCAGCACGTGCCAATTCTGATGACCCCGGTTCTGCAAACCAGGGCGGTGACCTGGGCTGGTCCTCCCCGGACGTTTACGATCCGGCTTTCCGCGATGCTCTGATGCACCTGCAAAAAGGGCAAATGAGCCAGCCAGTCCACTCTTCCTTTGGCTGGCACCTGATTGAACTGCTGGATACCCGTCGTGTGGATAAAACCGATGAAGCACAAAAAGACAGGGCTTACCGCATGCTGTTCAACCGCAAATTCTCAGAGGAAGCGGCAACCTGGATGCAGGAACAACGTGCCAGCGCGTATGTGAAAATCCTGGATAATTAATCTGGATATTTAAGTGAAAATACCACGTGTAGTGATCACTCCCGGCGAACCTGCCGGGATTGGCCCTGATTTAGTTGCCGAACTGGCACAACGGGCGTGGCCGGTTGAACTGGTTGTTTGCGCAGATCCCGAACTATTACTGTCACGGGCCAGAGCACTGAACCTGCCGCTGGTATTACGCAATTATCAAGCCAGTGAAGCACCACAGCCCCAACAGGCTGGTTCACTGACATGCCTGCCAGTATCCTTGCATACACCGTCTATTCCCGGGCAGTTGGCTAAAGACAATGGCTCTTATGTCACTGAAACACTCGCCCGGGCAGCACAGGGTTGCATTGAGGGTGAGTTTGCAGCACTGGTAACTGGCCCGGTGCATAAAGGCGTTATCAATGACGCAGGCATTCCTTTCACAGGCCATACAGAATTCTTCCAGATGCAGGCTGGCTGTGAAAAAGTAGTAATGATGCTGGCGACAGAGTCATTACGTGTTGCACTGGCAACCACCCATTTACCCATCAAGGCCGTCAGTGACGCCATTACGGTGGAGTCACTGCATCAGGTTATTGCCATTTTACACCATGATCTGCGTACCAAATTCGGTATCGCTCAGCCGCGAATCCTGGTTTGCGGGCTCAACCCTCACGCGGGTGAAGGTGGGCATATGGGCACTGAAGAAATAGAAACCATTACGCCAGTGCTTGATAGCCTGCGTGCACAAGGCATGAAACTGGAAGGCCCACTCCCCGCAGACACACTTTTTCAGCCCAAATACCTCGATAATGCAGATGCTGTCCTGGCTATGTATCACGATCAGGGCTTACCCGTGCTAAAATATCAGGGATTTGGCCGTGCGGTGAATATCACCCTCGGCCTGCCTTTTATTCGCACTTCTGTTGATCACGGCACCGCGCTGGATCTGGCCGGTACCGGGAAAGCAGATGTCGGCAGTTTTATCACGGCGCTTAATCTCGCCATTACCATGATTACAAAGAGTCAATGAATAATCGCGTCCACCAGGGGCATTTAGCCCGTAAACGTTTTGGGCAAAACTTCCTTAATGATCAATTTGTTATTGAAAGTATTGTCTCTGCCATCAATCCACAAAAAGGCCAGTCACTGGTCGAAATCGGCCCGGGTTTGGGTGCGCTGACAGAGCCTGTTGGTGAACGGCTGGATGCACTGACTGTTGTTGAGCTCGACAGGGATCTTGCTGCCCGTCTGCAAACTCACCCTTTCCTTGCGCCAAAACTGACCATTTACCAGCAAGACGCCATGACAATGGACTTTGCGGAACTGGCTAAAAAACAAGGCCAGGCTTTACGTGTATTCGGCAACCTGCCGTATAACATCTCTACGCCGCTTATGTTCCACCTGTTTAGCTATACTGATGCCATTGCTGACATGCACTTTATGTTGCAAAAAGAAGTGGTCAACCGCCTGGTTGCAGGCCCCGGCACTAAAGCGTATGGTCGGTTAAGTGTAATGGCGCAGTATTACTGCAAGGTTATTCCGGTTCTGGAAGTACCACCAAGTGCATTCACACCACCACCTAAGGTTGATTCAGCCGTGGTCAGGCTTGTTCCGCATGCAACATTGCCACACCCTGTCAAAGCGTTGAATATCCTGAACCGGATTACCACTGCAGCCTTCAACCAAAGAAGGAAAACATTGCGTAACAGCTTAGGCAATTTATTCACGCCGGAAACACTGGCTGAACTGGGTGTGGATTCCGCTCTGCGGGCCGAAAATGTCTCCGTTGCCCAATATTGCCAGATGGCTAATTTTTTAGCTGAGAATCCCCCGTCGCAGGAGAGTTAAGCTATGACAGCATCGCCCCGTGTTTGTGTGCAGGTACAGAGTGTTTATGTCGAATCGCAATCATCCCCGGAAGATGAGCGCTTTGTTTTTGCATATACCGTTACCATCCGCAATTTGGGGCGAGAGCCTGTGCAATTACTTGGCCGCTACTGGTTAATCACTAACGGCCATGGGCGCGAAACTGAAGTACAGGGCGAAGGGGTTGTTGGTGAACAGCCGCATATTGACCCTGGCAGTGAATACCAGTACACCAGCGGCGCCGTTATCGAAACGCCTTTAGGCACGATGGAAGGGCATTATGAAATGATTGATGCCAATGGTAATGCTTTCCGCCTGGCCATCCCTGTTTTCCGCCTGGCCGTTCCAACCCTGATTCATTAAGCGCCTATGTCCACATATTTAATTGGTGATGTTCACGGCTGTTATGACGAGCTGGTAGCCTTGCTTGACCAGGTAAACTTCACGCCAGAGGCCGATACGTTGTGGCTGACGGGGGACCTGGTTGCCCGTGGCCCGAAGTCCTTAGAGGTTTTGCGCTACGTCCGTAGTCTGGGCGACAGTGTGCGCATTGTGCTGGGTAATCACGATCTGCATTTATTGGCAGTCTACGCCGGTATTAGCCGCAATAAACCCAAAGACCTGGTCACTCCGCTGCTGGAAGCACCAGATGCAGATACCCTGATTAACTGGCTACGCCGCCAGCCATTGCTTCAGGTGGATGAAGCAAACCGTCTGGTTATGGCACATGCAGGTATTACCCCTCAATGGGATTTAGCTACCGCCATCGCCTGTGCCGGAGAGGTTTCTGCAGTGCTGTCCAGCGACAGTTACCCTTTGTTCCTTGATGCCATGTATGGCGATATGCCTAATAACTGGTCGCCACAGCTTACCGGGTTGGCGCGCCTGCGTTTTTCAACCAATGCGCTGACCAGAATGCGTTATTGTTTTGCCAATGGGCAACTGGATATGTACTGCAAAGATGCACCGGGCAACGCGCCTTCCCTGCTGAAACCCTGGTTTTCATTACCTGGGCCGGTAAAGGAAGAGTACAGTATTGCCTTCGGTCACTGGGCATCACTGGAAGGGCAAGGTACACCAGATGGCGTGTATGCGCTGGATACCGGCTGTTGCTGGGGTGGGGCATTAACCTGCCTGCGCTGGGAAGATAAAGCCTGGTTCCATCAGGCCTCATTACGCCCGGAAATTACCAACGAGATATAACAACAACGCCTGTCTGAGCAAACCGACAGGCGTTGGTGAATCTGCAATAACACCCACTCAGTGAATAGTGTTAGCTACGATCCAGGATCTCAAAGCAGTAGCTGTGGCTGTTTTTGTCGTCAGCATCGTGAAACTCGCTGAACACCGACTGCCATTCGTCCGTTTCATATTCAGGGAAGTGCGTATCGCCTTCTACTTCAGCATCAATATGAGTCAGATACAGGCGATGAGCCATTGGCAGGAACTGCTGGTAAACATGCCCACCACCAATAACCATCACTTCAGGGTCTTCAGCACACAGCGCAAGCGCTTCTTCTACTGAACTCACCCACAGTACGCGGTCATCATTACCCGGAGTACGGCTGAGCACAATGTTCTTGCGCCCGGGCAATGGCCTGCCAATAGACTCCCAGGTTAACCGCCCCATAATAACTGGTTTATTCAATGTATTGCGTTTAAACCAGGCCAGATCAGCAGGCAAGTTCCAGGGCATGGCGTTTTCCATACCAATTACGCGGTCCACAGCCAGCGCAGCAATCAAACTAATCATGCAGTGCATCCTGAATATTCAAAATTGTCGCCACTATACGGAAAGCCGGGTATTTCGTCACCAGGAGACCCGCCCAAAAAAGCAGAAATATTTTACCCCTGAGCGTTACTCCACAATCCTGCCTGAAGTCTTACCTGGGCCGCTTATTGAGGCAGAAAACCACAAGGGACTACCTTTTTTGACCCGGGACGGATATAGTGCAGCCGCAATTTCTAACCAGGATCTCTTATGCTTGAAACAACGCTGTTCGTTATAACAATTGCTGCTCTCGGTATGCTTTCCCCGGGGCCCGATTTTTTCCTGGTTATCAAAAATGCCGCCCGCTACCCGCGTAAAGCAGCGCTAATGACTGCACTCGGTGTGATTTTTGGTGTGGTTACACATATGACTTATTGCGTTGCTGGCCTGGCCGTAGTCATCACTACCACGCCATGGCTGTTTGGTTTACTGAAATACGCTGGTGCAGCATACCTTATTTGGGTTGGCCTTCAGGCGCTGTTTTCTCGTGGTGGCAGCAAAATGGATCTGAACCAGTTAACCCCGCAAAGCACTTCATTGCACAAAGCGTTTATTCAGGGGTATTTGTGTAACCTGCTTAACCCTAAAGCGACATTATTCTTTCTCGCCATGTTTACTCAGGTATTAAATGTGCATTCAGGGTTGGGAGAGAAACTGTGGTATGCCGGTATTATTGTTGGGCTGACGGTTATCTGGTGGCCGTTACTGGTGGTACTAATCCAAAGTGCCCCAGTACGCAGTGGGCTGGCGAAGGCTCAGAAAGTGGTTGATAAACTGCTCGGTGGCATGCTGCTGGTTCTGGGTATAAAAGTTGCGCTGAGCTGACATCATTCCCCTCTGTGCCACTGAGGGGAATGCCTGTTACCCTGTTATTTATCGCTGAGCTTATCCGGGTCGTCCTGCAGGCTGCCGTCATGCTTGCCCTGATCCGTTCCCTGCCAGCCGTGCCGCTGCATCACATCCAGTTGGTTGCGGTCTTGCTCAATACTTTCACTCAGCATGGCACTGGCTCGCCGCAGGGCCGCGGCCCTGGCCTGCATGTCGTCACTCGCTGCCACCATTTCTTCGACCATTCGGGTATTAAAACGCCGGAAATGATCAGCCCGTTCCCGGGCCTCATAACGGCCGACTCCCAATGCTTCAAGCGCATGACGGCCAACCAGAATGGCACTTTCAAATGTCTCACGTTCCGCCTGTACGCCATTCTGGCGTAAATGAATGTAATGCTCTAAGTCACGCGCTCTGGCAATAATATGCAAATCAGGAAAGTGTTCATGGACCATTTCTGTCAATTGCAGGCTGACATCCGGGTCATCAATCGCGTTAATCAGTACTGAGGCCTTTTCTGCGCCTGCAGAACGCAGTAAATCTTCCCGCGTGGCATCGCCATAAAATACCTGAGTGCCAAACTTACGCAGAATCTCAATATGATCCGGGTCGTGGTCGAGAACCACCACGGGAACACCACTTGCCAGCAATAAACGCCCGGCAATTTGGCCGAAACGCCCGAACCCGGCGATAATGACGCTGGGATGCTGGTCGTCAATAACATCGGCTTCCTGCTCACTGGCGGTTTCAGCGCATTCCAGCCGGTTCAGCAGCACCAGCAACAAAGGTGTCGCAGCCATAGACAACGCAACGGCGAGTGTTAATGAACGCGCCCAACTGTCGTCCAGCACCTGGGCATTTTGCGCGGCAGAAAACACAACAAAAGCAAACTCACTCCCCTGCCCCAGTAATACCGCAAACCAGCGCCATTGACGGCGGGGAACCTGGAGTGGGCGGGCAACCAGCCACAATACCAGCGCCTTTATCAGTAAAAATCCCACCAGCAAGAGCAAAATACGCAGGGGGTAATGTGCCAAAGTACCAAAATCTACCGACATCCCGACGCCAATAAAAAACAGCCCCAGTAATAACCCCTTAAAAGGCTCGATATCACTTTCCAGCGCATGGCGGTATTCAGAGCTGGCCAGTAAAACCCCGGCAAGAAATGCGCCCATTGCCATCGAAAGCCCGGCTTCTTCAAGCAACACGCCAAACCCAAAGACCAGAAATAATGCCATGGCACTGAACACTTCCCGCAGGCCTGAGCGGGCAACGAAACGCAGCAATGGCCGTGTCACGTAACGCCCTAACACGACAACCAGTGCAAGGGCGGAAACCACCTTAGCCGCTGAGATCAAAAAGGCAGCCAGTGTGGTGGATGCGCCACTGTTAGCCAGCAATGGGATCATGGCAACCAACGGGATAGCGGCAATATCCTGAAAAAGCAGCACAGCAAAAGCACTACGCCCCATAGGAGAAAGCGCCAGGTTTCGTTCATTCATTGCCTGCATGGCTATAGCGGTAGATGACAATGCCAGTGTCAGACCAATCAGTACCGCCACCTGCCAGCTTAAACCAAGTGTGAAACAAAACGCCGCAAGGCATAGCCCACAAGCCAGCATTTGCAATGCCCCGCCACCGAACACCGAGGCGCGTAAAGTCCATAACCGGCGCGGGTCCAGCTCCAGGCCAATCACAAACAGCATCAGCACCACCCCTATTTCTGCAAAAGCAATAATAGTATGGGCGTCAGTGACCAGGCGTAATCCCCAGGGGCCGATAAGGCAACCGGCAATCAGATAACCCAGCACAGAGCCAAGACCCAGGCGCACAGCGAGAGGCACGATAAACGCCGCCGCCCCGAGAAAAATCAGGACTTGTATCAGGTTATGGCTATCCATTGAATGACTCCTGCCAGGCCAACAAACGCTGCCGGTATAAATCTGCATGCTGAGCCAGCGTTTCATCGTCACAAATAAACGTGCTGTGCATGACATAAGGTTCCAGCCACGACAAACCACAATAGAGTGCAGTTGCCTGCACGGGTTGCGCCAGAACCTCAAACCCCGGGTGGTCTCCCAGGCTAAAGTGGTGCTCTCCACCTCCGGTCGTCACCGCCCAGAGCATATCTTTGCCATGCAGAGCAGACCCGTTATGCCCATAAGCCCAGCCATGAGACAGCACTTTATCTATCCATAGTTTCATCAGAGGAGGCATGCTGTACCACTGCATAGGGTGCTGCCAGATAACCAGGTCTGCCCTGCTTAATGCCTGTTGCTCCGCAGCGACATCAATATTGAAATCCGGGTACAGTTCATAGAGCGAGCGTACCTCCACCCCTTTCAAATCAGACACATGCGCCAGCATGGCTTTATTTGCATGAGAAATATGAGGATAAGGATGTGCATAAATAATCAAAATCATAGGCTTCAGCTTGTGTATTCCTTAACAGCAACAGTAAGCATTGTAGCCTGAATACGGCTGAATAAAGACGGTGATATATTGATGATAAGGTGCAAATAAATTGGTGAGACAAAAAAGCCCGCAGAAGCGGGCTTTTCAACATTACACTGGCAAACCAGGGTTATTTATTGATTTGCGCGTGCATTTCCTGCACAGAGATAACTTTCTCTTTAGCATCGGCGTTGAGGGCCATTGCTGTCGCAAAACCGCCATTCAGAGTGGTGTCATAATGCACTTTATATTGCAGCGCACTGCGGCGAATGAGTTTGGAATCCTCAATAGCCTGACGCCCGGCGGTAGTGTTAATGATGTAGGTATATTCACCATTCTTGATACGGTCCTGAATATGCGGACGGCCTTCATGCACTTTGTTCACCAGGCGCGGGTTAATTCCCGCCTCGCCCAACACAATGGCAGTACCGTGTGTTGCATCCAGTTCAAAGCCCTGCTTCTGCAATTTAGCAGCCAGGTCAACCACACGTTCTTTATCGCCTTCGCGAACAGAAAGCAGCGCACGGCCAGACTTCTGCATATTGGAGTTACTGCCCAATTGTGCTTTCGCAAAGGCTTCAGCAAATGTGCGCCCAACCCCCATCACTTCACCGGTAGAACGCATTTCTGGCCCCAACAGCGGGTCAACACCCGGGAATTTGTTGAATGGCAGAACCACTTCTTTAACGGAGTAGTAAGGTGGAATCACTTCCCTGGTGTAACCCTGCTCAACCAGCGTTTTACCCGTCATCACGCGTGCGGCAACTTTCGCCAGTGAGACACCGGTCGCTTTAGAGACAAATGGTACAGTACGTGCTGCACGAGGGTTCACTTCAATCAGGTAGACTTCGTTATCTTTGACTGCGAACTGGACGTTCATCAGGCCACGAACCTGCAATTCGAAAGCCAGTTTTTGAACCTGCTGGCGCATTACATCCTGAATTTCTTTGCTCAGAGTGTAAGCAGGCAGTGAGCAGGCGGAGTCACCAGAGTGAACACCAGCCTGTTCGATGTGTTCCATAATGCCGCCGATTAATACCGTTTCACCATCACAGATAGCATCAACGTCCACCTCGACTGCATCATCCAGGAAGTGGTCAAGCAGTACCGGCGCATCGTTAGATACGCTCACGGCTGTAGCAAAGTAACGGCGCAAGTCTGTTTCGTCGTAGACGATTTCCATTGCACGGCCACCGAGAACATAAGACGGGCGCACAACCAGCGGGTAGCCAATCTGCACTGCTTTTTCTACAGCCTGCTCAATTGCGGTTACTGTGGCATTTGCCGGCTGTTTCAGTTTCAGGCGCTCAACAGCATGCTGGAAACGCTCACGGTCTTCTGCACGGTCAATCGCATCCGGGCTGGTACCAATCACAGGTACACCTGCTGCTTCAAGGTCACGAGCCAGTTTCAGCGGAGTCTGGCCGCCATACTGAACAATCACACCCTTCGGTTTTTCGATACGCACGATTTCCAGAACATCTTCCAGCGTAACCGGTTCGAAGTAGAGACGGTCTGAGGTGTCGTAATCGGTTGATACTGTTTCCGGGTTACAGTTCACCATAATGGTTTCATAACCATCTTCACGCAGTGCGAGTGATGCATGTACACAGCAGTAGTCGAACTCAATCCCCTGCCCGATACGGTTTGGCCCACCGCCCAGCACCATGATTTTATCGCGGTCCTGATGCGGGTTAGACTCACACTCTTCATCGTAGGTTGAGTACATATACGCCGTATCAGTGGCGAACTCAGCCGCACAGGTATCAACCCGTTTGTACACCGGGTGTAAGCCATATTGCTCGCGCAGCTTACGCACTTCACCTTCGCGCACACCAGCCAGTTTCGCCAGGCGTGCATCGGCAAAGCCTTTACGTTTTAACTGGTACAGGAAATTTGCATCCAGACCATTGATGCCCACATCAGCAACCTGTTCTTCCAGGCGCACCAGCTCTTCAATTTGCACCAGGAACCAGCGGTCGATATTCGTCAGGTTGAAGACACCATCAACGGACAAACCGGCACGGAACGCATCTGCGATATACCAAATACGATCTGACCCGGCATCTTTCAGTTCACGGCGAATCTTAGTCAGTGCTTCCGGATCGTCGAGGCTAACTTTAGGATCAAAGCCTGTTGCGCCCACTTCCAGTCCACGCAGTGCTTTTTGCAGTGATTCCTGTTGTGTGCGGCCAATCGCCATCACTTCACCCACGGATTTCATTTGCGTGGTCAGGCGGTCATTTGCACCCGCGAATTTTTCGAAGTTAAAGCGAGGAATTTTAGTAACGACATAGTCGATGGACGGTTCAAAGGAAGCAGGAGTGCGCCCCCCGGTGATGTCGTTCATCAACTCATCCAGGGTGTAACCCACAGCCAGTTTGGCTGCTACTTTAGCAATCGGGAAACCAGTCGCTTTAGAAGCCAGCGCAGAAGAGCGGGAAACACGCGGGTTCATTTCGATAACAATAAGGCGCCCGTTTTTCGGGTTTACAGAAAACTGTACGTTGGAGCCGCCTGTTTCAACACCAATCTCACGTAGTACCGCCATCGAAGCGTTACGCATGATTTGGTATTCTT
This sequence comes from Mangrovibacter sp. MFB070, assembly GCF_000705335.1. Lineage (NCBI taxonomy): Bacteria > Pseudomonadati > Pseudomonadota > Gammaproteobacteria > Enterobacterales > Enterobacteriaceae > Mangrovibacter > Mangrovibacter sp. MFB070. The sequence continues at coordinate 166,011 of NZ_JJMI01000019.1, forward strand.
TATCTGTCAGCGTTTGTGCCGGAGCAACGGTAATGGAATCCCCGGTATGAATCCCCATGGCATCGAAGTTTTCGATTGAGCAGACAATAATGCAGTTATCATTTTTGTCGCGCACCACTTCCATTTCATACTCTTTCCAGCCAATCAGTGATTCATCAATCAGCAGTTCACGGGTTGGGGAAAGATCCAGACCACGCTGGCAAATCTCTTCAAACTCTTCGCGGTTATAAGCGATACCGCCACCAGTACCGCCCATAGTAAAGGAAGGGCGAATAATGCAGGGGTAACCCACATCCGCAGCAACAGCCAGTGCTTCTTCCATGGTATGAGCAATACCAGAGCGCGCGGTTTCCAGACCAATTTTCTTCATCGCTTTATCAAAGCGCTGGCGGTCTTCCGCTTTATCAATGGCATCGGCGGTTGCACCAATCATGGTGACACCAAACTCTTCCAGGACGCCCTGGCGTTCCAGTTCCAGAGCACAGTTCAGTGCAGTCTGCCCGCCCATGGTAGGTAACACTGCATCCGGGCGCTCTTTTTCAATAATTTTGCGAACCACTTCCCAGTGAATGGGCTCGATGTATGTTGCATCGGCCATATTCGGGTCGGTCATGATAGTGGCCGGGTTGGAGTTCACCAGAACCACCCGGTAGCCTTCTTCGCGCAGCGCTTTACACGCCTGTGCGCCGGAATAATCGAATTCGCAAGCCTGGCCAATCACAATCGGACCAGCGCCAAGAATCAGGATGCTTTTAATATCTGTACGTTTTGGCATGGTTTCAGGCTCCTGATTATTTCGCTTCTGAACGGTATTGCTTAATCAAATCGATAAAGTGGTCAAACAGCGGTGCCGCATCGTGAGGGCCCGGGCTGGCTTCAGGGTGCCCCTGGAAGCTGAAAGCCGGTTTATCTGTGCGGTGGATACCCTGAAGTGTGCCATCGAATAAAGATTTGTGAGTGACACGCAAATGTCCTGGCAGGCTCGCCTCGTCAACTGCGAAGCCATGGTTCTGAGCGGTAATCATCACCCTGTCATGTTCGATATCTTTTACCGGGTGGTTACCGCCATGGTGCCCGAATTTCATTTTTATGGTTTTGGCGCCACTTGCCAGAGCCAGTAACTGGTGCCCCAGGCAGATACCAAAGACCGGAATATCGGTAGTCAGGAATTGCTCAATGGCGCGAATAGCATAATCACATGGTGCCGGGTCGCCAGGGCCATTGGACAGGAAAATGCCATCCGGATTCAGCTTAAGCACGTCATCTGCCGAAGTTTGAGCCGGTACAACTGTAATGCGGCAACCGCGGTCAACCAACATGCGCAGAATATTGCGTTTTACACCGAAGTCGTATGCAACAACATGGAAAGGTAAGTCACTGTCTTGTGCCGCTTCAGGCAGGCCATCAGCCAGCGACCAGGAGCCTTGCGTCCAGCTCCAGGCTTCTTTAGCCGTGACTTCTTTTGCCAGATCCATACCACTCAGGCCCGGGAACGCTTTCGCTTTCTCCAGCGCCAGTGCCGCATCAGGGTTATCACCAGTAATGATGCAGCCGTTCTGTGCGCCTTTCTCACGTAACAAACGCGTCAGTTTACGCGTGTCGATGTCAGCAATTGCGACAATGTTGTGACGTTTCAGATAAGACGACAGGTCTTCTGTATCCCGGAAGTTGCTGGCAATCAATGGCAGGTCGCGAATCACTAACCCTTGCGCATGCACTTGTGATGACTCTTCGTCGGCTTCATTAGTACCAACGTTACCAATATGAGGATAAGTAAGAGTGACAATTTGGCGAGAGTAGGAAGGATCAGTGAGGATTTCTTGATAACCGGTCATTGAAGTATTGAAAACGACTTCCCCAACGGCCTGTCCTGTAGCCCCAATGGCCCGACCGTGGAATTGGGTTCCGTCTTCCAGAACCAACAGCGCTGACTTAATCAAAACGTCCTCCAGGGAATAAAAAATCAGTATATTTGCATATTAATTCATAAATAGCGTATGAATCAACGCAAAAACGCCTGTCTGGCGAATTTTTGGCAAACGGCGGCATTCTAAAGACAACATTGTCAAAAGTCCAGCGAGAGGGGGATTTTTCTTTTCATTTTAGCCCACCTGAACAATAAGACCCGCTTTCAGCCCAAAACAAGTAATAAAACTGACGTAAAAAACCAAAATTATCAGATTTAACTGTGAAAAATGAAAGCACATCATGAAAAAGTGGACCATATGGTCAAATTTATCAACAGAAAGAGAAAAAAATGGAGATAAGCTAGTATTTAGGCACTTACAAAATAAAAAATAAACCAAAAGCCTGAAAGACAAAAAATAAAAAGGGCAACAAAAATATTGCCCTGCCAATCAAAAAGTTAAGATTGCAATAACCACATCACGATTGGGTAATAAAACTATAAATCATTTAAATTCAGCACATCACGCATATCATAAAGGCCATTTTTCTTGCCTTTAAGCCACAATGAAGAGCGAACAGCACCATTAGCAAATGTCATACGGCTGGATGCTTTATGGGTAACCTCAAGGCGCTCGCCAACATCAGCAAACATCGCGGTATGTTCCCCAACGATATCCCCTGCCCGTACTGTGGCAAAGCCAATAGTTCCGGCAACACGTTCACCGGTATAGCCTTCCCGGCTGTACACGGCACAATCCTTCAGGTCTTTCCCCAAAGCACTGGCAATTGATTCCCCCATTGCCAGTGCGGTACCGGAAGGGGCATCGACTTTATGGCGGTGGTGGGCTTCAACAATCTCGATGTCGGTGTAATCACCCATCACTGTTGCGGCCTTTTCCAGCAATTTCAGCATCACATTCACACCAACACTAAAATTGGCTGCGAAAACAATAGGGATAGATGCACTGGCGTCTTTAATGGCCTGTTTCCCTGCATCATCAAAGCCAGTGGTGCCTATCACCATGCCTTTGCCGTGAGCACGGCAAAATGCCAAATGTTCCAGCGTGCCTTCCGGACGGGTAAAATCGATCAGCACGTCAAAGTCATTTGCAATACTGTCCAGTGAGTCCTGAACGGTGATACCGGAATGCCCGACACCCGCCAGTTCCCCCGCATCACTGCCTGCCAGGGAAGACCCACTACGTTCCAGAGCAGCACCCAGCACCACACCGCTAATTTGCTGAACCGCCTGGATTAACTGGCGGCCCATACGGCCACCGGCGCCCACGATTGCGACGCGAATTTGTACTTCTTCCATATTGAGGCTCTTGTTGAAATGCATAAAAACGTTCTCAGGTTAACCAGCCTGCCTGCAGGCCGCCAGCCGAAAACACCTATAATTAGAAATTTATGACAAACGCGCCGGAATATCAGTAAAAGCCATTATTCCCACACTAATAAAATGGTTAACCAGCACTGGTATTCTGGCCCGTGAATTAAGGTGCCCGCGCCAGTGTTTCTTCAACCCAGTGCCGGAACCCCTCCACGTCAATGTCCATTGCAACCCGTACATTGGCTGGCTGGTTAAAACGGTTTTCTAAATCAACCACGGTTGCTCCGGCGGTAAGCGTACCTTGAGTTTCTACGCCAACGTAGCAATCAACCAGTTGAAACAGATCAGGATGAACAAGCCAGGCGATGGCACACAAGTCATGCATCCTCAACCCGGTAGCAAGGCTGCCGCGCTGCGGTAATGGCTGAACAGTGAGTGCAGCATTTCCCCGGTTTTACTTTGTGCTTTCAGCCGTGCCATATAGTCCGGCGTGAGCACCGCCCGGTTGGTGACATCCAGGCCACACATCACAATTTCAATACCGCTTTCCATAACCTGCGCGGCTGCTTCCGGGTCGATAGCAATATTGAACTCAGCATTCGGAGTGAAGTTGCCGCGCCCGGCAGAGCCCCCCATCATGACAATACGTGAAATATTGGTTTTGCAATCCGGATAATGCGCCAGCAATAACGCGACATTGGTCAGTGGCCCAATGGTCACCAGAGTGACTGGACGCGAGCTTTCCTGCAGGCATTCAGCCATCGCCATAAAAGCCGGGCGGATTAAAGGGGACTGGCGGGGAGGAGCAAAAGTATAGCCATCCATACCACTTTCCCCATGGATATGGGCAGCGTCGGCCGGTGGGCGGCACAATGGGCGAATAGCTCCCTGAGCAACAGGAATGTCTTCATCCCAAAACTCCAGGAGTTGCAGGGCATTACGGGTGGTTTGCGCCACACTAACATTGCCTGCCACTGTGGTAATCAGTTTGAGATCAATTTGTGGGCTAAAGATAGCAGCAGCCAGTGCGACCGCGTCGTCAATTCCCGGGTCTGTATCCAGAATAACCGGAATGGTTTGCATACCAGCTCCTTTGCAGGGTGTATAAAAAATGCCAGATGATTGACATCATCTGGCATTCTGCAAATCCTGGCAACCGCAGCGTTATTTCACTTCACGCACATCCAGCCGCAATTCTTTGGGAACTTCAAAGACAATATTTTCCTCACGGCCCGTCAGTTCGACAGCCTCTTCCCCACCCAACGACTTCAGGCGTTGAAGAACATTTTGCACCAGAACATCCGGCGCTGAAGCACCCGCCGTTACCCCAATGCAGGCCATCCCCCTGACCCAGGCTTCCTGGATGTCTCCCGCGTCATCAATCAGATAAGCCTGTTTCCCCATACGCCGGGCCAGTTCAGCAAGGCGGTTAGAATTTGATGAGTTTTTGGAGCCGACAACCAGAACAACATCGGCTTCCAGCGCGAGCGAGCGAACAGCCTCCTGACGGTTGGTCGTTGCGTAACAAATATCGTCTTTACGCGGGCCAACAATTTGCGGAAACCGAATACGCAATGCGTCAATTACATCCGACGTATCGTCAACAGACAACGTCGTTTGCGTCATAAAGGAGAGCCTTTCTGGCGCTTTTACTTCCAGTGCCAGAACGTCTTCGGGAGACTCAACCAAATACATGCCACCTTGCGGGTTGCTGTACTGGCCCATTGTCCCTTCAACTTCAGGATGCCCGGCATGGCCGATAAGAATCGCTTCTTCCCCACGACGGCTGGCCCGGGCAACTTCCATATGCACTTTGGTAACCAGCGGGCAGGTGGCATCAAATACTGTCAGTTCACGGCTTTTGGCTTCATTTCTTACCGCCTGAGAAACACCATGAGCGGAAAATATTAAAATTGAGCCATCGGGCACTTCACTGATTTGCTCGATAAACACAGCACCGCGCTCACGCAGGCTGTCAACAACATAGCGGTTGTGCACCACTTCGTGGCGCACATAGATTGGCGCGCCATAGATTTCCAGCGCGTTTTCAACAATGCTGATCGCACGGTCAACCCCGGCACAAAAACCACGAGGATTAGCCAACAGAATCCGCATTCATAGCCTCCTGTTGAGGATTAATCGCTAATACATCAATCGTAAAATTAACGGTTTGGCCAGCCAGAGGATGATTGAAATCCACCGTCACGGAGTCTCCATTCACTTCACGAATGATGCCCGGCATTTCATTTCCGTCCATACCAGTAAAGGCGATAATCATCCCAACTTCCGGCTCACCGGCATCAACAAACTCCCGCCGGGAAAAATACTGGATCAAGTCAGGATTAGCCGGGCCAAACCCGGCTTCTGGTGCCAGAGAAAAGGCTTTGTTATCCCCAACAGCCAGCCCAAGAAGTTGTTCTTCCAGCGCGGCAGATAAGGAGCCGTCACCCAGGCGGAATAATGCAGGTTTGCCGCCGTCTTTGGTTGACTCAGCCAGGGAGCCATCTTCCAGAGTCAGCGTAAAATGCACCAGAACAGCGCTGTCATGTTGAACAACATCAGTCATGAGCTTTCCTTCTGATTCGCGTTTTTCCCTTGTACGAAGAAACCTTCCAGTACAATGAGCGCAGCACCAATACAAATACCGGCATCCGCAATATTAAAGGTGGCAAAATGCCAGTCGCCAACATAGAAGTCGATCATATCAACCACAAACCCGTGCCAGACACGATCGAACAAATTACCCAGCGCCCCGCCAATAATTAATGCATAGGCAATATTAGTCAGTTTCTGTGAGGCCTTAGCGCGATACATAAGTACCGCCAGAACCACACAAATACCAATAGCAATACCGGCAAAAAACCAACGTTGCCAGCCGCCTTTATCCGCCAGGAAGCTGAATGCCGCCCCAGGATTATGTGCATAATGCAGGTTTAAAAAAGGAATTAACGGGCGAGTTTCAAACAACTGGAAGTTATCCATGATCCACTGTTTAAAGCCCAGATCCACCACTAAAAGCAGGAGCGCCAGCCAAAGCCAGCGCAGACCTGTTGAACATAACTGTTTACTCATCAGGCAAACTTACGTTGCTCGCCGTCACCGGCGACGTTGCTGACACAGCGGCCGCAGAGCTCTGCGTGTTCCGCCACCTTGCCCACATCTGACGTGTAATGCCAGCAACGCGGGCACTTATCACCATCAGCTTTGTGGAGCGCAACTTTCAGCCCTTTAAGCAGTTCACTCTGCTGAGCATCTTCTGTTGCTGCTGCATAATCGGCAACCTGGGCACCTGAGGTCAACAGGACGAATCGTAATTCATCGCCAAGGCTTGTCAGTTTGCCTGCCAGTTCGCTGTCAGAGTACAGCGTTACAGCCGCCTCCAGAGAACCGCCAACACGTTTTTCCGCACGTGCCTGCTCAATAACCTTGTTCACTTCACCACGAACTTTCAGCAGGGTATCCCAGAAGGCATCATTCATCGGTTCGTTTTCGGCAAGCCCAAACAGCCCCTGATACCATTCGCCAGTAAACACATATTTCTCGTGCTCGCCAGGCAAATAACCCCAGACTTCATCCGCGGTGAAAGAGAGGATTGGTGCCATCCAGCAAACCAGAGCCTGAGCAATATGGTAAAGCGCAGTCTGGCAGCTACGGCGCGCCACGCTGTCAGGTTTAGCCGTGTACTGACGGTCCTTAATAATATCCAGGTAGAAAGAACCCATTTCGATGGAGCAGAAACGCATCAGGCGCTGTACCACTTCATGGAAGTCATAGGATTCATACGCTGCGATGATGTCAGCCTGTGCCGCCTGGGCACAACCTACCGCCCAACGATCCAGCACCACCATATCTTCAGGCTGAACCATATCTTTCGCCGGATCAAACCCGTTGAGGTTTGCCAGCAAGAAGCGCGCAGTGTTACGAATACGACGATATGCGTCAGCAGCACGTTTGAGGATCTCGTCAGAAACCGCCATCTCGCCGGTGTAATCCGTAGAAGCCACCCACAGGCGAAGAATATCTGCACCCAGTTTATTCATGACGTCCTGAGGGCTGACAGTGTTGCCGATGGATTTGGACATTTTGCGCCCTTGCCCATCTACGGTGAACCCGTGGGTTAGCACCTGGCGGTAAGGCGCTTTGCCTTTCATTGCCACGCCAATCATCATGGAAGACATAAACCAGCCACGATGCTGGTCGGAACCTTCCAGGTACATATCAGCGCTGTGGCCGCCAAACTCAGGGCGGGCATCAACGACGGAGTAACTGGTTGATCCGGAATCGAACCACACATCCAGGGTATCCGGCACTTTGACATAGTCATCGGCTTCATCACCCATGATGTCGCGCGGGTCCAGATCCCACCAGGCCTGAATACCACCTTTTTCAACGCGCTGAGCAACCGCTTCAATCAGCTCTTCAGTGCGCGGGTGCAGCTCTTCTGTGTGTTTATGTACGAACAAGGCCATTGGAACACCCCAGGTACGCTGGCGGGAAATACACCAGTCCGGGCGGTTCGCAACCATTGATTCAATACGTGCTTTACCCCATGCCGGAACCCAACCGCTCAGGTGCTCTTTTTCCAGCCCTTCCTGCTCAATACGGTCGATTTCTTTCAGGGATTTAATACGCAGCCCTTGTTTATCCATGCTGATAAACCACTGCGGTGTTGCACGGAAAATAATCGGTGTTTTATGGCGCCAGCAATGCGGGTAGCTGTGCAGCATTTTCTCAACATGCAGCAATGCGCCTTTATCACGCAGCAGATTAACCACCAGGTCATTGGCCTTAAATACCTGCACGCCATCCAGCCCCGGATAAGTACCCGGCAGATAGCAACCATCCGGCCCAACCGGGTTGGCGATTTCCAGACCATATTTCTGGCTGATGACATAGTCGTCCGGGCCATGGCCACCCGCGGTGTGAACGGCACCAGTACCGGCATCCAGAGTGACGTGCTCACCCATAATGGCGGGTACATCAAACCCCATAAACGGATGAGTAAAGCGCAGCAGCTCCAGTGCGGCACCTTTAGCAGTACCCAACACGCGCCATTCAGTAATACCCGCACGCTTCATGACACTTTCAACCAGCTCGGTTGCCAGAATCATTGCCCGGTCTTCGGTTTGCACCAGTGCATACTCAAATTCAGGGTGCAAAGAAATTGCCCGGTTAGCCGGTAAAGTCCACGGAGTGGTAGTCCAGATAACCAGTGCGACAGGGCCTGTCACTTGCGCAACAGAGAAAGCTGCTTTAACGGCATCGCTATCGACGGCGTTAAACGCAACATCGATAGATGGAGAAGTTTTGTCGTAATACTCAACTTCGGCTTCAGCCAGTGCTGAGCGGCAATCCACGCACCAGTGCACTGGCTTGGCGCCTTTGAGCAAATGACCATTACCAATAATTTTACCCAGAGCCCGAATGATATTGGCTTCAGTGCCATAGTTCATCGTCAGGTAAGGATGTTGCCAGTCACCCAGCACACCCAGACGAATAAAGTCCTCACGCTGGCCGTTAACCTGCTCAGTGGCATACTTACGGCACTCAGCACGGAACTCGCCAGCAGACACTTTTTCACCCGGTTTGCCAACCAGTTGTTCAACTTTTAATTCGATAGGCAGACCGTGGCAGTCCCAGCCCGGAACATAAGGGGAATCATAACCAGATAACCCTTTGGATTTAATAATAATATCTTTGAGAATTTTGTTAACTGCGTGACCAATATGAATGCTACCGTTCGCATATGGAGGGCCATCATGCAAAATGAACGTTTTTTTGCCTTTTTTCGCATCACGGATGAGGCCATACAGACCGTCATCAGTCCAACGCGCCAGCATGCCCGGTTCGCGTTTTGCAAGATCACCGCGCATCGGGAACCCTGTTTCCGGCAAATTCAGGGTAGATTTATAGTCACTCATTAGATTTTCTATTCCGTCTTCGGTTTGATTAATAACCCGCTCTGGGATTACGCCGGTGCTTAGAAACTCACCGCCACCGGGGCCTCGCGTCTGTCATACGCGCCCCTGTTATTCAACATTCAGCCCTAACAATACCCGGGCCGTACTTTCATCTTTTGCGATTTGCGCTTTCAGTGCATCAAGTGATGCAAACCGCTGTTCATTGCGAATTTTATGGCGCAACACCACATCAATATGGCGCCCGTACAAATTCATATTGGTATCCAGCAGGTGTACTTCCAACTGCTGACGCACACCTGAAACCGTGGGACGTGTACCAATGTTGGCCACACCAGGAACCGGAGAGTCTCCTAACCCATTGACTTCTACAGCAAACACACCCTTAACCGGTGACACCTGGCGGCGCAATGGTAAATTAGCCGTGGGAAAACCAATGGTTCTGCCCAATTCATCGCCATGTACAACGCGCCCGGAAATAACGAATGGATGCCCCAGCAGGTTTTCTGCCCGGGCAAGGTCATCTTCTTTTAAAGCCTGGCGCACGGAAGTGCTGCTGATGCGCAGCCCGTCATGGCAATAGGTTTGCGCACTGGTAACATCAAACCCGTACTCTTTACCTGCCTGCTGTAATAACAGGAAATCGCCCTGGCGACCAGCACCAAAGCGGAAATCATCACCTACCGCCAGTAATTTGACACCGAGGCGGTCAACCAGCAAATCAGCGATAAATTGCTGCGCTGTCAGGGCGGCAAAACGCCTGTCAAAGCGGACACACAGGACATAATCCACTGCGCTGTCAGCCAGATAGCGTAATTTTTCACGCAAACGCGTTAACCGCGCAGGCGCACTTTCACCGGCAAATAACTCAAGCGGCTGCGGTTCAAAGATCATCACGACAACCGGGAGTTGACGTTTTGCCCCTTCCGCACACAACCCTTGCAGTAAAGCCTGGTGACCACGATGAACACCATCGAAATTTCCGATGGTTAACACACATCCGCGAGGTATCTGACTGAGATTATGTATGCCGCGTATCAGCTTCATGACTGGCTCAAAACTGTGGAAATTGGCGGATTATACCTTGTACAGCGGTTAAGGTTAACCCGCGATTGATGCTGGTAAGCGATAAACTGCCCGCCTTCAGGCTTAAGCCCGCTCTTTTTGTGTAAAAAGCACCTTACAGAGTACAATTTTCTCACTGCAGGACTATATTCGCAGCACGCAAACTGATAGAATCTTGCGCCACAATCAGGTAACAGGTGCCGCTTCATTAACGGCGCTTATTTGCACAAATCCATTGACAAAAGAAGGCTAAGAGGGCATATTCCTCGGCCTTTGAATCGTCCACATAGATTATATTTGGGAGTTGGACCTTGGCTAATATCAAATCAGCTAAGAAACGCGCCGTACAATCTGAGAAGCGCCGCAAGCACAATGCAAGCCGTCGCTCTATGATGCGCACCTTTGTTAAAAAGGTATACGCGGCGATTGCAGCTGGCGACAAAGAAGCTGCACAGAAAGCATTTAACGAAATGCAACCGATCGTGGATCGTCAGGCCAGCAAAGGTCTGATCCACAAAAACAAAGCAGCGCGTCATAAAGCTAACTTGACTGCGCAGATCAACAAACTGGCTTAATCCTGTTTGTTGTTGCTTTATAAAAAAACCGGCGCAAGCCGGTTTTTTTATTGCCCTGACATAAAACTTCAGGTCACTTTTTCGGGCAAGCGAAACAAGGCGCTGTAATCACGGTTACAGATACGCTGTACTGCCGGATGCTGAATCATACGTTCAGCAAAAATGGCATGGTACTCTTCCATCACGTTGTCGATACGCCCTATCTCGGTAATATTTTCGTCCTGATAAAAATCCTGGCCATATAGTGTCGGAGCCACAAAAATCGCATTGTGTGCCGCACCAAAAGCTTTCATTAGTGCCGCATCGTCGAACTCACCAAGAATTTCTACCTTCAGTCCCTGCGAATTAATCCAGTTAAGGATTTGCCGCCCCAACATAGAACGCCGACCGGGTATTAACAGTTTCCGCTCCTCCAGGCAGGCAGGAAAAGCCTGACGAGGTAACGGATGTTGCCCCCAAAAGCTGACACTGCATTCGCCGATTTTGACGGAGAACAACCCTTCTTGCTGGGTTGAATCAATGGGGCAATCAGAAATAATCATATCCAGCTTATGCTGACCAAGTTGTTCCAGCAGCATTTCATGGGTGGATTCAAAGCAACGTAAATGAATTTGCTCATCCTCTACCACAACAGCATCCAGAACCCCACTAACCAGGCGCTTGGACAATGCATCTGCCACCCCAACATCAAACAACAGATGTGATTCTTTGCGGTAATTAATGATATCCAGCATTTCCTGGCTTAACGTGAACATGCGGTCCGCGTAACGGAATACCAGTTCACCCAGTTCACTGGGTTCCAGGCCGCGCCCTTTTCGCTTGAATAACTTTCCTTGTAAACGTTCCTCCAGCGCTTTGATTTGCCCGGTTATGGTTTGTGGCGTTAAATACAACGCCTCTGCAGCACCTACAACAGATCCTTCCTTGTAGACATGCCAGAAATAATACAAATGGTTAAAGTTTACATGAGACATTTTGTCACTCCCTGATAATGATTACACCACTGCCACCTCCTGGCGGCAGTGGGCATTGCTCACTTAAAAAATGATACGTCAGGTACGTGTGGCACTCCTGGCACGTAGCAAGGCATATCCGGTGATTGCTGCAATAACAGACCCAACCAGAATCCCGAGTTTAGCAAGATTGATAAGCATTGGATCCAGGTCGCCAAAGGCCAGTGAAGCGATAAAAATTGACATGGTGAAACCAATTCCGCACAGCACACCAATTGCCAGAATATCCTTACCCGTTGTGCCTTCTGGCAAAGTCGCAAGCTTCAGTTTAATGGCCAGCCAACTGAACAGTGCAATACCTACGGGTTTACCAATGAACAAGCCAGCAATAATGCCAAGTGGCAGAACGGAGAACATACCGTTTACGTCCACACCGGCTAACGACACACCTGCGTTGGCAAAGGCAAACAAGGGCAAAATCAAATAAGCCACCCACGGGTGCAACACATGCTCAAGTTCACGAGCTGGCGAGTGCCCATCTTTTTCTTTCAATGGGATAAGGAAACCGACAATCACCCCGGCAAGGGTAGCATGAACCCCCGACTTCAGCACCGCGCCCCACAACACAGCCCCCACCAGAATATAAATCCCGGTGCGCCGTACATTGAGCAGGTTCATTACCACTAACACTGCAACCGCTGCTGCAGCCACCAGTAACGACATCACAGAAAGGTCACTGGTATAAAACAGCGCGATAATAATGATTGCACCCAGATCATCAATGATAGCTAACGCCATCAAAAATATTTTTAATGATGCCGGTACACGGTTACCCAGTAATGCCAAAATTCCCAGGGCGAAAGCAATATCCGTTGCAGCAGGAATCGCCCAGCCTTCACGGGTCACCGGGTCTGCACCGTTAAATAACAGATACACCAGCGCAGGTACTACCATACCGCCCACTGCGGCAATAGCCGGGAAAGAAGACTGGCGCAGGCTCGCCAACGACCCCACCATCATTTCGCGCTTCACTTCCAGCCCTATGACCAGGAAGAAGATAGCCATCAGGAAATCATTCACCCACAACAGCAGGTTCTTATTGATCTCCAGTAAGCCAAACCGGAATTCCACAGGCATAGACAGGAAAGACTGATAGGCCTGGCTGGTTGCGCCCAGGTTAGCCATTAACATGGCCAGAGCCGCCGCGATGATGAGAATCACCCCCCCAGACGCATCACTACTAAAAAATCGTTTTATGAGTTTCGTCATGAATTACAACCTAACATTCACTGTTATACATTTCGGTTTAATGGAACTGTTAATAAGAATAGCGGGAGAAACTCATCGTAAAAAGTAGGTTATATAAGGTAGTAACTTCGGTTTTTACGATTAATTAGCAGAAATGAGGCTGTATTTCTCGTATTGTTTACTTCTGTGCCATATTCAGTGTGGTACGAAATACAAAAAAGAAAAACCCGAATCAGTGTAAACTGACTCGGGCTTTATCAGATGACCTGCATCAAATTTATTATGACAATTAGCGAGTTAAGTCATCAAAGAATTTTTTTACGCCATCGAAAAAGCTTTTGGAACGAGGGCTATTTTTTTCGCCAGTGGGGCCGCCAAAGCTTTCCTGCAGTTCCTGCAGTAGCTGTTTCTGGCGATCATTGAGCCCAACTGGCGTTTCAACTACCACCCGGCACAACAAATCACCCTGAGCGCCACCACGCACAGATTTCACACCTTTACCGCGCATCCGGAAGAGCTTACCTGTCTGTGTTTCCCCTGGTACTTTTAATTTCACCCGGCCATCCAGGGTTGGCACTTCGATTTCGCCCCCCAGTGCAGCCATCGCAAAATTAATCGGGACTTCACAATACAGGTTGTTGCCTTCACGTTCGAAGATTGGGTGCTGTTTAACCTGAACCTGAACATACAGGTCCCCGGCTGGTGCGCCATGCTCCCCAGCTTCACCTTCGCCCGACAGACGGATTCTGTCGCCGGTGTCCACCCCTGCCGGAATTTTAACAGACAAGGTTTTGCTCTTTTCGACACGGCCATGACCATGGCAACTGTTGCAGGGATCTTTGATAATCGACCCACGCCCCTGGCAATGCGGACAGGTTTGCTGCACAGTGAAAAAGCCCTGACGCATTTGAACCTGGCCTGAGCCATGACAAGTTGGGCAGGTTTGCGGAGTAGAGCCAGGTTTTGCACCACTACCATGGCAAACTTCACACTCTTCCAGCGTTGGAATGCGGATTTCTTTTGTCACGCCACGGACAGCTTCTTCCAGCGTTAATTCCATGTTGTAACGCAAGTCAGCGCCACGAGCAGCCCGCGTTCTGCGGCCACCGCCAAAGATATCGCCGAATACATCACCAAAGATGTCGCTGAAATCAGCACCGCCGCCGCCGAAGCCGCCGCCACCGTAACCACCGCCACCCATGCCGCCCTGCTCAAAAGCAGCATGGCCATACTGGTCATATGCGGCACGTTTCTGTGCGTCGGTGAGGATTTCGTAAGCTTCTTTTACTTCTTTAAATTTTGCTTCGGCGTCTTTATCGCCCTGATTACGGTCAGGGTGATATTTCATTGCCAGGCGCTTGTAAGCCTTTTTGATTTCACGCTCTTCCGCTGTTTTCGGAACGCCCAAAACCTCGTAATAGTCTTTCTTCGCCATTGTGTGTCTGCCCTTAGAGCCTGTTCCACAGGCACTACAGTTATCGCTACATCAGGCAAATGCCTCACTACCCAGTGAGCAGGCAGCCAGAAAACATTGCCGGGAACGGCTCATACCTAATCTGAATATGGAAATAAACTGCAGAATTAAGTCGCCTGACATACGTACACGGGCGTGGAGTTGCCTCTACGCCCGTGCTGGTTACCGATCATAAACGCTTGTATGACCGCGCCCGCAATCAGGGCGATTATTTTTTATCTTTAACTTCTTCAAACTCTGCATCGACAACGTCGTCGTCTTGTGCAGCATTGTTATCTGCTGAACCCGTATCCGCCTGCTGCTGAGCATGCTGCTGCTGAGCGATTTCCATCAGTTTTGCAGAAACCTGAGCCAGCGCCTGCATTTTTGCTTCGATCTCAGCTTTATCTTCACCTTTCAGCGCCTTATCCAGGTCGCCCAGTGCGGCTTCGATTGCAGTTTTATCTTCTGCCGGCAGTTTGTCGCCTGCTTCTTCCACTTGTTTGCGAGTGCTGTGCAGCAAGTGGTCACCCTGGTTACGGGTCTGAACCAGTTCTTCAAACTTACGGTCAGATTCAGCGTTAGCTTCAGCTTCACGTACCATTTTCTGGATTTCATCTTCATTCAAACCAGAAGAGGCTTTGATAGTGATCTGCTGCTCACGACCCGTGTTTTTGTCTTTCGCAGAAACGTGCAGAATGCCATCAGCATCGATATCGAAAGTAACTTCGACTTGCGGCATACCGCGCGGTGCCGGGTTAATACCATCCAGGTTAAACTGACCCAGTGATTTGTTATCACCCGCACGTTTACGTTCACCCTGCAGTACATGGATGGTCACTGCAGACTGGTTATCTTCTGCGGTAGAGAACACCTGGCTGTGTTTAGTCGGGATAGTGGTGTTTTTAGTGATAAGCGCAGTCATCACACCACCCATGGTTTCGATACCCAGAGACAGCGGCGTAACATCCAGCAGCAGAACGTCTTTAACATCACCAGTCAGAACACCACCCTGAACCGCAGCACCAATAGCAACAGCTTCATCCGGGTTCACATCTTTACGTGGGTCTTTACCAAAGAATTCAGAAACTTTTTTCTGAACCATTGGCATACGAGTCTGTCCACCAACCAGGATAACGTCGTCGACTTCGGATACAGACAAACCAGCATCCTGCAGAGCAACTTTCAGCGGCTCAATTGAACGTGAAACCAGGTCTTCAACCAGAGATTCCAGTTTGGCGCGAGTCACTTTGATGTTCATGTGTTTCGGGCCAGTGGCATCTGCAGTGATATACGGCAGGTTCACGTCAGTTTGCTGTGCAGAAGACAGCTCAATTTTCGCTTTTTCTGCCGCTTCTTTCAGACGCTGCATTGCCAGCGGGTCGTTACGCAGGTCAATGCCCTGGTCTTTCTTGAATTCGTCAACCAGATAGTTGATAAGACGGCTGTCGAAGTCTTCACCACCCAGGTGAGTATCACCGTTGGTTGCCAGAACTTCGAAGGTTTTTTCGCCATCAACTTCATCAATTTCGATGATAGAGATATCAAAAGTACCGCCACCCAGGTCATACACAGCGATAGTACGGTTACCGGTTTCTTTATCCAGACCGTAAGCCAGTGCAGCGGCGGTAGGTTCGTTGATAATACGTTTTACTTCCAGGCCTGCGATACGGCCAGCATCTTTGGTTGCCTGGCGCTGAGCATCGTTGAAGTATGCAGGAACAGTGATAACAGCTTCAGTTACTGGCTCACCCAGGTAGTCTTCTGCTGTCTTTTTCATTTTTTTCAAAACTTCAGCAGAAATCTGCGGCGGAGCCACTTTCTGGCCTTTCACGTCCAGCCAGGCATCGCCATTATCAGCAGCCAGGATTTTGTACGGCATAATAGCCACATCGCGCTGAACTTCTTCATCCTGGAAGCGGCGGCCAATCAGGCGTTTAATCGCAAACAGGGTGTTTTGCGGGTTAGTCACTGCCTGACGTTTAGCCGGCTGACCAACCAGGGTTTCACCATCCTGAGTATAAGCAATGATTGAAGGTGTAGTACGATCACCTTCAGCGTTTTCCAGAACACGTGCCTGGGTGCCGTCCATAATCGCTACACAAGAGTTGGTTGTACCCAGGTCGATACCAATAATTTTACCCATCTAAACGTCTCCACTAAAAATTCGTCTTCATGTGGTTGTGAACCTGTTATGCGGCCAAAAAACAGTGTTTCAACCGCTTTTGTCGTCTTTTTTTCAGATTCAACAACTTTTCGATAACCAGAAGATGGGGGCGTGCAGCCATCCATCAAGGGGGGAAACAAAAAAAATTTTAATTCTTACCTTTTCAGATCATGGACTGCGCCTGAAAAGCTGATTACGATGCCGCGCCCTTTCAGCCTTTATCGGTTTGAAAGAGCTAAACACATAAACTTGTCTTTTTATTTTTTCAGAGGAATTATGGGCAACACTACGTTGGCTAACCCCGCACCACTGGGCTTAATGGGCTTCGGTATGACGACCATTCTGCTTAATCTGCACAATATTGGGTTTTATCCCCTGGATAGCATTATTCTTGCCATGGGCATTTTTTACGGCGGTATTGCGCAAATTTTCGCAGGGCTGCTGGAATTTAAGAAAGGCAATACATTCGGGCTCACTGCCTTCACGTCTTATGGCAGTTTCTGGCTGACCCTTGTAGCAATTCTTATGTTGCCTCACTTCGGCGTTGCTGAAGCAGCCAACCCGCATTTCCTCGGTGTCTATTTGGGATTGTGGGGTGTATTCACCCTGTTTATGTTCTTCGGCACACTGAAAGGCGCACGCGCATTACAGTTTGTATTCCTGAGCCTGACAGTGCTGTTTATGCTGCTATGTCTGGGGCATATGGTTGATAACGAAAGTATTGTGCATGTCGCAGGCTGGATTGGCCTGGTATGTGGCGCAAGCGCTATTTACCTGGCGATGGGCGAAGTACTGAACGAGCAGTTCGGCCGCACCATTCTGCCAATCGGCGCATCCTCGCATCACTGATTCACCAGTTAAGAATGGCTAAAGTGGCACGGAAGAGTGCCACTTTTTTTATCAGGCCGTGGTCCTCGCTTTTTCCGTTTCATGTACACTTGCCTCATCCAGCCGGTTACGTAGCACCAGCCCAATGCCAATCCCGAGTAATGACAACGCCAGTACATACCATGCAGGTGCCATTGGCGATATGCTCATCAGGACCGTGACAAGTACTGGTGTCAGGCCACCAAAAATGGCGTATGCAACATTGTAGGAAAAGGAAATACCGGTAAACCGGACTTCAGCAGGAAATGCCCGAACCATCACAAAAGGAACCGCGCCCACAACACCAACGCTGAAACCCGCCAGCCCGTATAACTCAAACAGGTACTCAGGCATAACAGCGGTTAAGTGGTAGAAGCACCAGGACGATACTGCCAGCAGGATCCCACCTACAGTAAAAGTGCGGCTGGCACCGAAGCGGTCTGCCGCCAGCCCGGCAACCAGGCATCCCACACACAACATCACAGTAGCCACACTATTAGCCTGTAGTGTTAATGCGGGTGCCAGACCAAGCTGTTTTTGCAACCACACTGGCGACATCAAGATAACCACGACAATACCGGCAGATAACAACCAGGTGAGCAGCATAGAAATAGCCACTGCTTTCTTGTGATGTATCACAACCGCTTTCAGGGGCAACTCTTCAGCCAGTGCTTTTTGGCGCTGCATTTCAATAAACACCGGAGTTTCCTGCAACCAGCGGCGTAAATACATAGCGACCAGGCCGAATCCCCCGCCAATAAAGAAAGGAATACGCCAGGCCCCATCATGAATGGCAACTTTGGTAAATGCAGTATTAATGATAGTCGCGACAACCGAGCCCAACAGTATCCCCACGGTCAGCCCGGCGGTCAGTGTCCCACAGGCAATACCAATACGTTTGGAAGGAACATGTTCTGCCACAAAAACCCAGGCACCAGGAACCTCACCGCCAATCGCGGCCCCTTGCAGTACGCGCATCAGCAACAACAGCAATGGCGCCATCACCCCCAACGAGCTGTAAGTAGGTAATAAGCCGATAGCGAGCGTAGGCAGAGCCATGAGTAAGATGCTCAGGGTAAACATCTTCTTGCGGCCAACTTTATCGCCGAAGTGCGCCATCACAATGCCGCCTAACGGGCGCGCCAGATAACCGGCAGCAAAAATACCGAATGTTTGCACTTGCCGCAGCCAGTCAGGCATGTCCGCCGGGAAAAACAGCTCCCCTACCACAGCAGCAAAAAAGACGAAGATGATGAAATCATAGAACTCCAGCGCACCCCCAAGGGCCGCCAGAGTCAACGTTTTGTAATCCTGCCGGTTCAGGGCTCTGTTCGCGTCAGACATAAAAAACCATTTGTAAATAGGTGGGAGAAAGATTTATTTACCAAAAACGTAAAGTAAAACTTACTATATCGTCAAAAATACATAACGCCCACTACAAATCGCTTTTATACCAGACAGTCTCTAAAATCAGGATTCGCTACTACGAATAGCACTTTTCGGACGAAAAGCTGCTACCACCTCAGGGTTGGTTTCCACATAAGGCCCCTCCATCAACTGTACACAATACGGTACACTTGCAAAGATACCTGGTATCAGAACCGCTCCATCCGCTGATTTCACCCCTTCCAGTGTTTCCTGAATGGATTTAGGCTGCCCGGGCAGGTTAAGAATAAGAGCCTGTTTACGGATAACACCGACCTGACGTGACAAAATCGCAGTAGGCACATAATGCAGGCTAATCTGGCGCATCTGCTCCCCAAACCCCGGCATTTGCCGGTCAGCGACAGCGAGAGTGGCATCCGGAGTGACATCCCTGCGTGCCGGGCCGGTTCCCCCGGTGGTGAATACCAAATGGCACCCCATTTCATCAACCAATTCACACAACGTTTGCTCAATTATTGCCTGCTCATCAGGAATCAGTCGGGTTTCGAACGTAAAGGGCGTAGTCAGTGCGCTGGCAAGCCAGCTTTCCAGTGCAGGAATACCTTTATCCTGGTAGACACCACTGGAAGCGCGGTCAGAAACAGAAACAAGGCCAATACGGAGTGTGCTCATAATCAATTCCGGTCAGTAAACGTAATGTTCTGATAATACACCGTGAGGCAGAGCGCAGACAAAAATGCAGGCAAGAAAGACGAGAAGAGACAGAGACAGAGACAGAGACAGAGACAGAGACAGAGACAGAGACAGAGACAGAGACAGAGACAGAGACAGAGACAGAGAAGATCATACGGCCGGAACACCGGCCGTATTCGGGGCAATTACAGCAAATCGCCCACCATTTTTTCCAGTTTACCCTGGTCAACAGCAAACTTACGGATACCATCAGCCAGTTTATCAACAGCCATAGGATCCTGGTTGTGCTCCCACAGGAACTGAGATTCCGTCATACGTTCCGGGCGCGCTTTCACTTCGCCGGTGTAAGACAGTTTACGCTCAACTGGGCCCTGTGCTTCAGAGAGTTCTTTCAATAAAGCCGGAGCAATAGTCAGGCGGTCACAACCAGCCAGTTCCAGAATTTCGCCGACATTACGGAAGCTTGCACCCATGACGACAGTTTCATAGCCATGCTGTTTGTAATATTCGTAAATTTCAGAAACAGAAACTACGCCCGGGTCTTCGCTTGCGGCGTACTCTTTTTTATCGGTATTCGCTTTATACCAGTCAAGAATACGGCCAACGAAAGGAGAAATCAGATACACACCAGCTTCAGCACAGGCACGAGCCTGGGCAAAAGAAAACAGCAACGTCAGGTTGCAGTTGATACCTTCTTTTTCCAGTTGTTCTGCCGCGCGAATACCCTGCCAGGTTGAGGCCAGCTTGATCAGAATACGATCATTGCTGATACCGGCATCGTTATACAGCTTAATCAGGCGTTTTGCCTTAGCAATGCTGGCTTCGGTATCGTATGACAGGCGGGCATCCACTTCAGTGGAAATGCGGCCAGGGATTAATTTAAGAATTTCCAGACCAATGTTTACAGCCAGTTTGTCTGTTGCATCAACCAGTTGCTGTTCACGGTCACTGCTTTGGTCGCGAGCCCAGGTTACGGCTTCATCGATTAACTTGCGGTATTCCGGGATCTGCGCAGCATTAAGAATCAGAGATGGGTTAGTGGTGGCATCCTGCGGCTGGTAAAGTTTCATTGCCGCGATGTCTCCGGTATCAGCAACAACCGTAGTCAGCTGACGCAAGGAGGTCAATTTATCCGTCATGATTATTCACTCATCAAAACTGCTTGTTAGGGAGATGTAACCGGTCTGTCCCGATGATAACACGGTGTGTTTCAGGTGCAACCTGCAGCAAACGCCACGGGCTCATTATGGTAAACTCCACTCACAAACTGTACGCCCCCGGTTGGATTCAGCCGCCATGGCGTGGGTCGTTCCAGAAAATTGATGTTTTAAAAGGAAAAAATGCAGGACTTTCTGGCATTTATCAACCAAGTGCTGTGGGGAGCAATTTTACTCTACCTGGTTCCGGCCACCGGAGTCTGGTTTACGTTGCGCTGCAGCTTTATTCAGTTTCGTTACTTTTTGCCGGCTGTAAAAAGTCTGAAAATCACCTTTCGCACCAAAAATAAAAATATCACGCCTTTTCAGTCAATTTGCACCAGTATGGCTGCGCGCGTCGGCAGCGGAAATTTGGCAGGCGTCGTCATTGCACTGGCCGGTGGCGGGCCCGGTGCTCTCTTCTGGATGTGGTTTGCAGCCCTGACCGGTATGGCGACAACATTTGCAGAATGCACGCTGGCGCAGTTGTACAAAACACCCAATAAAAACGGCGGGTTCCGCGGAGGCCCGGCCTGGTATATGGCGCATGGCCTGGGTATGCGCTGGATGGGCGTTGCGTTCTCATTGTTCTTACTGGTTGCTTTCGGGCTGGTATTTAATACCGTTCAGGCCAACGCCATTGCGGTAGCAATGTCCGGTTCATTCTCTGTTGCACCGATAATCAGCGGCAGTGTGCTGGCTATTGTTGCCTGCCTGGTTTTCACCCGTGGGTTACCCGGAATTGCCCGAATACTGCAATGGCTGGTGCCACTCATGGCCATACTGTGGATTGGTGTCAGCCTGAGCGTAGTGTTTACCCATATTGAACAAGTACCAGGCGTGATACGGCGGGTTATTGAGTATGCTTTTGGCTGGCAACAGATAACATCGGGCGCACTGGGTTATACCTTAAGCCAGGCGATTGCCAGCGGCCTGCAGCGTGCCATGTTCTCTAATGAATCCGGTATGGGCTCAACCCCAAATGCGGCGGCGGCGGCTGAAGCCATTCCTGCTCACCCGGCCTCTCAGGGTATTGTTCAAATGGCGGGAGTAATGTTTGACACATTTGGTATCTGTACCGCAACGGCTGCTATTATTCTGCTCTCAGGCAGCAATACCGAAGTGATTGACCGGGCAAACAGTATCAATCTGCTACAAAACGCACTCAGCACGCTTTCCGGCGCATGGGGCGCAAACTTTGTCGCGTTTATCACCGTGTTATTCGCATTCACTTCTGTGCTGGCTAACTACAGTTATGCAGAGAACAACCTGTCATTTCTGCGCCTGGACACTCCCCGTATCGTGACATCGCTGCGGGTGATAGTCAGCCTGACATTACTGGCCGGAGCCCTTTCCAGTATCGACCTGGTGTGGTCACTGGCTGATATTATTATGGCGTTCATGGCAATTACCAACCTTACCGCAATATTACTACTTTCCCCTGTCGTCCGTGATGTCACGTTAGATTACCATCGTCAACGAAAACTGGGCCTGACACCAACGTTTGACCCCGACCGTTTCCCTGATATCAGCGGGCAGTTGTTCCCAGGCGTTTGGAAGGCAAAAAAATAAAAACATCCCGACCAATCATAACCATTGATAAGCCGCCACTGAAAATTTGCTACAGTGGGTGCAAAGAAAAAGTATTAAGGAGCGCGCTGTTATGCTGATTTTAATTTCACCTGCAAAGACACTGGATTACCAAAGCCCGCTGGCAACCACTCGTTTCACCCAACCCGAGTTACTGGATTACAGCCAGCAGTTAATTACCGAAGCTCGTAAATTAAGTGAGGCGCAAATCGCGTCATTAATGGGGATCAGCGATAAACTGGCGTCATTAAACGCAACACGGTTCCACGACTGGCAGGCTAATTTCACCCCGGAAAATGCCCGCCAGGCCATTCTCGCTTTCAAGGGAGATGTGTACACAGGTTTACAGGCTGAATCCTTTTCTGAAGCCGATTTCGATTTTGCCCAGTCACATTTAAGAATGCTGTCCGGGTTATATGGCGTGTTACGCCCACTGGATCTGATGCAGCCTTACCGGCTGGAAATGGGCATTCGCCTGGCGAACGCTAACGGCAAAGATCTCTACCAGTTTTGGGGAGATACCATTACAGATAAACTGAATCAGCACATCCTTGAACAACAAGAGCAGGCTGTGGTGAACCTTGCGTCTGATGAATACTTCAAATCTGTAAAAACCGCGAAACTCAAGGCGCCCATCATCAAGCCTGTGTTCCTTGATGAAAAAAATGGCAAATACAAAGTCATCAGCTTCTATGCCAAAAAAGCCCGTGGGTTGATGAGCCGGTTTATCATTCAACACCGCCTGACCAAACCTGAACAGCTCGCTGAGTTTAACGAGGAAGGCTATACCTTCGATAGCGCAACCTCAACCGACCAGGAACTGGTTTTCCGCCGTTCGGAACAATAAAGCACCTGGCTGGCTCCCCGCCAGCCATACTACCTGGCTCGCATTCTTCTCATTATATTCCCCTGCCATTTGGCTTACGTTCAAGATTTATACTTTATCATTCGCTTTTACTCATATTATCCACTATAAAAGCCACGCGTTTTACATGGCTATTTTTACATCGCTATAAAGACACACAACGGACAATCCCCAACAGATGCAGGGGGTAATACCTGCCGGTCCCCCGGTAAAACCTGCATCTGGTGCTGCCAATAGCAGAGCAAGCAGTTCCTCAGCGCTATTGCTACAAAACACAGGGGTCAATGCATAACAGAGGAATATCATGCAAAGCACAACAAGGAACAAGGAAGGGCGTTTGTTATCAGGCTTTCTTAATGCTGTAGAAAAAGCCGGGAATAAATTACCCGAACCGGCACTGATCTTTTTTTATATGCTGCTGGGAGTGATGGGGCTGTCTCTCATTCTCTCCTGGGTTGATTTCGGCATTGTTAATCCGGTAACCAGTGAAGCCGTTCAGGTAAACAACCTGCTGGCTCCAGAAGCACTGGTTAGCTCACTCACCAATATGATAACAACCTTCACAACGTTCGCACCTCTGGGGATTGTTCTGGTCGCCATGCTGGGTGTGGGGGTTGCTGAACGCTCCGGTTTCATCAATACCGCGCTGAAAAAGATGCTGAACGTCACCCCGCGCCGGTTATTGACCCCAATGCTTATCTTTGTTGCCATGTTCAGCCATGTAGCTGCAGATGCCGGCTATGTACTGGTTATTCCACTGGGCGCGATTATTTTTATGTCGGCCGGGCGCCATCCCCTGGTCGGTATTGCTGCAGCGTTTTCCGGTGTTTCGGGTGGTTTCGCCGCGAACATGGTGCCTACTGGTAACGATGCATTATTGCAGGGCTTCACTCAGGCAGCAGCACAACTGCTGGACAGCACCTATACCGTTAACACGCTGTGTAACCTGTTCTTTGGGATCGCGTCATCTGTAGTAATCACCCTTACAGGGTGGTGGGTAACTGAACGTATCGTTGAACCTCGTGTTTCAAAAATGCCGATAGACGGCGATTATGTTCATGATGACGATATGTCGAACTACTCCCCAAAAGAGAGCAAAGCGTTTATTTTGGCAACGCTTGTCATGCTCCTTGGGCTGGGTTTGCTGGCCGTTGTCTCCTGGCCGGCTGACTCCATCATGCGTGGGGCAGATGGTTCTCTGACGGGCTACAGCGCGCCAATAATGAAAGCAATCGTGCCGCTTATTTTCCTGGTATTTATCATCCCCGGTATTGTCTACGGCTACGCATCAGGCACATTCAGTAAAGGCAAAGATGTTATTGATGCCATGAATGACACCATGAGTAAAATGGGCTCTTACATGGTGATGGCTTTCTTTTGCGCCATGTTTATCAAGGCCTTTGGCGACTCCAATATTGGTACGCTGTTAGCACTGGCAGGTGCGGATGCCCTGAAGGCGATGTCATTACCTGGTGGCGTAACCATTGTCGGCATGATTGTGCTGACAGCAGTTGTCAATATTCTGATTGGCTCGGCTTCAGCCAAGTGGGCTCTGCTTTCGCCTATCATGGTTCCAATGCTGATGGCTGTCGGGATCTCTCCGGAATTAACTCAGGCCGCGTTCCGCATTGGGGATTCAACGACCAATATCATTACGCCGTTAATGGTCTTCTTCCCGCTAGTGGTGGTTTACTGCCAGCGCTATGTCAAAAGTGCTGGTGTAGGTACTCTGGTTTCCATGATGTTGCCTTATTCCATAGTCCTGTTCGTTGTCTGGAGCCTGTTCCTGCTTATTTGGTGGGGCCTGGGTATGCCACTGGGTCTGGCTGCACCTTATACCTATCCGGTTCCATGATCAGGCACGCCTGGTCTTGCCTCAGGGTATAAGATAAAAAAATGGCCACTTCACTGAAGTGGCCATTTATGTATTTCAACGCACTCTGGCGTGATTATTTGCCGCGCAGCATAAATGCGCGCAACTGGTCATAATCGGCCGGTAAGAAGTGAGACAACAGTTCAAGGTCAGCCCTTGCCGCCAGTTCTTCAGGCAGTGGCAACGTTTTATCCAGGATAACCTCAACACTTTCTTTAAATTTAGCCGGGTGAGCAGTACCAAGGAACAGCCCGTATTCACCGTCATGTAACTGGTCACGTAATGCCCGGTAGGCAATTGCCGCATGGGGCTCTGAAACATAACCGAGTTCATCCAGAGCACGCATAGTAGCTTTGGTTGTCTCGTCGTCTACAGTTGCATAGCCCAGTTCATTCAGGCGCCAAATCTTACGGCGGAATAACTCTTCCACACGCGGCCAGTTGTTGGGCTGGCTGACATCCATAGCATTAGAGAGCGTAGCAACCGTCGCGTTGGGAGCCCATTCACCGCCAGCCAAATAGCGCGGCACAGTATCATTCGCGTTTGTTGCTGCAATAAAGCGTTTAACCGGCAAACCCAGTGATTTAGCCAGCAGGCCGGCAGTCAGGTCACCGAAGTTACCGCTGGGCACAGACACGACCAGTTGATTACGGGCTTCCTGTGGCAGTTGCGCTACCGCTTCGAAGTAGTAACAAATTTGCGCCAGTAACCGGCTGATATTAATCGAGTTAGCGGAGTTAAGGCCCAGCGCGACTTTCAGTTCTTCATCATCAAAAGCCTGTTTCACCAAAGCCTGGCACGCATCGAAGTCACCTTTAACCGCAACCGTTTCGATATTGCCACCCAGGGTGCAGAATAATTTTTCCTGCAACGGGCTGATTTTCCCTTCCGGGTAAAGAATCACCACGCGCACATTCGGCAGGCCAAAGAAAGCATGGGCAACAGCGGCACCAGTGTCACCGGACGTTGCGGTCAGAATAGTGACCGGCTTGTCTCCACTGATATGGGCAAGGATCTGCGCCATAAAACGGCCACCAAAGTCTTTGAATGCCAGCGTGGGGCCATGGAACAATTCAAGACAACCCACATCACTTTCTACCGGCTTAACCGGCGCCGGGAAAGTAAACGCAGCCTTCACCAGAGCCGCCAGTTGTGCCTCAGGAATTTCATCACCAATAAATGCTGACAAAATCTTGCTACTACGCGTGACGAAATCCATCTCCAGCATTTCATCAATGTCGGTGAGGCTGAATTCAGGAAGCTCATGAGGAAAAAACAGGCCCTGATTACGGCCAAGCCCCTGAGTTACTGCCTGTGAAAAGCTGACCTGCTCATTGTGATCTTTCAGATTGTAGAGTTTCATTACTTATCCCATTACTCGTGCACCTGCCGTATCGAGACGGCAGATATGTACAAAGCCTTCCTGATTCTGGACGTAATTCTGGCTTAACCAGTCAGCTACCTGTTGAGCAGCATCAGCCCGGTTACATACGGCAAACATCGTTGGCCCTGAGCCAGAAATGCCACATGCCAGCGCACCCAGTTCCATCGCCGCCTGGCGTGCAGCTTCAAAGCCTGGCAATAACTGTGTGCGATAAGGTTCAGCAATCACATCCTTCATTAATGCGGCAGCCAACGCAGGCTGGCCGGTATGGCAGGCATGAATAAACCCGCCCAAATAGCGGCCATGGCGGATACAATCCTGGCGGCGATATTCAGCAGGAAGAATCGCCCGGGCCTGTGCTGTAGACACTTTAATGCCCGGGTAAGCCATCACCCACTGCCAGTCGTCAAAACCAGGCACCGACTGGCTGATTATCCCTTGCTCTTCCAGCATAAGTTGCATTCCCCCCAGAAAACAGGGAGCAACGTTGTCGTAATGCACACTGCCGGAAATGCGCCCTTCCATTTCTCCCATCAGGCCAAGCAGTGCCGTGTCATCCAAAGGCTTGCCACAAAACTCGTTCATTGCCATCAATGCAGCGACCACCGAACAGGCACTGGAACCCAGCCCGGAGCCGATAGGCATGTTTTTTTCCAGCGTCATCGCTACCGGAACCTGTTTACCGATAGCCTGGCAAAAACGTTCCCAGCACTGCCAGACAATATTATCTTCCGCCCGGGGAGGTAATTTGCTGACAAAACGCCCAACATTTTTCAGTGAAAAAGTGTCAGCCGCTTCCACCGAAACACAATCGCCCAGCAATGCGCCATCCAGCGGAGACACTGCTGCGCCTAAGACATCAAACCCTACACTCACATTGCCAATGGAGGCAGGTGCATACACAGTAACCATTATTAAACTCCCAACTTCCATGACAAAGTGCGCAGCAGGTCGGCAAATACCCCGGCAGCCGTCACATCATTTCCTGCACCATACCCACGTAATACCAGCGGCAACGGGTGGTAGTAATGGCTGTAAAAGGCAAGCGCGTTTTCGCCATTTTTCACTTTGAATAAAGGATCGTTGCCATCAACAGCGTCGATTTTCACAACACAACGGCCGTCTTCCTGAATCTGCCCGACATAACGCAGAACTTTGCCTTCGTCACGAGCCTTTGCAACGCGAGCAGAGAATGCATCGTCCAGTTCAGGTAAACGCGCCATGAATTGGGTGACATCGCCAGACGAATCGAATTCAGGTGGCAGAACTGGCTCAACAATAATGTCGTCAAGCTCCAGTTCGTGGCCATTTTCCCGGGCAAGGATCAATAATTTGCGCGCCACATCCATACCAGACAAATCATCACGCGGGTCTGGCTCGGTATAACCCAGTTCCCGTGCAACGCGGGTAGCCTCAGACAGTGACACACCTTCATCCAGTTTGCCAAAGATAAAAGAGAGCGAGCCAGACAAAATGCCCGAGAAATGCTGCAATTCATCACCGGCATCCAGTAAGTTCTGCAAGTTTTCAATAACCGGTAACCCGGCACCTACGTTGGTATCATAAAGGAACTTACGGCGTGATTTTTCTGCGGCCTGTCGCAACTCATGGTAATAGGCCATGGATGAGGTATTCGCTTTTTTGTTCGGCGTAACCACATGAAAACCTTCCCGCAGAAAATCAACATACTGGTCTGCCACTGACTGGTTTGATGTGCAGTCAACTATCACCGGATTCAGCAGGTGATATTCTTTTACCAGGCGAATCAGGCGGCCCAGGTTAAAGGGTTCTTTGGCCTCACCCAACATGGACTGCCAGTTTTCCAAATCCAGACCGTGCACGCTAGTCAGCAGAGCGCGGGAATTAGCAACACCACAAACACGCAAATCTATGTGTTTGCGCTTGAGCCAGGGTTGCTGGCGTTTGATCTGCTCGATCAACGCACTACCAACACCACCCACACCAATCACAAACACTTCAACAACCTGGTCTGTATTGAACAGCATCTGATGGGTAACCCGCACCCCGGTCATCGCATCATCATTACTGACCACAACCGAGATTGACCGCTCCGAGGATCCCTGGGCAATGGCAACAATGTTGATATTCGCACGAGCAAGCGCGGCGAAGAATTTAGCAGAAATACCGCGCAGGGTGCGCATACCGTCACCGACGGCAGAGATAATGGCCAGCCGCTCAGTTATCATAAACGGCTCCAGCAACCCTTCTTTCAGCTCCAGATAAAACTCATCTTCAAGTGCTTTAGCCGCCCGCACACATTCAGACTGCGGCACACAGAAGCTGATACTGTATTCAGAAGAGGACTGGGTTATCAGTACCACCGAAATGCCGTTACGTGACATGGCAGCAAACACACGGGCAGCCATGCCTACCATGCCTTTCATTCCCGGACCAGACACACTGAACATCGCCATATTATTCAGATTACTGATACCTTTTACCGGCAGGTTATCATCATCTTTAGTGGCTCCAATTAAGGTACCTGGCGCATCCGGGTTTCCGGTGTTTTTAATCAGGCAGGGAATTTGAAACTGGGCGATGGGGGTAATGGTGCGAGGGTGAAGAACTTTGGCGCCGAAGTAAGAAAGCTCCATGGCCTCCTGGTACGACATCGATTTCAATAACCTCGCATCGGGTACCTGCCGTGGGTCACAAGTATAGACACCATCAACATCGGTCCAGATTTCGCAGCAATCCGCCCTCAGGCAGGCTGCCAGCACTGCGGCAGAATAGTCAGAACCATTACGGCCCAACACAACCAGTTCATTTTTTTCATTACCGGCGGTAAAACCAGCCATCAGAATCATATTCTCTGCCGGGATCCGGCTGGCAGCGATACGGCGAGTAGACTCAGGAATATCAACTGTAGATTCCAGATAGTGCCCATTGGCCAGCAATTTTTCGACGGGATCAATCACCGACACTTGGTGACCGCGCGCAGTAAGCAATGCCGCCATAATGGCGATGGATAATTTTTCCCCACGCGAGATAAACGCAGCGTTAATGCTGTCAGGGCACTGACCCAGCAAGCTGATACCATGCAGAACATGCTTAATCTGGGCAAATTCGTGCTCAACAACACTTTTCATTTCAGCCAGAGGGAAACCGGGCTGAAGCTGAGCCAGTCCATTAAGTAAATCTGCAAAAATTTGCCCGGCGTCGCTGATATTCGGCATAGCGTCCTGGCCGCTAATTGTTTTTTCTATCATCGCGACCAAATGGTTTGTAATTTTCGCCGGCGCAGAAAGCACGGTGGCGACCTGTTCCTGTTGCGCCTTGCTTTCCAGAATCTCAGCTACGCACAGAAAACGTTGTGCGTTTGCTACTGAAGTACCGCCGAATTTCAACACTCGCATGGTTGTTACCCCTTGAACATAAGCCGAAAAAAAAGCCCGCACTGTTCAGGTGCGGGCTTTTTCTGTATTTCCTGTACGCGTCAGCCCGCACCGTTACCTGTTGTAATGGTGGTAATAATAATGGTTGTGACCAGGCTGAAATGCATCATGGATGTTGTGTGCTCGAATTCTTAATATGAATTGCCTATATTGGTTAAAGTATTATGCGGGTTAAGTCAATATTTTTTTATTTTTAGCACTTTCTGTGACCTTGCCGACAGATCCCGTCTTTTCTCTTTTCACCTTGATAAAACACTGTTAACTACCCAGTTACCCATTCATTCATTGGGAATAGAGGTATTTACCAACAGGTTACTCTGGCAGTTTTTTTTCAATATCATGGGCCAGTTGATGCAACATTGCGATATCCCGTTGGGCTAATCCACCCAGCCGTTGTTGCAGCCAGTCGCTGAGCTTATGGTCGTCAGCAACATCCAGTTTATCCAACAAGCCAGCCAGTCGGTGGCGCAATGCTGCTAACTGCCCAGGATCAGTTTCTGGGCGAGTCTCTGTCGCCGTATTAATTAGCGATGCTAATTGGTAGCAATACACCATTACAGCCTGGCCAAGGTTCAGCGACGGGTAATCCGCAACCATAGGCACACCCGAAAGGATGTCTGCCAGGGCCAGTTCTTCATTCGTCAGTCCACTATCTTCACGGCCAAATACCACCGCAGCAGAACGTAACCACTGCTGTTTTTCTTCCAGTACCGGCAACAATTCCTGGGGCGTGACATAGTAATGGAAACGGGCCCGGCTCCGGGCTGTGGTCGCAATAGTCAGATCAATATCAGCAACAGCTGCTGCGAGATCAGGAAAAACTTCAATATTATCAATTATGTCACCTGAACCATGCGCAACCCATCTTGTTGCCGGTTCCAGGTGAGCCTGGCTGTCAACGATACGCAGTGTGGTAAATCCCATGGTTTTCATCGCCCTGGCAGCAGCACCAATGTTCTCGGGGCGGGCGGGGGATACCAGAATAATAACGAATTGCATACGCTTCTCTTTTCGTGTTTTTCGAATGATTTAACATTGCCTGCCAAACATATTACGCGGCAAAAATTTACTTTATCGCAACATTTTTCAGAACTTTACTGCAATTATCAGATTAAAAATCCTAACCAAAAAAGTGACAGCAGAGTTCTCTCACCAAGAACAAAACCCTGCATATCCTTATGTTTATTATAAAAAAATTACATTAAAATAAGACTTGTCAATTTCATTTCAATTGTTTATTAATTATAATGCCTGATTATACCGGTGTTTACGTAAATGTTGCTCAGTTTAGTCACACTGTCTGGTGATATCATCAGAGTGTTAACGTGCTACAATTGAATTTGATATATGTCAACGAAGCGTAGTTTTATTGGGTGTTGCCGTCGTATGACTCTGTTATGTCGCTGTTAAAATCGCTACCATAGTGGCCGTTTTCGACACCGCAGGGTCGCAAGGGAAAAGTACCCATGACCAAGCTAATGATGTTGTTGACGTTGATGGATTATGCATCAAGAACACAATTATGTACTTTAGTCATGTTACGCCGGCATGTTAATTTTTCGCATGCACTTTCAGGCAGGCCCGGGACTTTTGTACTCCTGTTTCGATTTAGTTGGCAATTTTAGGTAGCAAACATGCAGACCCCGCACATTCTTATCGTCGAAGACGAATTAGTTACACGTAACACATTAAAAAGCATTTTCGAGGCAGAAGGTTACGATGTTTTCGAAGCGACAGATGGCGCTGAAATGCATCAGATTCTGTCCGAGAATGACGTTAACCTGGTTATCATGGACATCAACCTGCCAGGCAAGAATGGCCTGCTACTCGCCCGCGAATTGCGTGAACAGGCAAATGTCGCACTGATGTTCCTGACAGGCCGTGATAACGAAGTCGATAAAATCCTTGGGTTAGAAATTGGTGCAGATGATTACATCACCAAACCTTTTAACCCTCGTGAACTGACTATCCGTGCACGTAACCTGCTGTCCCGTACCATGAATCTGGGCACTACAACGGAAGAACGCCGTGCTGTAGAAACCTACAAGTTCAATGGCTGGGAACTGGATATCAACAGCCGTTCTTTGATTAGCCCTAACGGTGATCAATACAAACTGCCGCGTAGTGAATTCCGTGCCATGCTGCATTTCTGTGAGAACCCTGGGAAAATCCAGACTCGCGCAGAACTGCTGAAGAAAATGACTGGCCGCGAACTGAAACCACATGACCGTACTGTTGACGTGACTATTCGCCGCATCCGCAAACATTTCGAATCCACACCAGATACCCCAGAAATTATTGCGACTATTCATGGCGAAGGCTACCGCTTCTGCGGCGATCTTCAGGAGTAATTTCCCCTACTCCGGGTAAAATGTAAAAAAGGGCTTAATGCCCTTTTTTGTTGCCTGCTGAACGCCTATTTCCACGGCATAATCGGAACCGCGCTTATCGCGTTTTTCGGCGAGCCATCCACTAACTTATCCGAATACGCCAGGTAAGCCAGTGTGTTGCGCTTTTTATCGTAAAAGCGAACAACCTGTAACTTCTTGAACACCAGCGATGTCCGTTTTTTAAAGACAACCTCGCCTTCTTTTTTGCCCGTGCTGATGGCCTCACTCAACTCAACAGGCCCGGTTTGCTGGCAGGAAATTGCCGCATCGGAGGTATCTTCAGCCAGCCCCAGACCACCTTTGATCCCCCCAGTTTTCGCCCGGCTAAGGTAGCAAGTTACGTTTTTTACGTCCGGGTCATCGAACGCTTCGACAACAATCTTATGATCCGGCCCGATCAGTTTGAAAACTGTATCAACAGAGCCAATTTCTTCTGCATGGGCGACACTCAGAGCGCTCAAAACAGTGGTTAAAAAGAGAATAGAATATTTCATATTGTTACCAATTCTGAAATTACCGATATGTGATTATTTAATATTCGAGAATTTCTTCTTGAAGATCATGATTTTGTAAGAAAAAACTTAAATTTATACAGGCGTAACCCCATTATGCGCCAAGAAAACTGCACGCCAGAAGAAAATAAAAAGTGCTATTATTCCGCGTCGTTATACCCCGCGCTTATCAGGATGAGGATATTATATGGATCAGGTTGGGATCATTAGTGATTTGCTTAACTGGCTTGAAAGCCATCTGGACCAACCTTTGTCGCTCGACAATGTGGCGGCTAAAGCAGGGTACTCTAAATGGCATCTGCAACGAATGTTCAAAGATGTGACCGGGCAGGCAATTGGTGCCTATATTCGTGCACGTCGTTTGTCCAAATCAGCAGTTGCACTCAAACTAACTGCCCGGCCAATACTGGACATTGCCTTGCAATACCGGTTTGATTCCCAGCAAACTTTCACCCGGGCATTTAAAAAGCAATTCGCACTAACGCCAGCGCTCTACCGCCGCTCTCCTGAGTGGAATGCCTCGGGTATACGCCCGCCAATCCGCCTGGATAATACACCACTTCCAGAAGCCACTTTCGTTACCCTGCCTGATACTGAACTGGTTGGGGTGACTCAGAGTTATAGTTGTACTCTGGAACAAATCACCCAATATCGCCACGAAATGCGTATTCAGTTCTGGCGGGCATTTCTTGCCAATACGACCAGTATTCCGCCTGTGCTTTATGGCCTTGCAGAGCCACGCCCCAGTGCAGAGAAAGACGATGAGCAGGAAGTCTTTTACACTACGGCATTGCCGCCTGATATCGCCAAAAGTTACGTTCAGAATGCACATCCGGTAGTACTGGCTGGTGGTGATTACGTAAAATTTGTTTATGAAGGTGAGCCCGACGAACTGCAATCATTTATCCTGACGGTGTATGGCACTTGCATGCCAACACTGGGCCTGGTTCGCCGTGAAGGGCAGGATATTGAGCGGCTGCAACCAGAGTTCACCAATGGTTCTGACCAGCCGCCTTCAAGCATCCGTTGCGATTACCTGATTCCGGTACGCCGCTAACAGCAACTCAGCGTTGTAGTTCATCCAATGCCGGGGCATCAAGATGCGAAACATCCCCGGCGGTTTCAACCACCCACCCGGAAGCCAGCCACGCGCTCTGCTGGTAATCAACCCGGGAAATAGAGCAGTTACGCAACCTCAGGCGCCGTTCTGCATAAGGCGGTAGCCCGAGAATCGTGCTCACCAGGCATCCCAGCGCCATACCATGGCTTACCAGCAGCGGGCGGCTTTGCGCAGGCAATTCAAGGCAGGCACTCAAAGCAGCATGCATACGCTGGCTCAGTTCCGTCATTGATTCCCCCTGGGGGATTCGCCCGTCTGGCGTACCGTCAACTAAACGCCTCCGCCAGGACTCTTCTTCTTCAGTGAGGCTGTCGATATCGCGTTGTTCCAGTACCCCCATATCCAGTTCGCGCAGGCGGTCATCAACGACATAATCACACCCGATGGCTTGCGCAATAATGCGTGCCGTTTGCTGTGTTCTCCCCAAATCACTGGAGATAATATGCGTAATGCCCAGATGCCTGACACGCTGAGCAACTTGCTGTGCCTGCTGGATACCTTTCTCGGTCAGCCCACTGTCAGACTGGCCCTGAATGCGTCGTTCCACATTCCACTGCGTTTCGCCGTGGCGAACAAGATAGACCTGTAACATGTACTTTATCCGTTATACTGCTCTGATGTTTTCATTAGGCGTTTACTAAATTATGTACCAGGTTGTCACAGCCACCAAAAATCCAGCCAAAATTAACGCAATTTTACATGCATTTGAAATCATCTTTGGCGAAGGATCTTGCCACATTATTGCTGCAGGCGTCGAGAGCGGCGTCCCGGAACAACCAATAGGCAGCGCTGAAACTCTGGCTGGCGCACGCCAGCGTGTTATCAATGCCCGCGAAGTTTACCCGCAAGCAGATTTCTGGGTCGCTATTGAAGCAGGTATAGATGAGGGTAGCACGTTCAGTTGGGTGGTGATTGAAAATTCAGACAAGCGCGGAGAAGCGCGTTCTGCATCGCTGCCTTTGCCCGAAGCGGTTCTTTCTGCCATTACCCGCGGAGAAACACTGGGTGATGTTATCAGCGCGATCACAGGTATTGAGCAACCTGGGCGCAAAGAAGGTGCTATAGGGATTTTCACGAAAGGCGCGCTGACCAGAAGCAGTGTTTACAGCCAGGCGGTTGTGCTGGCACTCAGCCCTTTTCACCACCCGGCCTGGTAACAGAATCACTCGGCGTCGAGCAATTTCACTTCCAGCCACTGGCGCAGTGCGAATGGTGCCGTTTTCAGGCTGTTCGAGCCCCGAGTTATTGTGGCGATACCCGCGCCCAGCTCGCTTTTGAGCTCACGCTGGCTCATTTTCCCACGAAGCAGCTCTTCAATAATACGCACACGTGTACCTAAGGCCGTGCGCTCATCAGGCGTCAGGAGTAAGGTCAGAAGTGGAAGGTGGAGATCTTCACCAAAAGAAGCCTGCAGTAATTCCACAAAACGGAGCCATTCCTGGTTGGCGTTTTCTTCCTGCGGAGAAGAGAACGGCGTCTGCTGAGTCATGTTATGCCACCATACTATTTAACTAGTACAGCAGCATAACACACTCCTGAAAAAATCAGTAACGCTGCTGCCACTCCTGTTGCGTCAGTAACGGTGAGTTATCACCATCGAAATAGCGGTAATAGGCATCATAGGCGAGCACATTTTTCACATAACGCCGGGTTTCTGAGAAAGGAATACTCTCAATAAACGCGACGGCGTCGATTCGACCAGAACTATTACCCTGCCAGCTCCGCACCCGGCCAGGCCCGGCATTATATGCCGCAGAAGCAAATATACGGTTATCACCAAATTGCTGATACACATACTGCAGATATTGCGTACCAATATTAATGTTGGTGTCCGGGTCGAGTAACTGGCTACTACTGCTGTACCCAGGGATATTAAACATCTTCACAGTATGTGTGGCCGTTGCGGGCATTAACTGCATCAGGCCTGTGGCACCAACCGGTGAGCGCACTTTTGGGTTCCAGGCACTTTCCTGGCGAGCAATAGCCATGGCATACGTGCTGGAAATATCTTTACCACTGACATAATGGTCGAACGTTGCTTTCCAGGCCGGAGGGAAACGCTCCGTCAGGTTATCCCATAATTTACCGGCAATCGTCGCCTGCACACTCAAATCCCACCAGCCTTGCTTCAGGGCATAATGTGCTAAAGCGGCCTGTTCCTCAGGTGGGCGGCTGGCAATATAACCCGCCCATTCACTGCGCGCCGTATTATCAAGGTTCCAGTACATCAGTTCACGAATACGAGCCAGAACAGGCCCGTTAACCAGTGAGCCACTGGCTTCAGGAGCATCATTCACCGTTAACTGGTAAGGTACACCCAGGCGCTGTGCCGCAACCATTGGGTAAAACCCCCGGGCTTTCATCAAATCCTGCAAAATAGCCCGGCCTTCCGTTTCACGCCCACGTTCCAGCAAAAGTACAGCCTGCCAGTAACGCCACTCGTCTTCCTGCTTGGCCTCCATAGAGAGGCGTGATAACCAGGTATTCAGCCCGGCTCTGTCACCTTCACCTAACGCCATACGAATGCGCCGCTCAATTAATGAATCTGAGCCTGAACGCATAATGATGTCATCCCGCCAGCTCGCCTGTTCATCGGTAATGTCGTTACCGAACAAGCGCCAGGCCACAATATCTTTCAGATTTTGAGCCTGGTCGTCGTCCAGCCCGGATGCCTGAACTAATGCCGGGATCATGGCCCGCGCGTTTTCCACATCCTGGCGTGCCACACTGGCAAACGCCAGCTCAACCAGGCGGCGAGTAAAGTCAGAAGGTTTGACTGTGCGTGCAAATGAAAGCACCGTTTGCGGGTCATCAGCAAGGCTCATTACCGAAGAGGACAATGTCAGGTCATTATCCGGTAACTGGCCTGCCAGTGCGTCCACCAGCGCGGTATTACCTGCTTTCATCGCCAGCACAATACGGGATAAATAATCATCAACAGATTGCTGGCCGGAAGCACGCCATGCCGTGAACAAATTCTCACAAGTTAATGGCAGAGTACGCCCTGTTTGCCACAACTTATGCGCCCCCTCCCATGCCGCACTGGTCTGCCCGGTCTGCCATTTTGCATTGTAATAATTACACTTTGCTTCAGTTGTCGGCGGTTCTGTTGGGCTGAACGCCAGCAAGCCTTTCCAGTCACTGCGGCGTGCCAGTTCATTAATGAAGCGCGTTGTCAGCGCTTTGCTGATGGGCATTGTGGGGTACTGTTGGACAAACTGTGTAACAGCAACAGCAGTTTCATTCTGTAAGTCTGAAGTCAATTCCCGATATTCAAGATAAGGATAAAGGGGGTAATCTTTCAGGCCTGGCATCATTTGCTGCACAACATCCATCTGCCGTTGATCCCAGGCCTGTTTTATTGCGCTGTAGCGCTGACGCTGTTCATCCAGTGAATCTGCCCAAACCGCATGGCTGACGGTAAGCAGGCAGAGGCTTGCAGCCGCGAAGCGCCAGGTACCCTGTTTTGCTTTCCCCACAACAACTCCTTAGTCTTCTTGTACGTCAGGATGCCCGAAACATCCTTCAGGAAATCTCATGCTAACCAGGCAAAAAGTAATCTGCCATGCCACAAACACTTTTTTACGTAATTCTTTTCGAGAAGAGGATATCGTCCTTCCGTGCTGATAGCTGGGATTAAGGCAAGAAAAAGGCTAAACTTCGCCAGTGTTACTCAATACCCTAAATCACGATTAAAGAGGCGAAGTCGCAACGTGGCTCAATTCGTATATACCATGCATCGTGTCGGCAAAGTGGTTCCGCCGAAACGGCACATTCTTAAGAATATTTCTCTGAGCTTCTTCCCCGGCGCCAAAATCGGTGTGCTGGGCCTTAATGGTGCCGGTAAATCAACATTGCTGCGTATCATGGCGGGCATTGATACCGATATCGAAGGTGAGGCCCGCCCTCAGCCTGGGATCAAAATCGGTTACCTGCCGCAGGAACCTCAGCTCAACCCGGAACACACTGTTCGCGAATCGATTGAAGAAGCTGTCGCGGAAGTCGTCGGTGCGCTTAAGCGCCTTGATGAAGTCTATGCCCTGTATGCAGACCCGGAAGCAGACTTCGACAAACTGGCTGCCGAACAAGGTAAGTTAGAAGAGATTATCCAGGCGCATGATGGCCACAACCTGAACAACCAGTTAGAACGAGCGGCAGACGCACTCCGCTTACCTGACTGGGACGCGACAATCGCAAACTTATCCGGGGGTGAACGCCGCCGTGTCGCTCTGTGCCGCCTGCTGTTAGAAAAACCTGACATGCTGCTGCTGGACGAACCAACCAACCACCTGGATGCTGAATCTGTTGCCTGGCTGGAACGCTTCCTGCACGACTTCGAAGGGACTGTGGTGGCAATTACCCACGACCGTTACTTCCTGGATAACGTTGCTGGCTGGATCCTTGAACTTGACCGTGGTGAAGGCATTCCCTGGGAAGGGAACTACTCTTCCTGGCTGGAACAGAAAGATCAACGTCTGGCACAAGAAGCTTCTGCTGAAGCCGCACGCCGTAAATCCATTGAGAAAGAACTGGAATGGGTTCGCCAGGGCGCCCGTGGCCGCCAGTCTAAAGGCAAAGCACGTCTGGCCCGTTTTGAAGAACTCAACAACGTGGAATACCAGAAACGTAATGAAACCAGCGAGCTGTTTATTCCACCCGGACCTCGCCTGGGCGACAAAGTGCTGGAGGTAGAAAACCTCACCAAGTCTTACGGTGACCGGGTTCTGATTGACGACCTCTCTTTCTCTATTCCGAAAGGCGCTATCGTGGGGATTATCGGCCCTAACGGCGCCGGTAAATCTACACTGTTCCGTATGGTAACCGGCCAGGAACAGCCCAACAGCGGGAATATCACACTGGGCGATACCGTAAAAATTGCCGCAGTAGAACAGTTCCGTGATGCCATGGACAACAAGAAGACTGTCTGGGAAGAAGTCTCCGGCGGCCTGGATATCATGAAGATTGGTAACTTTGAAATCCCCAGCCGTGCTTACGTGGGGCGCTTTAACTTCAAAGGCACTGACCAGGGTAAACGGGTTGGCGAACTGTCTGGTGGTGAACGTGGGCGCCTGCATCTGGCTAAACTGTTGCAGGTAGGCGGCAACATGTTACTGCTCGATGAACCAACCAACGACCTGGATGTAGAAACCCTGCGAGCACTGGAAAACGCCCTGCTAGAGTTCCCGGGTTGCGCCATGGTTATTTCCCATGACCGTTGGTTCCTGGACCGTATTGCGACGCATATTCTGGACTACCAGGATGAAGGCAAAGTTGAATTCTTCGAAGGTAACTTTACTGAGTACGAAGAATACAAAAAACGCACTCTGGGTGCTGAAGCTCTTGAGCCAAAACGCATCAAATATAAGCGTATTACTAAATAAATAGTTTACTGCTTATCTCTTTTCAGCCACCTTACACAGGTGGCTGTTTTCTTTGTTGTCACCGTTGGTTTTCGTTGTGAGCAAGTTCCGAGTATGGCTGCCACCGGGATACTGGCTCAGAAACAGCCGTGTGTTTTATTGCCCACTCTCTTCACCCATCAACTGGCGCACCAGGCTGACACAACGTAGAAAGCGCGTATCGTAGTCTGTCTCATCAACATGAGCATAAACAATGCCATTTTCCTGCAGCATAGACACTAACTGTGCCTGAAAAGCCTTACGCTCGCGTTCACTACTACTCCCGGAACGGCGAAAATCCCCTGCCACCCATGGCATGTTGTTTTCCAGCAAAATCACCAGGTCAAACCGGTATTCATCAATCATCGCCTGCACAAAAGGGTGTTCCCGCCCTTCATTTGCCTTGCAAAAGGCCTGAATAGTAACGAAGTCAGTATCAATAAACACCACTTTATTGGCATATTTAACTGCAAAATCAACATATTGAGAATGGCCAATGGCAATCTTATCATAGTCAGTATATTGCAATGCCCGGCCATCTCCCCCCAAATGAGAGAAGACATACTCGCGGCCAAATTCCCAGGCACTGGTGGTATTGAAGATATTAGCCAGTTTGTTCACCATGGTGGATTTCCCGCTGGACTCGCCGCCCAAAATAGCCACAGTGCGCACAAAAAAGGGTTTTACTTCAGTAGGGATGTAATCCCAGAAGCGGAACGGGTTTTCACGAATTTGGCCGCCACTGATGTTCATAAATGTGCGGTCAGGATCCACCAGCACCGTATTGATCCCTAAATGTTCCAGGTACTGCGGTGCATCTGAGGCTTCTGAAGTATAAATTTGGTCCGGGAAAATACCTTCACTGTCCATAAACGCTTTAATACCAGCACTCCAGACATCCCAACCCCAGGGATAAGGCTCCATGCCCTCTTCATTAAACGCATGAATGTGGATATTTTTCTGATACTTAAAGGTTTGCAGCAACCAGCGCAAACGGTCACTGATAGTGGGCTGTTGCGACATCGCACTGGCTTCAAACAGCTCGCGATCACGCGTTTCGTCATAACCCATAATGATATGCAGCTCATCAACCTGGCTACAGGCGCGCTGAATTAAATAGATATGGCCAGTGTGCAGAGGGTAAAACTTGCCAAATACTACCCCAACACGCTTCTCTACACGGGGGAATTCCAGGCTAAGGAACCGGTGCAAAGCCTCCAGCTTTTGGGCACTGGGGCTTTTGATTTTGGCGTTTAATAATTGGCTCAAATAGCCTTTCGTCATGCCACTGGCATCAGCGACTTGCTGGAGTGTGCAGCCCTTCTGGCGAATAGCGTGTTTTAAATATTCAAACGATGACAAGCGTTGCCTCCTGCAATCTCCGGGGATACCTGCCTCTGTGTAATATACGCAGGAACAAGTAAGAATAACCAGGTTCGGTTTCAGCCCACTACCTGTTGAATCGCGGGGCTGAAACCTGGTGGGCTACCAAAAGAAGCAACCACCGGTGTTGTTATGTGACAAATAAATCATCAAATACAGACAGCGCATCCGCCAGTTTTTTTACACCGAAGATTTCCATTCCCGCAGGCGGGCGTTTTGGAACATTGGCGTAGGGAACAATCGCCCGGCGGAAACCATGTTTAGACGCTTCGGTGATACGCTCCTGCCCACTCGGTACCGGGCGAATCTCCCCGGAAAGGCCAACTTCACCAAACACCACCAGGTCTTGCGGCAAAGGGCGGTCTCTCAGGCTGGAGACAATCGCCAGCAACAGTGCTAAATCCACACTGGTTTCCGCTACTTTTACGCCGCCCACCACATTAACAAACACATCCTGGTCTGCCATTTGTAAACCACCATGGCGGTGCAGCACCGCAAGCAGAATGGCCAGGCGGTTTTGCTCAAGCCCTACAGCCACACGCCGGGGGTTAGACATCATAGACTGATCCACCAGCGCCTGAATTTCTACCAGTAAAGGCCGGGTTCCTTCCCAAACCACCATCACAGAACTGCCTGAAGTCAGCTCATCGCCCCGGCTAAGGAAAATCGCTGATGGGTTGCTCACTTCGCGCATCCCCTGCTCGGTCATGGCAAAAACGCCCAACTCATTCACAGCACCGAAACGGTTTTTGTGGCTACGCAGTGTACGAAAACGCGAGTCTGCATCGCCATCCAGCAACACAGAACAGTCAATACAGTGTTCCAGCACTTTTGGGCCGGCCAGTGAGCCATCTTTGGTGACATGGCCCACCATAATCACTGCCACACCACGCATCTTCGCATAGCGCGTCAAATACGCAGCCGTTTCCCGCACCTGAGCCACACTGCCTGGTGATGACTG
Source organism: Mangrovibacter sp. MFB070 (assembly GCF_000705335.1). NCBI lineage: Bacteria > Pseudomonadati > Pseudomonadota > Gammaproteobacteria > Enterobacterales > Enterobacteriaceae > Mangrovibacter > Mangrovibacter sp. MFB070. The sequence goes on from NZ_JJMI01000019.1 coordinate 207,666, forward strand.
AACATCCGCCATATGCATAACCTGAATGGAGTCGATAACCATCAGTTTTGGCTGCTCCTGGTCAGCCACCAGGCAAATCTGTTCAATGCTGGTTTCTGACAGCATATTCAGATTGCTGCCAGGCAACCCCAGGCGATGGGCACGCATGGCCACCTGCTGGAGCGACTCTTCCCCGGTGACATACAGCGTTTTCATTTGTTCAGCGAGTTTGCACAGGGTTTGCAGCAACAGGGTGGATTTCCCGGCACCAGGATTACCGCCGATTAAAATGGCGCTTCCCGGCACCACACCCCCCCCCAAAACCCGGTCGAACTCTTTAAAGCCCGTAGAGAAACGAGGGAGCTCCTCAAGACTGATTTCCGACAGCTTCTGCACTTTACTGACACCAGCATTGCCCGCATAGCCTGACAGTTTTTCATTGCGGGCAACCTGAGGCGATGCCGCTATTCGCACCTCGGTAATGGTATTCCAGGCATGGCATGCACTGCACTGCCCCTGCCAGCGCGGGTAATCCGCACCACACTCATTACAGACAAACGCTCTTTTCGGTGCTTTTGCCACCACATTACCTCACTCTTGTTACTGCCGGGTTATTCCTGCTTCAGGCTGCCAGAAAGAATACAGAATACCCCGAGAAGATCCGCATGGCGGATAGTCACTTCCGTTTTCTCATTCACTTTTGGCTTAGCGTGGTAAGCAATCCCCAGCCCGGCCGCTTTAATCATTAATAGATCGTTGGCGCCATCGCCAATTGCCACAGTTTGCGCAGGGTCGATGTTCCAGGTATCAGCAAGCTGCTTGAGGGTATCGGCTTTATAGCGTGCATCCACAATTGGGCCAACCACTTCTCCGGTAAGCTTACCCTGGGCAATCCCCATTTGGTTTGCCACCGCAGCGCATAAGTTCAGTTGATTTTTCAGGTGATCGGCAAAAAAGGTAAAGCCACCGGAAGCAATGGCAACCTGCCAGCCAAAGGCGTGCAGTTTCGCCACCATAGCAGTCAGCCCGGGCATCAGCGGCAAGGTATCCAGCACTTGCTGAAGGATACCGGCATCGGCACCTTTCAGTGTGCCTACACGCTCGCGCAAGCTGGCGGCGAAATCCAGTTCGCCACGCATGGCGCGCTCTGTAACTGCCGCGACTTGTTCGCCAGTACCAGCCAGTTTGGCAATTTCATCAATACACTCAATCTGGATGGCGGTTGAGTCCATATCCATAACCAGCAACCCGGGAACACGCAGGTTAGGTAATTTACCCAGGGGCGCGACATCCAGACCGGCCTCATGGGCCAGTTTGGTCGCTCTGGGAGTCAGTGAGCCCGCAAGGCGAACCACCTGATACTCTTCAACATCCCAGGCGGAGACAATCACCATAGCGGCGCCCAGCTTACGCTGATATTTGGTCAGACTATTTTTATCCAGGCCGCGCCCATACAGGAGCCAGCCAGTCCGGCCAGCGCGGTAATCCAGCGGCATCACTTCATCGCCACTGAGCGAAAGCGGCAGTCCGGGCCACAAGGAAACATCGTTGGGCAAATCGCACCATGTCAGGCTATTTGGCATTACAGCTCCTGTAAAAATCGAATTCATGCCGGAATAAAACAACGCATGAGGCTACCCTGTGATGCCTGCTTCTGGCAACATGCAGACAGCAATTTTTCAATAGGTGAGTTATGGCACTGGCTAAACTGAAATTCCGTGTGCATCGTACATTAATTATCTTAATTTGCCTGGCCTTGCTGGTTGCATTAATGCAAGGCGCGTCGTGGTTCAGCCAGAGCCACCAAAAAACCCGTAATTTGCAATTTGAAGAGCTGGCTAACACCCTGGCAATACAGGTCAGTTACCGCCTGGTCCCCCTGCTCAAAGGGGATGCCCCGGATGAAAAACATATTGCAGTCATTTTGCGTAATTTAACCCAGCAAGGGCGTATTCTCGATGCAGGTGTCTACGATTCGCAAGGAAATTTAATCGTCAAGGCTGGGGAAAATGTCAATGTGCGAGACAGGCTGGCTTTAGATGGAAAAAAGGCAGGCAGTTATTTCAACCAACAAATCGTCCAGCCCGTTGAAGACAAAAACACGCTACTGGGCTATTTGCGTTTAACGCTCGACACCCACTCCCTGCCAACCGACGCACGCCAGGTAGATAACACAACCAATATTTTACGCCTGATGATGCTGTTATGTGTCGCCATTGGCATTATTCTCGCCCGTATCTTATTGCAGGGTAAACGTACACGCTGGCAGCAATCGCCGTTCCTGCTTACTGCCAGTAAGTCGGTAAAAGAAGAAGATAACGATACGCCAGAAGGGAAAGACAAACCTTAAGTGGCGGGCACTATGTGTGCCATGCATCAGGTATTTTCCAGGAACAGAGAAGTGGCGTGAACAAAGTGGGGAACAGCTAAGAAGTTGTTGTGCCAGACAAACTGGCACAACAAAAAGCAACAGTACGTTATCAGGCTTTATCGCCCAGCAGTACCGATTCCAGGGCAATCTTTATCATGTCATTAAAGGTAGTCTGGCGTTCTTCTGCGGTAGTTTGCTCGTGAGTACGGATATGGTCAGACACCGTACAAATCGCCAGCGCTTTCGCGCCAAACTCCGCGGCAACACCATAAATACCAGCCGCTTCCATTTCCACGCCCAGGATTCCGTATTGCTCCATCACATCAAACATGGAAGGGTCCGGAGAGTAGAACAAGTCAGCTGAAAACAAATTACCAACCCGGGCATCCACACCTAACGCTTTTGCGGCGTCAACCGCATTACGCACCATGTCAAAATCGGCCAGCGCTGCAAAATCATGGTCTTTAAAACGAATGCGGTTTACTTTGGAGTCCGTACTGGCGCCCATACCAATGACGACATCACGCAAATGGACGTCCTGGCGCACAGCACCACATGAGCCGACACGGATAATTTTCTTCACACCAAACTCTGTTATCAGCTCTTTGGTGTAAATAGAGCAGGATGGGATCCCCATACCATGGCCCATTACGGAGATTTTGCGGCCTTTATAAGTGCCAGTAAAACCTAACATACCGCGAACATTATTCACTTCCCGCACATCTTCCAGGAAGGTTTCAGCAATGTGTTTGGCACGCAGCGGGTCACCCGGCATCAAAACGACGTCAGCGAAATCACCCATTTCTGCATTAATATGTGGCGTTGCCATTGTTATATTCCTTAATCAGTAGTCAGCGTTAAGAAGGTCACTTGTCAAAACCAGGCACAGGGTGCAGCAGGCTGCTACTGGCACAGCATTCTGACATGGGCGGTTCGTCCCCGCCCACAGCTACCGTCACTCACAACATATTTTTGCCATAGTCCATGGCAGAGGTACCAAAATAGTGGGCCAGTGTCTGCCCGATATCGGCAAAGGTTTCGCGGTGCCCCAAAGAACCAGGTTGCACACGTGGGCCGGCAATTAATACCGGAATGTGCTCGCGAGTATGATCAGTACCAGCCCAGGTTGGGTCGCAACCATGATCGGCTGTCAGGATCAGGAGATCATCCCCTTCCAATAAAGCCAGTAACTCAGGCAAACGGCGGTCGAACAGTTCCAGACCGGCAGCATACCCGGCCACATCACGGCGGTGCCCCCAGGAAGAGTCAAAATCGACAAAGTTGGTAAACACAATGGTGTTATCCCCTGCCGCTTTCATTTCTGCCAGAGTCGCGTCAAATAACGCATCCAGCCCGGTCGCTTTCACCTTTTTAGTGATACCCACATTGGCATAGATATCCGCAATTTTACCCACAGACACCACCTGGCCTTGCTTTTCATCCACCAGCTTTTTCAACACAGTCGCTGACGGCGGTTCGACAGCCAGGTCATGGCGGTTTCCGGTCCGTTCAAAGGCTCCGGCTTTTTCACCCACAAAAGGACGCGCAATGACACGGCCAATGTTATAGCCCCCGTTGGTCAGCACCTCACGCGCAATTTCGCACAAGTCGTACAGGCGTTGCAGACCGAAGGTTTCTTCATGGCAGGCAATCTGGAAAACGGAGTCAGCAGAGGTGTAGAAAATCGGTTTCCCGGTTTTCATATGCTCTTCACCCAGTTTGTCGAGAATGACGGTGCCCGAAGAGTGGCAGTTACCCAGGTAACCAGGCAGGTCAGCGCGTTGCACCAGTTCATCCAGCAATTTCTGGGGGAAGCTGTTTTCTACGTCGCTGAAATAGCCCCAGTCAAACAACACAGGCACACCGGCTATTTCCCAGTGCCCGGACGGGGTGTCTTTACCAGAAGAGAGTTCATGCGCCCAGCCGTATGCACCAGTAATTACTGCATTACCGTCCATACCAGCCGGAAGGCTCCCGGTGGAACCTTCGTGGGCTTTCGCCAGGCCAAGTTGAGTTAAATTAGGTAAGTTCAGCGGGCCATGACGGCCTTTATCTGCCTCGCCGTTAGCACAGGCCTGAGCAATATGGCCCAGAGTATCTGAGCCTGCATCACCGAATTTATCGGCATCTTCAGTTGCGCCAATGCCGAACGAGTCCAGCACCATAATGAATGCACGTTTCATAATTTCTCCTGCATCGTTGCCAGCGGCTGGCAACCGACGGCGCTAAAAGAAAGTGATCAGATCAGTATGCCAGTTATTGGGTGATAGTGCTATATACCACCGGGGTGTCAGCCACTGGATCACTGCCGATGGTGATAGCCGTTTTCACCATTTGCGCCGCAGCCAGCCATTCCGCCTCACCGCGCGCATGGATAATTGCCAGAGGGCGCTGGCCATCAATTTCTTCACCCAGGCGCACAACATCAGATAACCCAACGCTGTAATCAATCTCATCGCTGGCCTGATGGCGGCCACCGCCCAAAGCAACCACAGCCATACCGAGCATACGGGTATCCATCGCGCTCACGTAGCCACTGGTGTCGGCAAACACCGCTTTGCTAAGCATGGCTTCCGGCAGGTAACGGTCATAATGTTCGACGAAATCAGCAGGCCCGTTCTGGGCAGCAACCATGCGGCCAAAACATTCTGCAGCTTTGCCGTTATCCAGCACGTCATTCAGCATTTTCCGGGCGGTTGCTTCATCGGCAGCCAGTTTGCCCGACAACAGCATTTCAACGCTCAACGCCATGGTAACAGCCTCCAGGCGCGGATTACGCTGCTCACCCGTAAGGAAGCGCACAGCTTCACGCACTTCCAGCGCATTCCCCGCCGATGAAGCCAGCACCTGGTTCATATCCGTGAGCAAAGCAGTGGTACGCACACCTGCGCCATTCGCAACGGAGACAATTGCCCGGGCCAGTGCTTCAGACTGTTCATAAGTTGGCATAAATGCGCCACTACCCACTTTGATGTCCATCACCAGCGCATCCAGCCCTTCAGCCAGCTTTTTCGCCAAAATAGATGCGGTTATCAGTGGAATGGAATCGACCGTTGCGGTGATATCCCGGGTGGCATAAAAGCGGCGGTCAGCCGGAGCCAGGGAATTGGTTTGCCCAATAATGGCCACACCAACAGAAGAAATGATGTTGCGAAAATGCGTATCGTCCGGGTAAATATCAAAGCCCGGAATGGATTCCAGTTTATCCAGAGTTCCACCAGTGTGGCCCAGCCCTCGCCCGGAAATCATCGGCACATACCCACCGCAGGCTGCCACCATGGGGCCAAGCATCAGAGAAGTTACATCGCCCACACCACCAGTGGAGTGTTTATCCACAATCGGGCCATGCAAATTGAGCGCTGACCAGTCCAGTACTGTGCCTGAATCCCGCATCGCCATTGTCAGCGACACACGCTCAGACATCGTCATATCATGGAAAAAAATGGTCATCGCCAGGGCTGCGATTTGCCCTTCTGAAACGGTGTTATCGCGGATCCCGTTGACAAAAAAACGGATCTCTTCGTCACTGAGCGGGTGTCCATCACGTTTTTTACGGATAATTTCCTGGGCAAGAAACACTGTCGCCTCCTGAAGGTATCAGGGAGCCAGGGCGGGCCTGCTCCCTGGAAGAATCAATATTGACTGTTGCTCTGGCCGTCACCGTGACCAAGGGCTTTTAATAAACTGGCAAGCAGGCTGGAAGCACCGAAGCGGAAATGGCGGGCATCTGCCCACTTTTCACCAAGAATGTCGTCAGCCATTTGCAAATACAGTTGTGCATCTTCGGCGGTACGCACGCCGCCAGCAGGTTTAAAGCCCACGGTTTCCTGTACGCCCATATCCCGAATAACTTCCATCATCAGGCGTGCACTTTCCGGGGTAGCGTTAACCGGCACTTTCCCGGTAGATGTCTTAATGAAGTCGGCACCGGCATTAATGGCAATGGCAGACGCCTTGCGAATCAGCGCTTCCGTTTTTAACTCACCGGTTTCAATAATGACTTTCAGCAACACATTCGCAGCCTGGCAGGCCGCTTTACAGGCACTAACCAGTGCAAACCCGGTATCTTCATCACCAGCCATTAATGTGCGGTAAGGGAACACAACATCCACTTCATCCGCACCATAAGCAATGGCTGCGCGGGTTTCTGCCAGCGCAATCTCGATGTCATCATTGCCATGGGGGAAATTGGTCACTGTTGCAATCCGCACATCCGGCGTCCCCTGAGCCTTCAGCGCCTTACGGGCTACGGGAATAAAGCGAGGATAAATACAAATGGCCGCTGGTGTCCCCACGGGTGTTTTGGCCTGGCGGCACAACGCAATCACTTTTTCATCCGTGTCGTCTTCATTCAGGGTGGTTAAATCCATTAAGTGCAGTGCACGCAGGCTGCTGCTGGTTAAATCATTCATCATCGTCTCCAACGAAAAGCATGGCACTGGCACCCGGAATCAGAGCTTAAGCTCACCACACTATTTCAGTTTCGCAGTATATGTAATGTTAAAATTCTAACATTCATCACCAGCCATGTTTTGTGCAGAGTTTCGCAAAACAGAGAACACTGGCGATGTTCCTGCAACAATTATATGCGACAGACAAGATAAAATCACGTTTACCTAAAATGAAAAAGGCCGGTTATTCTCCGGCCTTTTTGGCATCACAAAATGTTATAAAAATAACAAAATGCGCTACATGGACAGGAATATCCCGGCAATGGTTGCACTCATCAGGTTAGATAATGTCCCGGCGGCAACCGCCTTTAAGCCCATGCGTGCGACATCATGGCGACGGCCAGGGGCCATACTGCCCAACCCACCAATCAGAATGGCAATGGAAGACAGGTTGGCAAAACCACACAGTGCAAAAGAGATAATCGCTTTGGTGTGGGAAGACAGCACTTGCAGGCCTGCAGCAGCCACAGTTGCGTCATCTTTCAGGTAAGCGCCAAAGTTCAGGTAGGCAACAAACTCATTAATGATCAGTTTCTGCCCAATAAAGGAACCGGCAACCGTCGCTTCATTCCACGGCACACCAATAATCCAGGCCAGCGGAGAAAATACCCAGCCCAGAATCAACTGCATGGAGAGTTCCGGGTGATTGAACCAGCCACCGACACCGGACAAAATGCCGTTGAGCAACGCAATCAGCGCAACAAACGCTAACAGCATAGCCCCAACATTCAGCGCCAGTTGCATACCAGAAGAAGCACCAGAGGCAGCAGCATCAAGCACGTTGCTCGGGCGGTCAGGGTCGTTTTCACCAATTTTCAGATCCGGCGCATCATGGGGAGTTTCTGTTTCCGGCACTATCAGTTTGGCAAACAGCAGGCCACCTGGAGCCGCCATGAAAGAAGCAGCAATCAAATACTCAAGTGGAACACCCATCTGTGCATAACCAGCCAGTACAGAACCGGCAACCGATGCCAGGCCACCACACATTACGGCAAACAACTCTGAACGTGTCATTGTGGCAATATAGGGCCGAACAACAAGTGGCGCTTCAGTCTGCCCAACAAAGATATTCGCTGTGGCAGAAAGTGATTCAGTGCGCGAGGTTTTCAACACATAACGCAAGCCACCCCCGAGAATACGGATGACCAGTTGCATGATCCCCAGGTAATACAGCACAGCAATCAGTGATGAGAAGAAGACAATAATGGGCAGGACGCGCAATGCAAAAACAAAGCCCTGGTTACCAAACACTTCGAACATTTTGTCGGAAGCCAGGCCCCCAAACAGGAATGAAATCCCGTCATTGCCGTAGGCAATCACTTTCGCAACGCCTTCCGACATTGCCAACAGCACCTTACGCCCAACAGGCACATAAAGAACCAGTGCACCAATCAATACCTGAATAACCCAGGCACCAATTACAGTACGAAAATTAATAGCTTTACGGTTACTTGAAAGGAGCACGCCGATCAGTAACAACACGATCATGCCCACTAACCCCATGAGGATTTGCATAGATGGATTCCTGCGCCAAAGAGAAATATTCGTTAACAGAATTATTGGTCGAAAACGCTGGCATTATAACGGCAGGAAATCACTAAATTGATATATGAATCACGTTATCTAAGCAACAAATACAAACGTTAATCTTATACAGTGATCTACGTCACACTTTTAAGCTTTTTGCGCAACTAATGGGAAAAGTGCGCAAGTATTTCGCCACACAGCATCGGCTATTTCCTCCGGATTTTCGCTACGCAACTGGCAAAGTATGTCAAAAACCAGCGCAACCCGCTCAGGGCGATTCGCCTGCCCCTGCCAGCCATTAAGAGGCATATCCGGCGCATCCGTTTCGAGTACTAATGCTTCAAGTGGCAACCGGCTAATGGCCTTGCGCGTTTTTGCCGCTCGTGGGTAAGTGATGGTGCCACCCACACCAATGTAATACCCCAGTTCTATAAACCGCATCGCTTGCTCAAAACTACCGGAAAACCCGTGTACTACGCCGGTTTTTGGCAATGAAGCCTGGCGTAATAACATTGCCAGCTTGTCGTGAGTGCGCCGGGAATGAAGGATAACCGGCAACTGCCAGCGTTTTGCCAGCGCAAACTGCGCCTGGAGCATAGCAACCTGCTTAGGGAGATCAGGTGATTCCCGGTAAGCATCCAGACCAGTTTCCCCCACAGCCACCACTTTTTCCGGCTGGCTGGCTAAAGCGTTCTCTAAGGCCTGCAAAGCGGTATCATCATGCTGTTCGATATACATGGGGTGCAGACCCAAAGCAGCATAGACCGCCGGGTAGTCCCGTGCCAGGGCAAGTACCGTATTGAACCGCCCGGCACCGATTGCCGGAACGATAATTTTTTCCACACCAGCGTTCGCTGCACGAGCCAGACTGGCCTTTTCATCGCCAGTAAACGGGGGAAAATCAAAATGGCAGTGGGTATCGATAAACCGGTACGTCACGCGCTGTCTCCCTGCCCAAGGCAGCCATCACGGCCAAATGTGTCATCATTTGCCTGGTGAGCAGGCACCATATCGTTAGCCGCCTCACCCGGAATAATGATTTTGCCCGTAACAGGCAACTCCGTTGCATGAGGATGTACCGCGCCTAACCATTTCGCGACAGTCGCCAGGAAATAGCGCCCACATAACCGCCCGGTTTTATAGTCGGCACGAAGCGCAGGCAGGCGGCTTCCCAGAGCCATGCTTTTCAGCGCGACAGGCGGGTATATTTCAATAACATTGACCCCTTCAGGTGGCGACTCAATAAACTGCTGCGTTGCGCTGTAACAGGCTTCATGGTGCTGAACCAGGTTAACCAGGGGTTGCAGGCTGCTTTCACCTAACCAGCGTTGCATGCGTTGAAACCACTGCGGTGTGTAATACATTTGCGAGGGAACCGTGCGAATGACAACCACAGTTTTTGCTCCACGACGCACAGCCTCCTGTACCGGAATAGCATCACTAATGCCACCATCCTGATAGCTGATACCATTCAGTGTCACGCCATTGCGGTAAAAACCCGGTATCGCACTGGAGGCACGGATAAGGTCCAGCCAGGTGTCTGTATCAGGGGTAAAATATTCTGGCGTGTAATCATCACTACGGCAGGCACACAGGTAAAAACGTTTACCCTGGTCAAACAGCCTGGCCGCCTGGTCCATTGCCAGTGGCATAGTTTTCGCCGTGGAGTCTACCAGCCAGTCGAGGTCAATAAGGTGCCCGCCACGCACAAAGCGCACCGGGTCAAAAAACTCTCTCTGCGTGGTGAAGCGGGTGATAACACGCCAGGCATAACCCCGTTGCCCGCACAGCCAGGAGGACAGGTTCTGTGCACCAGCAGAAGTACCGTAGAAATCATCAAATGGATTAAAACCGGCACGCAGAAACTCATCAAGCACACCGGCAGTAAAAATACCGCGCTGCCCACCACCTTCACATACCAGCGCCATTCTGCCTGGTTCAAAAGGTGCTAACGAGAGTGGGGAGAGATCCCCAAGTGTCACCGGTATATATTGTCCCATGGGCGGTCTGCCTGATTAGCTATACAAAAGGAATGTCCAGACAGTAAAAAGCCAGTCGCCCGGACTGGCTCTTACTCACCCATGTTGTACCACACTTTCCGGTCTATGGACGCCGACGGCCGGTAAAAAGACTGACCAGAAAGAGAACAATACCGACAACAAAGACGATTTTCGCAGCACCCGCCGCAGTCCCCGCCAGGCCACCGAAGCCTAACGCCGCCGCAATCACTGCCACAATTAAGAAGATAATTCCCCAACGAAACATAAACGCTCCTTACCCAAAGTGAATAATGATTGCCACCGGCCAGTGCACCAGTAACACCTGGTTGGTTCGCGTCGGGCCTGCCTGTGGCAAGCCCGGGTCCGTCTTATTACTCTTACGCTTTAACTTTTAGTTCATTTTTGACACTTTTCACGCCATCAATGGCTTTAGCAATGGTTTCTGCCCGCTGTGCCTGTGCACTGTTATTCACTGTACCCGTCAGCAGTACCACACCCTGGGTGGTTTCCACTTTGATTTTGCGCGACGGAACAATGTCATCGGCCAGGAACTTCGCCTTAATCTCGCTGGTCGTTGCGGTATCACCGGCATAGCCTTTCAGGCTCTGCGAATCGCTGTCTTTCACCTGCAACTTATCACTGACTGATTTCACGCCATCCACATGCTGGGCGACATTCACTGCTGTTTCAGCCAGTTTCTGGCTGGTGACAAACCCACTCAGGGTCACAACGCCTTTATCTGTATCGACGGAGATATCGGTACTTTTGACCGAGTCGTTATCCATTAAAGCCGATTTCACTTTTGCCGTTATGGCACTGTCATCCATGAAATTACCGACTTTAGTGACAGAGCTGTCGATTTTTTGTCCCGCGGAATCCGCCATGGTCTGTGCTTTAGCGGCTGTGGTACTTTCAGCGAACGCTGCACCACTCACCAGAACAGAACCCAACGCAATTGCCAGCAGAGAGTGAGAAACCTTGTTTGTCATCTTCATCGATTCTTTCCTTATGTTTGCTCAGTATTTGAGCCAGTGCTGGTAGTAACCAGCCGTTATTCACCACATCTAAAAAACCCATTAATGGTGAATAAATTCAACAAAAGAACAATTAACCAAGATTTAAAACCACAATAAACATGTTTATTAGCGTTTTAAACTAAGAGTTACTATCAGGGGTAACTATAGTTCACTGGCAGTAAAAAACGATCGGATAAACGGAAAAAACTGCTGAACAGGGCTGATTTCGGGGGTTTTTAAGAACATTCTGCGCAAAAAGCACAATGACAGAAAGGATATAAAAAAGCCTGGCCCGCGTTAATTTCGCAGGCCAGGCTCTGGCAAAACCGGCACTCACCGGTTGGCAAAATGCCCTGTTAGTGTTCGCGCGTTTTGCGGAATGTCACGTCAGGGTAACGTTCCTGAGTCAGGTTGAGGTTAACCATGGTTGGTGCGATATACGCCAGGTTATCTCCCCCATCCAGAGCCAGCTGTACTTCATTTTTACGTTTAAATTCTTCGAATTTTTTCACGTCAGCGCATTCAACCCAACGTGCAGTGGCAACGTTGACTGACTCATAAATTGCTTCAACGTTGTATTCACTTTTCAGGCGCGCCACAACCACATCAAACTGCAGCACACCAACCGCGCCAACAATCAAATCGTTGTTGATAAGCGGACGGAACACCTGCACCGCACCTTCTTCCGAAAGCTGTACCAGCCCCTTGAGCAACTGTTTTTGTTTCAGCGGGTCACGCAGGCGAATACGGCGGAACAATTCAGGGGCGAAGTTCGGGATCCCGGTAAACTTCATGTTTTCACCCTGAGTGAAGGTATCACCAATCTGGATGGTACCGTGGTTATGCAAACCAAGGATATCGCCAGGATAGGCTTCTTCAACATGAGCACGGTCACCAGCCATGAAAGTCAGGGCGTCAGAAATAACCACATCTTTGCCGGTACGCACCTGGCGCAGCTTCATGCCCTTTTCATACTTACCAGACACAACACGCATAAATGCCACACGGTCGCGGTGTTTCGGGTCCATATTGGCCTGAATTTTGAAAACAAAGCCGGTGAATTTATCTTCTTTCGCTTCCACAACACGCTGGTCAGTCTGGCGAGGCATTGGCGTTGGGGCCCAGGAAACCAGGCCGTCGAGCATATGATCGACACCAAAGTTACCCAGCGCGGTACCGAAGAACACAGGCGTAATATCACCGCTCAGGAACAGTTCTTCATCAAACTCATTGGAAGCCCCTTTCACCAGTTCCAGTTCATCGCGTAATTGACCAGCCAGATCTTCACCCACTGCTTTATCCAGCTCGGGGTTATCCAGGCCTTTAACGATGCGAACTTCCTGAATAGTGTGGCCCTGGCCACTCTGATACAGATAGGTTTCGTCTTTATACAGGTGATACACGCCTTTAAACAATTTTCCACAACCAATCGGCCAGGTAATAGGGGCGCAGGAGATCTTCAGTTCGTTTTCGACTTCATCCAGCAACTCCATTGGGTCGCGGATATCACGGTCGAGTTTGTTCATAAACGTCAGGATAGGCGTATCACGCAAGCGTGTGACCTCCATCAGTTTACGGGTACGGTCTTCAACACCTTTTGCCGCATCAATCACCATCAGGCAGCAGTCCACCGCGGTCAGAGTACGGTAAGTATCTTCGGAGAAGTCTTCGTGCCCTGGGGTATCAAGCAGGTTAACCAGGCAATCGTGATACGGGAACTGCATCACCGATGTGGTGATAGAAATCCCACGCTGCTTTTCCATCTCCATCCAGTCAGATTTTGCATGATGGCTGGAGCCACGGCCTTTCACTGTCCCCGCGGTCTGAATAGCCTGTCCGAACAACAGCACTTTTTCAGTAATGGTTGTTTTACCCGCATCCGGGTGAGAAATAATGGCAAAAGTGCGGCGGCGGGCCACCTCTTGCTCGAAAGGAGACAACGTCATAATTCAGTCTTCTGTGTCAGGGCGCGAACCGTGTTCACACCACAAGGATTGGTAAAAATGTGCGCTATTTTACCCAACAGTCCGGGCCAGACAATCATTGTTTACACAGGCGTTGCTCCAGTTCGCTAAGCGTAGCCACCTGCCAGTCTGGTGTAATCCCTTCCGGTAGAGTGCGCTGATGGCTGTTGACCCAGCAAGTTGCCAGACCCGAGTTAATTCCACCAAGAATATCGGACTCTGGTGTATCCCCAACCATTAACACACGTTCCCGGGGCGGATTCCCCATTTTATTCAGTGCATAATCGAAGATTGAAGCATCTGGTTTCGCCACACCCACTTGCTCAGAAATCACCAGCAGATCAAACAAATGCGCTGTACCAGTTCGCGCCAGGCGACGCTCCTGAAGCGCCGTAAAACCATTAGTGATGATGCCCATTTTCACCTTGCCATACAGTGCATTGAGCAGGGAAAGCGCGCCTGGTAGCGGTGTACAAATTTCCGCCATGGCATTTAAAAAGGCATCATTCAGTTCAGCAGGCGGCACGCGCAATTTGTCGGCCCACCCCTGGAAACGTTGGTGCTGTAATTGTAACGCGCTAATCGCACCGTTTTGATAATCCACCCACAACGGCTTATTGACCGCCTGATAATCCTGGAAATCTTCGGATGTAAACGTAACGCTATAATCCAGAAACATTCTTTGTAAGCCGCTGAATGCATCAAATGTAAACAGCGTTTCATCGGCATCAAACAGAATCCAGTCCCACTGCATGGCTTCGCTCCGTTAATTCTCTTCTTTAATTCACCCCAGCGGCAGAGCCATAACAATGGCATCCTCACGCCCGGCCGCGCACGGATAGTAATTGCGGCGCACGGTGACTTCGTTAAAACCTAATAGCTCGTATAAGGCGCGGGCACCCAGGTTCGACTCGCGGACTTCCAGCCACAATGTGAGCACATCGCTCTGCTCCAGCTCTGCGACCAGGTGCTCAAGCAATTCGCGCCCCAGCCCTTTACGTTGCCAGGCAGGATCAACGGCAATATTGAACAGTGTGGCTTCATCCAGCACAACCTGGGTTATGGCAAAGGCCACCAGTTGCCCGTCGGACCATAAACCCAAATTACGGTAACGCTCGCCCTGGTTGCTGATGAGCGTTTTTTCACTCCATGGGAAAGCATGGCTGCGTTGTTCTATCGCCCAGGCGGCGGCGAGATCAGCCTGCGTCAGGGAAGAGATCGTGTTCATGTTGGCAAATTTGTTTCCACAGCGCCTGGCGCGCCTGGTGGTCCTGATAAAGTTCATCCAGCCCGGGAGAAGACAGATTTACCCCGGGTAACGCCGCAGGGCATGAGGCCCCCAGCCACCAGGTATGGCAGCGGCTGCCAGACGGCAACATGTCGACCCGTTCAGGGGGTAACAACATGACCTGCTCTGTTGAGAGTTGCAAACTACGCAGAACATCCTGAATAAAAGGGTTATGTAATTCAGGTAATGGCCGGGCGACTATCAATAATCGCACCGCAGACGGCACTGTGATAGCAACCTCACCTTGCAACACGCCCGGGCGGCGTAGCACCCATTGGGTGATGCCCAGTTGCTGCAATTGCCAGTCTCGTCGGGATGTCATGCGTAGCCTTGTTTCTCGTCAGAAGGGCGCAAATATAGCAAATCCGTCGTATCTGCGCCAACAAACCACTATAATCACGCCTCAGAATATTAAGGAGACAATTAATGTCAGCGTATACCCCTGCCAGTGAAGTGCTGCTGCGCAACAGTGATGATTTTCAGGACAGCCATATTTTATTTGCAGGTGACCTGCAAGACATGTTGCCCGCGCAACTCCCCTGCGCCTCAGCCAGGGTATTTACTCAACAATATCATCACTGGCAACAGCTACATGCACAAATGGGTGAACAGGCAAGTTGGGGCATGTATGCAGAAGCTGAACAGGTTGCCGGCTGCGATACGCTGATTTATTACTGGCCGAAAAACAAGCCTGAAGCGCATTACCAGCTAATGAACCTGCTGGCACTGCTCCCCACAGGCAGCCATATTTTTGTCGTGGGTGAAAACCGTAGCGGGATCCGTAGCGCGGAACAAATGATCGAGGCATTTTGCCCATTAACCAAAGTTGACAGTGCACGCCGTTGTGGTCTGTACCATGGTCAACTTGAAAAACAGCCCGCATTTTCTCCTGATACCTGGTGGGGCGAATACCAGGCCGACGGCGTTACGGTCAAAACACTCCCGGGCGTTTTCAGCCGGGACGGGCTGGACTCAGGCAGCCAACTGCTCCTGTCCACCTTCACACCACACACGAAAGGCAAAGTGCTGGATGTCGGTTGTGGTGCAGGTGTACTGGCTGCGTCACTGGCGGCACACTCACCTAAAGTACGCCTGACATTATGTGATGTCAGCGCCGCGGCAATTGAAGCCACTAAAGCCACGCTGCTGGCTAATGAAGTAGAAGGCCAGGTCCTGGCAAGTAATGTATTTAGCGACATCCAGGGCCGGTTTGACATGATAATCTCCAACCCACCGTTTCATGATGGGATCCAGACCAGTCTGGACGCAGCCCAGCAGTTAATCCGCGGTGCGGCGCGTCACCTGAATATTGGTGGGGAATTACGTATCGTTGCCAACGCATTTCTTCCTTACCCCAGGGTGCTGGATGAGACCTTTGGCAGCCATGAAGTCATTGCCCAAACCGGGCGTTTTAAAGTCTACAGCGCCATACTGCGGCGTCCTGGTAAAAAATAACGCAAAGTGTGGGGTGTTGCCGGATGCCGTTTTTTACACCATTCAGAAAAGCGGCATGTAATTAACAGTTGACGAATAGCAGAAAACCACTAGAATGCGCCTCCGTGGTTACAACACTTTAATGTGTTGATGGTATGCGAAGGTGGCGGAATTGGTAGACGCGCTAGCTTCAGGTGTTAGTGTCCTTTCGGACGTGAGGGTTCAAGTCCCTCCCCTCGCACCAATAATCACAGATATCGTTCGCACTGCGCGAAGGTGGCGGAATTGGTAGACGCGCTAGCTTCAGGTGTTAGTGTTCTTACGGACGTGAGGGTTCAAGTCCCTCCCCTCGCACCAATGCGAAAATGATATCTCTCTTACTGTGCGAAGGTGGCGGAATTGGTAGACGCGCTAGCTTCAGGTGTTAGTGTCCTTTCGGACGTGAGGGTTCAAGTCCCTCCCCTCGCACCAGTTTCCTGATTTCCCCTGCAGCCCTGTTTCGTTATTCCCTGCCTGCCTTTCCATGCCTGTTTCTTTCTGTATTAAAACGCTTTACAGCAATAACCCGTGTTCAGGGAAAAACTGGCCAGGTCATCATCGCTTTTAGCAGCAACACAGCACCGCTCCCGAGCGCCATTGCAGAAGAGAGTAAAATAAAATGCCGCAGCCGGGGGTGCCACAACATTGCTGCAGTGCTTAACAATGCCACCGCAGTTAACACTCGCCATAACGAAAATGGCAGGCCAATAAACGCGAGGCCAAGAATCACCCCGCTCCCCAGAATTAACCCCCAGCCCCCTTCAAGACACTTGCGCATCACTTCCTCACCGCAGCCAGAAATTTGATAACAGATATCATATGCTAATAGTTATCATTTTCAATTAAATATTACATTCCTGGAACCAGGATGCAGCGTTGTCAAAATGACAAATAAGGCTGGGGTGACAGATTATTCTTAAGATGATAAATTGAGCGATTAAACATAACACTCATCCGACCTCATTCTGGCTAAACGCATTCTGTAGATTAAGTTCCTCAGATAAGGTCTGGACATAACGCCAGCAATATCACTGATATTGCAAAATATTTTATTCTTACCACTGATTTTTATGACGACACCATCATGGCAAGGCCTGATGAAAGAAAAGTATCAACTTTCATTACGCCTGTTTTTGCTCCTGAACGCGCTGAGCTCACTTTATTGCATGCTCAACCCGGTAGCCAACAAAGTGCATATTATTGTGCGCACTCCTGTGGCAATGATTTTCATTGGCAGTACGTTTTTACTTATCTCAAATTTAAAAAATAAAAAAATACGCGTACATATAAATATCATCTCACTGATATTTGGTATTTTTTGGGCCTGGAATGCCGTACTGACACAGCATGTCTTACAAACCACAGATCTTTCATGGTTTATGGTGACATTACTGGCTGTCCTGTTTATTGGGGCAATTGCGTTCATCAATAACTTAATCAGTTTCCTGCTGCATTGCCTGCCCACCACACTGACCATCCTGTTTCTTTCCAGGGGAGAATACTGGGTGCCGGTGTTGTTTGCTTTTGCATTACCAACCATCGGGATTGCCATTCACCAGGTAATAAAGCAGCGTAACGACAGGTTTATCCTGAGCCTGCTTAATACACTGGAAGCAGAGAAAGAAACGCTAATCGACCTCAGTATGATAGACCCGCTTACCGGCCTGTATAATCGACGTGGTTTTGAGAACCGGACAGAAAACGCCTTAGCGGATTCTTCTTCTGTACATACGTTATTGCTGCTGGATATTGATCATTTTAAAGCCTATAACGACCACTACGGGCACATGATGGGCGACCAGGCACTGACGCGTGTTTCCGCCGCCATTCGCGATACAGTCCGCTCCAGAGATATTGTTGGCCGCTATGGCGGCGAAGAATTTATGGTCTTACTGGTCAATACAACGCCACAACAAGCCAGCGAAATGGCCGAGCGCATTCGCCAGCGGGTTTACGATCTCTCTATTCCGCACATGTTTAATGAAAGTGTCGCAACCAATGTGACAATCAGCATCGGCACCGCACAAGTCAAAAACAATGATATGGGAACAGCCCTGAGCCAGGCAGACCAGGCGCTTTACAGTGCCAAGAACCAGGGGCGCAACAGCATTCTGTCCTTTGATACCTGGAGTGCTGCCTGACACCCGGGTAGCAACGCTTGTATGTGTCTGGCATCGCGGTTAGTATTAGTAATTATTATCATTTATATTTACATTGCTTACCGCTATGGCTTATTTTGCGTTTCGCCAACCAGCAGAAGAATGGGGAACGGTTCCCCGTTTTTTCCCCCGTACCCTGTCAGACAAGGTAAAAGCAACATTTACGCGCCATAGCCCATGGTTTAATGACTTTATTTTCCCAGGCGCACAGGCTCCATCAGACGCCCTGACACTTGCGCAATGGTCGCAACCGGCTGAACTTGCCGCCTTACTGGAGCGCTACGCCAGCCACTGTTACCGCGATACGCCTGAGAAAAAACAACAGAATAAGCCCCTACTTTCTTTATGGGCTCAGTGGTACACCGGGCTACTGGTCCCCCCGCTGATGCTGGCGCAACTGACTATGTCATGCCCCCTTGACCTCTCACCAGAACGGGTCTGTGTGCGTTTCCATGAAACCGGCCGGGCAGAAAAATTCTGGCTGGATGTTCAGCCCGCTCACCATGATGCCCCCCGGGATGCAATTTCCCGCATGGAGCACCTTATTGAAAGTGGGATTACACCGGTCGTTGCAGCCCTGGAAGCAACCGGTCATATCAACGGCAAGCTTATCTGGAGCAACCTGGGTTACATTGTTAACTGGTTTCTCAATGAAATGAGCAAATTCCACCCTCAGGAAGAGCTCAATGCACTACATCGCCACTGCTTCCTCTCTGCGCAATTACGCACCGGGAGTGCTAACCCCCTGTTCCGCACTATGCTGGAACGGGAAGGCCTGTGGGTGCGCCGCACATGCTGCCAGCGTAACCGCCTGCCAGGTGTGCAACAATGTGGTGACTGCACACTGGCATAAATAACCATGTGGGATGGTTGCGTTTGCCGCTGCCACACACCAGGTGGAACCCGGGCAGATTACCAGGGTGTTATCCCTGCAAATTAACGCCCGGGCACGGGTCTGTGAGAAAGCACAAATGGGCCACAAGAGCCCATTTCAGATTGATGAAAAAGAAGGAAAAAGCGTGGTTTTTCCTTCTTTTTAGTTAGCAGCCGAAAATCAATGAATTGATTTTACTGGTTTTTTATTAGGTGACATTCTCTCGTTCTGTGCGGACATGAGGTTTGTCATCAGACTCAAATGGGCCACAAGGGCCCATTTACATGAAAGCAGCCACATACCGGTTAAGCCCAGTAACCGCCCTGCCTCACAGTTCGTTGGAAAGTTCCACTTTGCCAGCTTCGCTGTTAATCCAGGCATACATATCGGCATTACTGCGCAGTGATAAACGACGCAATGCGCTCCGTTTCTGGGCGCTAATCGTTTTATTGCTTTTTTGCAGCACATTTGCCACCTGGTTCACCCCGAGCCCACGCCCAAGCAGGCGCAAAACTCGTTTTTCCGATGCAGTCAGTTTATGGTGCTCCTGGGGAATTTGTGCACTGGAGCAGGCTTCGGCGTCAGCCTCTGTATCCCCCGGAATGTACATGCAATCCAGAAAGGGGTGCAGCAGATTTATCAGCTCAGTTTCAGGAACCAACAGAGGAATCAAATGGATATTAGGTAAACCATGCCATTTTTCATATTGCTGTTCATCTGCGGATATCAACATAACCCACTGGCATTTTTGCCCGCTGTGGACACTTTCCAGATAATGATAATAAATATCATCACTGTGGTTTTCACCGGAGAGATCACAAAAAATGATATCGTTATTAACGGTAAGACTAAGCTGACCATCGCACTTTACATCACAAACACTCAGGTTGATATTATCGAAATTTCTTAAAATCAGTGATTCAATCCCGGCAGCGATTATCGCTGAACGACTAATAACCGCACCGTCTTTATAGCTTCCTGCTGTCATATTTTGCTCCTGTTGATATCTGCCCTCTGTACCCTGCGTTGTTTCTGGTGGTTTACGGAGCCCCACGCATTTCCGTGCAATCAAAACAGCAGTAAACTTTAAAAATCAATATATTATTTGAAAAGCCTACGCCACCACTATAGCAATATGCACCAGAAAACCGCATGACACGGAGAACAGACCTGGATAAGTTGAATAGAAAAGACATAAATTTAAAAAACTACAGATAAATACAAATACTGAACCTGTTCAGATGAACATTAGGCCTATAATCCCACGCCACACCTGAATAAAACCTAAACACTACGCAATATGCAGCAAGATGAATACAACCAGGGCGTGTTGTAATTATAACACGGCACATCTAAGCAAATAATTAATAGCCCTCAGTAAAAAAATATTGATGGAATATTCCTGGTCAAAAAAAATAAAAAGTAAAAAAATCATTAATACAAAGTTAAGAAAAAAACACTTTCACGGCATAAATTGCCTTATCTGGTCTGTCGCGCTTTCCCATTGTTACTTTGCGGCTCTGCTTCCATCTGCAAAATGTTCGCAGCAAAATGTTCGCCAGGCTGTTTCCCATCGTGGGTAAATATCTTAAATTGAATAAAGGTTGAACGGAGATACCTTCTCACTAACAGAGCTTGTGCCCCCAAAAACAGGTAATACCCCCGTCAGTTTGTACGGGTAGCCGTTCAACGCACAACCCCGTTACCTTGCGTGCGCATTAACAGCCACGCTTTTATCTCTACTTTTGGTTTTGGCAGGTCTGAAAATGGAAGCAATAGCGGTAAAACAGCGTGAAGTAACCCGGCTGTGCATTCAGTGCGCACTCTTTCTGCTTCAGCACGGCGCTGAAAGTGCCCTGGTGGAAGAACTTTCCGGGCGGTTGGGTAAAGCCCTGGGCATGGATAGCGTTGAAAGCGCCATTTCTGCTAATGCCATTGTGCTGACAACTATCGTTGATGATCACTGCCTGACATCCACACGTAAAAATATTGACCGTGGGATCAATATGCACGTAGTGACCCAGGTTCAGCATATTGTCATTATGACCGAGCACAAGCTGCTGGATGACAAAGACGTCCGGCGCCGGTTTGCCCATATTCGACCATTGCGTTACCCCCGGTGGCTGGTCGTTCTGATGGTTGGGCTCTCCTGTGGGTGCTTTTGTAAACTCAACAATGGCGGGTGGGATGGCGCACTTATCGCCTTTCTTGCCAGTAGCGTTGCCATGTTTGTTCGCCAGGTACTCACTCACCGCCATTTTCACCCGCAGATTAACTTTTGCATCACGGCATTTGTTGCGACAACGCTTTCCGGGCTGTTGTTGTCCACCCCGCTGTTTCGCCACACATCCACCATTGCCATGGCCGCCAGTGTTTTATTATTAGTGCCGGGCTTTCCATTGATTAATGCCGTCGCGGATATGTTCAAAGGCCATATCAACACCGGCCTTGCGCGCTGGGCCATGGCAAGCCTGCTTACACTTGCAACCTGTATTGGTGTGGTCACGGCGCTGGCACTGTGGGGGTTACGCGGATGGGCATAATGACGTTTTTATTGAACCTGCTTCAGGATATGGCGCTGGCCTCTATTCCGGCAGTCGGTTTTGCCATGGTTTTCAACGTGCCACTCAGAGCATTGCCTTACTGTGCTTTACTGGGAGCTATAGGCCACGGAGCCCGGTTTATCCTGATGCACTTTGGTGGCAACATTGAATGGAGCACATTTCTCGCATCCATTCTGGTCGGCTGCATTGGGATTCAGTGGTCTCGCTGGTACCTTGCTCACCCCAAAGTTTTCACGGTCGCGGCCGTCATCCCAATGTTCCCGGGGATCTACGCCTATACCGCCATGATATCTGCAGTGAAGCTGAGCCACTTCGGCTATACAGAGCCGCTGATGATAATGCTGGTAACCAATTTCCTGAAAGCCGCATTTATTGTTGGCGCGTTATCTATTGGTTTGTCCCTGCCAGGCTTATGGCTCTACCGCAAACGTCCGCGGGTGTAACCCGCGTCAGATTGATGAAAAAGAAGGAAAAAGCGTGGTTTTTCCTTCTTTCTGGTTAGCAGCCGAATATCAATGAATTGATTTTCCTGGTTTTTTATTGGGTGGCATCCTCTCGTTCTCTGCGAACATGAGGTTTGTCATCAGACTCACTTGAACTACGATGTATTGTGGCTTTAGTTAAATAAAAAAATAACTTGCAATTAAATAGCGCACTACTTAAATTAATCACAGAGCAAGACTGAATGGTCACGCGCAGAACTTAACCATCGTGCCTTAAGGCACATATTCTTACGGGTAATGTCCTGCACCACTTCAGTCTCAATTTAGTCACCGTCTATTAAGTCGCTCACGACTTAATAGTGAAATATACAAAGGAGTCAACATGTCTTTAGAACAAGTGGTTTACCGGGCAAAAGCAAAAGCCACCGGGGGCCGTGACGGCCGCGCTGTTTCATCTGATGGTGTACTGGATGTCAAACTGGGTGTGCCAAAAGAGATGGGCGGGCTCGGTGGTGAAGTTACCAACCCCGAACAGCTTTTTGCTGCCGGTTACTCTGCATGCTTTTTAGGTGCCATGAAATTCGTTGCTGGCCGCGATAAAATCGCCCTGCCAAAAGAAGCCTTTATTGAAGGTGAAGTCGGTATTGGTCCGATTCCTGATGGTTTTGGTATTGAAGCAAAGCTGAATATCCACCTGCCGGGCATGGACAGTGCTGAAGCCAAAAAACTGGTGGATGCCGCTCATATCGTCTGCCCTTACTCCAATGCCACCCGTGGTAACATCGATGTCACGCTAAATATCATTAACTAAGCGTTGTTGCCCCAGCAACCAGGCCGCTTGTGCGGTCTGGTGCTACCTGTTTTGCTCGCCATGCTGATTATCCCCACTGCTTTCCTTTCAATCTGCCCCGCAGGTTATGCTACTATCTGGTGGTATGTTCCCGGCCTTTTTCGCCTGAAAAGGCGCAGTCAAATTCAGCTTTGAGATGGTGTTATGTCTTCCAGAACGCTTACCCCGGATGTTATCGGTCTTGATCAATTTAATGATGACCCGCTTTCTGCTCTGAAGCAGGCGGAAAATGGCGCTATTGCTGTTTTCCATAACAACCGCCCGGCATTCTATGCACTGACACCGGAAAGGCTTGCTGCACTGCTGGCTATTGAAGCGGCGCAACAGCAACCCGTTCCCCAGGCAGATGTTGCCCTGGATGACTCACTTTTCAGTGATGCCCCTTTGCCCGCAGGCCCGGTTCCCCTGGGGAAATTTGCCATGTATTCAGGCTGGGCTCCGGATGCCGATTTTCTCCGCCAGGCTGCATTGTGGGGCATTATGTTAGCCACACCTGTGGCAGCAGAAGAGCTGGCAGCATTCACGTCATACTGGCAGGCAGAAGGCAAAGTTTTCCACCATATTCAGTGGCAACAAAAGCTGGCGCGTCATCTGCAAATCAGCCGCCAGGCAAACGGCGGCCCGGCAAGGCGGGATATTTCGCAAATATCACGTCCGGATGAAAGCATTCCTGACGGTTTTCGGGGGTAATAATGGTAAAAAAAGCAACCGACCTGCTCTCCCGTGTCAGGCGCCATATTCCTGATGGTATCAGACCGGCGTTTACAACGCCGGAAGAGTGGCACCAGTGGCAACTTGAACAAGGCCGCCAGCGCTCTCAGGCACTCGCCCGGGAAAACCAGGCGATGAAAATGCAACGCACATTCAAACGTTCAGGTATTCGCGAGCTGCATATTAATTGCTCGTTTGATAATTATCTTGTTGAGTGTGAAGGGCAGGCTCTGGCACTGGCGCGTGCACGTAAGTATGCCGATGAATTCGAAGGTAATATCGCCAGTTTTGTCTTTTCTGGCAAACCCGGCACCGGGAAAAACCACCTGGCCGCAGCAATTTGCAACGCCTTGTTATTGCACGGTAAATCTGTACTGATTATTACCGTGGCAGATATTATGTCGGCGATGAAAGGCACCTTCAGTGAAGGAGCTGAAACCACAGAAGAACGCCTGATTGAAGACCTGAGCAGAGTGGACTTACTGGTCATTGATGAAATTGGTGTCCAGACAGAATCCCGTTACGAGAAAGTGATTATTAACCAGATTGTTGACCGTCGTTCCTCTTCCAAGCGGCCAACCGGTATGTTGACCAATCTGAATATTAACGAGATGAACCAGCTATTGGGCGAACGCGTGATGGATCGTATGCGCCTGGGTAACAGCCTGTGGGTTATTTTCAATTGGGACAGCCACCGCAGCCGGGTTACCGGAAAAGAGTACTAAAATCCGAATTATTGGGCAGGCAGCAGCACTGCCCGAAATCAGGTTTATACTGAGGCCACAATTATTGGCTTCCCTGGTGGATTTTCTTATGAGCGTTAAGCAACCTGTACTTCTTTCTCTTGCACTGGCTTTCGGGCTGGTATCGGCCACAGCCAGCGCAGTAAACCTGCAACAACTCTCCAGTTCAGCAGAGCAATTAATGGGCAGCAGCTCTGGCAGTACGAGCGCTAACAGCACATCTTCACTAACCAGCCTGCTGGGCAGCAGCAATTCTCTGAGTGCGGGGAATATGAATAATGCGGCGGGGGTACTCCAGTATTGCATGAAACAAAAACTGGTGAATGCAACTTCTGCAGATAACGTAAAAAATCAGTTACTTAATAAACTGGGGCTGGAAAACCAGAGCAGCAGCACCTCACAGGATTACCAACAAGGGTTAGCAGGCCTGCTGAACAGCAAAGAAGGCCAACAAATCAACCTGGATTCATTGGGCAATTCAGAACTGGGCAAAAAGGTGAAAACCAAAGCCTGTGATTTGGTACTCAAACAGGGTGCCAGCTTCATATCTTAACTAACTGTAAAATAAAGAAAAAGCGCAGAATCTGCGCTTTTTTTGTTGCCAAAAGGCAACGTTTTGTTCAGCTGTCAGCGCCGTTTTACACGATGGCGCACACGATCCGTGTCCAGCGTACGTTTACTGATCTCACGATAATGTTTGAAAAAACAAAACATTACGAAAGCCAATAGCCCCGCAAGACTAATAATATATAACCACATAAAAGTATCCACGATTGCTGTGCGGAATGAAGGGCAAATATCCCCAAGAAATTTGCAGTAATGTAGCATGGACATCTTTCAGATTATCCTGAGGATAATCTGAAAATCATTATATTTTAACATGATATATTGCTAAAGAAGATCAGACAAAACCGCACAAATCCGGATTAATCACTAAAAAACCAGGCGTTTTAGCGGATAAAACCAGAATAAAGCGCCATGCCACAATAAACTTTCTTAGGTAAATCACTAAGGGAAGTCCGAAGTTTCGCAGTTTGATGACACCCCCACATACGCACTGAAAAAACCTCTTACAGCAGCACATTTTTGTTGCAGAAAAATTGCACGGAGTATTAACTCAGGCTAGATTAGTCTGCCCGGGAGTGTCGCTCGCCTGAGGAGTACCCGGGTATTCAGATGAGGATCACGTAGTGTCAGAAGTTATCTCGTTTTTTCTGTTTATCACATCTATCGCTATTTATGCGTGGAAGGCAGGCCGCCACACATGGTGGTTTATCTGCACGCTTGTGGTACTCATTGTCTTTGTTGTGCTGAATATCGTTCTTTATGCCAGTAATTATTTTACTGGCGAAGGGATCAACGATGCGGTGCTGTACACCCTCACCAGTAGCCTCACAGGCGCAGGCATTCACAAATATATCCTGCCGGGAATCGGGCTTGCTGGGCTCCTGGCGGGCATCTTTTTCGGGTTATCCTGGTTGTTACGCCGCCGTAAACACGCGCCGCACCACCGCGGTTACAGCCTGCTGGCGTTAATACTGGCACTGGCCTCCGTTGATGCCAGCCCGGCCTTTCACCAACTGTCTGAACTGGTGAAATCACAATCCCGCCAGGGGGATCCAGATTTTGACGTTTACTATAAAGAACCTAACAAAACGATTCCGTCCCCTCATCTGAATTTGGTGTACATCTATGGGGAAAGCCTTGAGCGCACTTACTTCGATAACGAGGCATTCCCCGGCCTGACGCCTGAACTCGGCGCACTCAAACAGGATGCCATTGATTTCAGTAAAACCGGCCAGCTACCGGGCATGGACTACACCATCGCAGGTATGGTGGCATCACAATGTGGGATTCCTCTTTTTGCGCCATTTGAAGGCAATTCATCGGCCTCGATGTCCACATTCTTCCCCCAGAACGTGTGCCTTGGCGATATTCTGAAAAATTCCGGCTATGAAAACTACTTCATGCAGGGTGCCAACCTGCGCTTTGCCGGGAAAGATGTATTCCTTAAATCTCACGGTTTCGATCACCTCTACGGCTCTGAAGAGCTCAAGCAGAGAGTCAGCGATCCGGCATATAAAAATGACTGGGGTTACTACGACGACACCGTACTGGATGAAGTGTGGAAGCAGTTTGTCACGCTCTCCAGCCAAAATAAACGCTTCTCCCTGTTTACTCTGACAGTGGATACTCACCATCCCGATGGGTTTATTTCCCGTTCCTGTACACGTCGCAGCTATAAAATGGACGGTAAAACCAACCAGTCGTTCAGCGCTGTCACCTGTAGCCAACAGCATGTCGCTGCGTTAATTGAAAAGATAAAGGCATCCCCCTGGTTTAAGAACACCATAATCGTGGTGTCTTCAGACCACCTGGCAATGAAAAATACCGCCTGGCCTTATCTCAATAAACAAGACAGGGAAGATCTGTTTTTCATTATTCGCGGTGACCAACCCACGCAACAACTGGTTTCCGTGAAACGCAACCCTATGGATAACGGTGCAACCGTGCTGGATATTCTCGGGGGTGATAACTATCTGGGTCTGGGGCGCAGTAGCCTGTCCGGGCAGTCGCTCTCGTCGCTCTTTTTGAATATGAAAGACAAAATTCTCGCCTGGAAACCAGACGTGATTCGCCTGTGGAATTTCCCAACGCATATCGACACCTTCAATATTGATAAAGGCAAGAACACGATCAGTTTCTCCGGCAGTACCTTCCGCCTGCCATTACTGTTACGTGTATCCGACAAAAAAATCGAACCGTTGCCAGAGAGTGAATATTCTGCGCCATTGCGCTACCAACTGGCCGATTTCGCTCCCCGGGATAACTTTATTTGGGTTGATACCTGCTACAAAATGGCGCGCCTGTGGTCGCCTGAACTCGCGCTTTCCAGCGACTTGTGCGTGGCGCAAGGGCAACTGGGGGGGAAACAACAGGTTCAGGCAGTCAGTACCCAGGCCTGGCAAGGCAAGGCTCATTTCCCTGACACTGTCATTGATATGGCCCGTTACCAGCAAAATATCGATAAGCTGAAAATTGTCGATAACGACATCCGCTACAAAGCCGACAGTTTCATTTTCAATGTGGCAGGTGCGCCAGATGAAGTGAAAAGCTTCACCGGAATTTCCCGCCCGGAATCATGGGGTCGCTGGTCTAATGCCAATATCTCCCCTGAAGTGAAAATTGAATATACCCGGCCCTTGCCAGCGCACTTTGACGTGGTGATTAAGGCCAAAGCGTATGGGCCAAATATCAACCAGCCAATTCCAGTACGGGTGGGTAACCAGGAACAAGTTCTGACTGTCGGTGATACACCGGTCACTACAACATTACGCTTTGATAACCCAGGCAACAGTAGCACGCTGACCATTACACCGCCTGCGCCACAAGAATCTAATATGGACAATATTCTGGGGCACTCGCCGCGTAAATTAGGGGTTGGGCTGATAAGCGTGGAAATTGTGCCGGTTTCCGCGCCACCGTTATCCTGAATACGCTGCTGAACAAGGACCCTGTGACCTTTTAAGCCTGGTGAAAAAGAAGGGAAAGCGCAATTTCCCTTCTTTTTAGTTAGCAGCCAGCATGTTACGGCCCACAAACCTGGTTACGCCCGGCAGATTTCGCCTGATACAGGTTAGTATCTGCCTGTTGTACCCAGTCATCCATGGAAGCGTACTCTGGCCGCCAGGGCGCCACACCGATACTCACGGTAAACGAGAGCGAAACCGCTTCCCAGTTAAAGGTGTAATCTGCAATTGCAGCACGTAGCCGCTCCATTGCCAGGCAGGCGTCCCGCGTTGTCACATCCCGCAGCAATACAATAAACTCTTCACCACCCAACCTGGCCACCAGGTCCGTACCCCGGGTGTGCGTCTCCAGTAAACGAGCTAATTCCTGCAATAAAGCATCGCCCGCCAGGTGGCCATACTTATCATTTATCCGCTTGAAGAAGTCCACATCGACCAGAGCAAGGCAATGCCTGGACATCCCTTGTGAAGGTAAGTTGAGATCAGGCAAAGCATGTAAGGATTCAAAAAAAGCGTTACGGTTCGGCAACCGGGTCAGCCCGTCGTGAGTGGCGTTGAAACGTAACCGGGCTTCCATTTCCGAACGCTTATCTTCAAGGCTGCGAGCCCGGATGAGCGTTCCCAGGGTGGTTACTATCGGTTCCAGTTGTGCAATCAGCTCATCATCCATCCCTTGCGGGCGGTTAGCCAGCGCGATCATGCCGACAGGTTTCTGATTAAATACAATGGGAATACCCAGGAAATTATGCAAAGGCGGGTGCCCGGCAGGAAAACGGCGTTTCCCCGGGAATGCAGGCACATCATTCACACACATAATTTTATTGTGCGTAATGACCTGCCCAAATATGTTATCCAGCCGGTGAAAAATCAGCGCGTTATTCGCCTGCATCTGCTCATCAAACCACCGGGTAACGGAATCATCCCACGAGATATTCGAAATGGCCGGAATATGCAAAGACAACACACCTTCGGTATCCTGCACAATTCCAATAAAACCAAATTCACACTGGGTCATATCCAGTAATGGCGTGAACACATGGTCACAGGCTGAACCCAGGTCATGATCATGCAAAAAGCGGTTCTGTGCATCCAGTAAAATATCCAGTAATGCACGTTGCTGAACCATTTTTCTCTCATTCGCAACATATTCAGTGATATCGTGTGCATACTTCACTATCCGGCACAGGCGCCCTTCGGAATCAAAAATAGGGTTATAGTTAGCCTGAATCCATAACGGCTGGCCGTTCTTACGAATCCTTTTAAACCGCCCTTTCCAGCACTCTCCGCGGCGTAACGCTTTCCAGAAACGCTGGTAGCCGTTAGCTGACACTTCATCTTTGGCACACAAAAAAGCATGATGACGGCCAACTAACTCGCGTTCGCTGTACCCGGTCATTGCCAGATAATTGTCATTGGCACACAAAATAAAACCGTTCTTATCAAACTCAATCACGCCCTGAGCACTGTCCAGCGCCTGCAGGCGGGCATGGTATTCCACATACATCAGTTTTTCCTGAGTGATGTCCATTGCCATCATCAGAATACTTTGCAACTCATTATCTTTATTGAGTACAGGTGAATAAGATGCATGCAGCCACACGACACAATCATCATGATGGCAACGTTTAAATTCTCCACAGGTAATATTTCCGGCCAGCACGTCCTGCCAGAAAACAGTACCACGGCCATGACTTAATACAAATTGCGAATGGTTAATATTCACCAGTTCATCGGCATGAGAAAACCCCATTAAAAGAGCAAACTGCTGATTCGCTGAAATAACATTACCAGACAAATCAAACTCAGCCATTGCCCAGCCGCCATCAAGTAATAGCTGTCTGGATTCCCCAAGGGAAACAATATGTTGTTCAGAATTAGTGTGCTGTGTTGTCATCATCGTTCTGCCTGAAAGCATCACTTAAGCCAAATAAAAGGGTATGAAAGCTCATTACCCATAACTGAGTTATTTTTTCTTACCGGCGCTTTTAATTGAGTATGGTTTAAAATTGTATTCGCGCCACTTCAACGGAGTCATAAAAAAAACAATCCCGCATCCCTGAAATAGCCGGGACTTTACGTTTTTTTTCTCCAAAGGCCAGATGAACTGTGCACACATATACACCAGCAATGTGAAAGAATAAGAGGATAACTGCTATGCTGTTTTTATCCTTGAGCCATGAGAACACTATCATGACAACAACGATTGCAATGCTACGTGAAACCCGTCCTTTACTGGATGACCTGGCTGCAATGAAAGAAACGGTTTGGTGCAACCCGGACATAACCTCTGCCGCAGAAGGCCTGCACTATAGCGGGCTTACCCGCAGGGATGTACAGGGTGCAGAGCAACGCCTGGCGCGTTTTGCCCCCTGCCTGAAACAGTTATTCCCGCAAACAGCTGCCGCCGACGGCATGATTGAATCTGAGCTGGTTGCCATTTCGGCTCTCAAGGCCACTCTGGACCAGAAATATGGTCATACCGTTCCTGGCAGGGTGATGCTAAAAAAGGACAGCCACCTGCCTATTGCCGGGTCGGTAAAAGCACGGGGAGGCATTTATGAAGTGCTCACGTGGGCTGAACATTTAGCGTTTCGTACCGGGTTACTCAACCCCCATGACGACTACAGCAAACTGGACAGCGATGTGGCTCGCCAGTGCTTTAGTGATTACGAAATTGCTGTCGGCTCCACAGGAAACCTCGGGTTATCTATTGGCCTGATGGGTAAAAAACTGGGGTTTCGCGTCACCGTGCATATGTCTGCTGATGCAAAAGCATGGAAAAAAAACCTGCTGCGGGAATGTGGTGCCAGTGTTATTGAATACCAGGATGATTACAGTGTGGCGGTCAGCCATGGCCGGGAAGCGGCCAAAAACCACGAACATACACTGTTTGTTGATGATGAACATTCACGCACCCTGTTCCTGGGTTACGCTGTAGCTGGCGAGCGCCTCAAAAAACAGTGTGATGAACAGGGTATAATTGTCGACCATGACCACCCGCTATTTGTCTACCTGCCGTGTGGTGTGGGTGGCGCACCGGGTGGAATCAGCTTTGGGCTGAAACTGGCGTTTGGTGATAACGTGCACTGTTTTTTTGCTGAACCAACGCACTCCCCCTGCATGTTCCTTGGTGTATATAGTGGCCTGCATGACCAGATTAGTGTTCAGGATATCGGCCTTGATAACCATACCGTTGCGGATGGCCTTGCTGTTGGCCGCGCATCTGGTTTTGTGGGCAAAACCATGGCACGCCTGATATCCGGTTATTACACCCAGTCTGACGAAACGTTGCTTGCCTTACTGGGTGATGTCTGGCGCGATGAAAATATTTTTCTCGAACCTTCAGCTGCAGCAAGCGTTTCTGGCCCATGGGTGACCGCGGCTGAAAGCGCAAAATCTTTCAGCGCGCAACAACTGGCTGGAGCCACCCATATTCTGTGGGCAACGGGTGGCGGTATGGTTCCGCAAACAGAGCGGGAAGCATTGTTGTCCTCTGCCTCCCAATAATTCTGCCCCCCCGAAAAAACAGAAAAGGCGCTGGTAAAAAGCGCCTTTAGCTGTTCAGTTAAACTCAGGAACCCGAGAAAAGTCAGCGCCGTTTACCCCTGTACGTTGAGCCAGCGTAGTGATCACCAGATTGTGGTCATCCAGTTGTGGTGCGCCTGAAACCGTCACGGTTCCTGTCATTCCGCATCCCGTTACAATCAGCGGATAGGCACCGCCAAATGCAGCATAATCACGCATATCCAAACCATAACGCTCTTCCAGGGTTGTTTGGCGGGCATTCAACATCAACCCGGCAGCCCATGAACTTATTGAAAGGAAAGCAACGGTATTACGCTTACGCCGCACCCAGTCGACATTCTCGGCAGTAGCACCAGGCATCAACGCACTAAAGATTACCGTCTGATTCAGGCAAATCTCAATAGCAAGATGGTAACCCAGATCTTGAGCATTTTGATATAATGCCTGCCCTAACTGCCAAGCATCAAGATAATCAAATTTGTTGAAACAGAGCTGTTTTCTATGCTGTTCACATAATGCGATATGTTCTTCCAGAGTCATATTTCACCTGCTATGCCTGAGACGTTTTTTTATTACCAGACAGAGCAGTATCTTCATGATTATCTAAATCACAGTGCCCTGGTAGTAAAAATGTAATCGACCCAGCAATTATTAATGATCCTGCCAGGGCATAAATCGCGATATTCTGTCCATACAAATAGATCATCACACCGACTAAATATGGCCCACAAAACCCACCCAGATTACCTAATCCATTAATAACACCACGTGCAGTCCCCGCAACCTCCGGCGTCGCAATTCTTCCAGGAATAGACCAAAATGGACTGGTTGCAGCTTTAAGGAAAAATCCACAAATGACCAGGGAAATATAGGCAGCGACAACATAATCACGCAAAACTACCGAGGCAATTAAAGCCGCAGCAAAGCAATATAGTGAATAACGAACCCACAAGCGACGTTTACCACTGCGATCACTGAAGAAAGAAACCAGATAAATACCCGCAAGAGTGGCAACAAAAGGAAGGATAGCCAGCACACCAACCCCCGCCATACTGGCACCCGTCAGATTTTTTAAAATAGTGGGTAACCAAAGTGTATATCCATAATCACCCGTCTGATAAAAAAAGTTCAGAATAACTAATTTCATCAAAGAGGGGTTGCGGAACACATCTCTCAGTGGAGCCTTACTGACTGGTGCCAGCAATGACCGGGCATCTCTCTCAGCAGACAGCGTTTTAATCAGATAGTCTCGTTCTTTTTCCGGTAACCAGCGAGCATCTTCTGGGCGGTCGCTAATGAAATAACACCAGATAAGTAATACAACTGCTGAGAGCATTCCTTCGATAAAGAATAACCAGCGCCAGTCAAGTGCAGAGATAATAGCCCCAGAAACAGGGGCGGTTAACATGCCGCCAAGAGGAGCAAACATCATGACAAATGCATTCGCCCGACCGGTCTCTTTTTCAGGGAACCAATTCGTTATCATCGTCAGAACGACAGGCAACATTCCACCTTCAGAAATACCAAGCAGGAATCGTAAAGCCAGCATCTGGTATTCATGGGTAACAAACCCCGTAGCAATGGAAATAACAGCCCATGCGAGTAGTGACCAAAAAATAAAACGCTTTCCACTGCCATTAACCGCTATATACCCACCTGGAATCTGTAGAAACAAATACCCTATAAAAAATATACCACTGGCCACACCAGCCATCTGACTTGTTATACCAAGGTCAGACTCCATCCCACCGGGTAGTGCAAAGCTAATATTCACCCGATCCATAAAAGAAATAATACAGGCAGTAAGAATGGGCACAACAATACGCAACCAGCGTGTACCTGGTATTTTATTATTCATGATTAATGACACCTATGCAGAATTGATTACAAGTAGATTATGCATTTATCTCAATCAATCTTATTTGGTAACGGAACCTGATTAAACCAGGCAGAAACATTATCAAAAACGATATCACTCATTTTTTTCCTGGTTTCAAAAGTTGCACTGGCAACATGTGGCTGTAAGATAACATTCTCTAGCGCTATTAGCTCATCAGGAACATGAGGCTCATCGGCATATACGTCTAATCCGGCACCGGCAATTTTTCCTTCCTGTAACGCGGCAATGAGATCATTTTCATTAACTAATATTCCTCTGGCAATATTAATAAGCCAGGCATGGTCAGGCATCACATTAAAAACACTGGCATCAATCATACCCTGATTTTCCTTGCTTCCAGAGGCTGCCAGCACCAGGAAATCACTCTCATGCGCCAGCGTATGCACATCCGGACACCACTGGTAATCAAGCTTATGGTTAGGTTGACGGTCCGTATACAATATCTCCATATCAAAACCACTTGCCCGCCGGGCAATAGCCTGGCCAATATTGCCCATACCAAGGATCCCAATACGTTTTCCGCTCACCTGAGTGGCAAGGCCTGGAGCATTACTGAGCCAGCGACCTTCACAAACAAAGGTATGCCCTTGCACCAGCTTTCTGGCCCCGGCTAATAGCAATCCCATTGCCAGATCAGCGACATCATTAGTCAGCACACCAGAAGTCACCGTTACAGCTATCTCGTGGGAACGTGTCATGGATAAATCAACCGCATCAGTTCCAACACCAAAAATTGCTATCAGACCAAGTTCAGGCAACATCTCAATGATGCTATTGCTGACACCGACGTCACCCCGCGTAACAACAGTCTGAATTTGTGAGCCAAACTCCTGCAAAAAGGCGGCCGGATTGGTTTGTTCATACAGACGATATACCTGGAATGATTCAGTAAGCCGGTTAAGCAACTCATCCATGACGGGTGCAACCAATAATACTGAGCGGGGAAGTGATGTATTCATATTTTCACCTGTTTGAAATGTATTTGATGACCAATACCTATTATCAAACGGGTTTATCAGAGTAATTTTTGCGATCTGTATCACGCTAAGTCATGTTAGAAAACGCTGTTACGGATGGCGTGATTACCTAAGCAAATAACCTTATTAACTCTTCATAAAACAAAACCTGGTAACCAAAAAAATAACAATTTCCTAACCAAACTATACTTCATTCAGATTGTCTCCCCCATCGACAAACGATAATGGAGGTCAACCTTCTCAATCGTTTTTATTCCGTTGATTTTTTTTATTAAAATCTCTGTTGCCACTTTTCCCATTTCAAAACGTGGGGTAAGCACACTCGCCAGTCTTGGGGATACTATCTGGCCTATCTCCAGGCCATGAAACCCTGCAATTGCCATATCCTGAGGAACCCTGATACCACAAGCTATGCACTCCTGTAACACACCAACAGCAAGGTCATCATTGGTACACAGAATACCGTCCATATCGAGATACATTTGACGTGCAAGTGTCATCATGCCAGTGCCAATCGAAACGGATGACATTTTATTCGGGGCAATACGGCCAACAGACAACCCAACATTTTCCATTGCTTTACAATATCCAGCATACCTTTGCTCATCACGAATGTCAGACATTGAACCAAAATAGATAATATGCTTTTTACCACTTGCTAACAGCATATTTGTCATATCGAAACCTGAGCGAAAATTGTCAAATCCCACATTAATACGATCAGTGTTATCAGATAGCCCCATCAGTTCTGCAACCGGGATTTTCGCTGCTTTCAGGTATTTCTCTGCACGTAATGTGTGTACCGTCTCAGTCAAAATCAGTCCTTTTACATTAAATGCCAGAACTGTAGCAATCTGCTCTTCTTCTCTTTTACTATCATAGTCGTAATTTACAACCAGCGTTTGGTAACCCTGAGCCGTAGTCACCGATTCAATTCCTGATAACACATCAGCAAAGATCTGATTATTAAAAGAGGGTATTAGTACACCAATGCGTGGGGCTATATTGCTATTCATTGCCGGATTATCCGGGTCTGTCTGATAACCTACTTCATCAATCACACTTGCTATACGTTCTGCCGTTTCAGGGCTGACTTTGTCTGGTGTACGCAGATAACGACTCACCGTCATTTTAGTTACACCGGACAGTGAAGCAATATCATCCAGAGTAATACGTTGTGCTTTCAT
The DNA here is from genome assembly GCF_000705335.1 of Mangrovibacter sp. MFB070. NCBI lineage: Bacteria > Pseudomonadati > Pseudomonadota > Gammaproteobacteria > Enterobacterales > Enterobacteriaceae > Mangrovibacter > Mangrovibacter sp. MFB070. The sequence continues at coordinate 243,198 of NZ_JJMI01000019.1, forward strand.
GGTTTCGCCCATCATAACAACTTTCAATCAAGCCATTATGCCCTTCCGCTGACACTGGCACAACGCTGCACCACGAGTCTTCCCACGGTGGAATGCACTGAAATTTTGTGTTGCTTCACACAAGATGTAACGCCGGTTCGTAACACTACGCCGAGTGATGTAGATCACAGTTTCTGGCCCGATAAAACCGTGAGATAGAGCCAGTGACATTAGGTAATTTTCATCCTGGGCACGCTGCCAGAAATCTTAAGGGTACAGTGTGCAAAAGATGAAATCGACTCGCATACATCCACTATGCACAATATTGAACAGGAAATCGCAATGAGTGATCTTTTTGACTTACATAAAAAACGTATTTTAATTACCGGCTCAGGGCAAGGAATCGGATATGTAATGGCTCAAGGCCTTGCGCAATATGGTGCAGAAATCATTATTAATGACATTTCAGCCGAGCGTGCTGAGCAGGCTGTTATGAAACTGCGCGATGAAGGAGCTGTCGTTCATAGTGCCGTATTTAATGTGACTGATCCCAACGCTGTTACTCAGGCAATTGACAATATTGAAAATGATATTGGGCCTATTGATGTCTTATTTAATAATGCCGGAATTCAGCGTCGTCATCCTTTTACTGAGTTTCCGGTACAAGAATGGAATGATGTTATTTCTGTCAATCAAACCTCTGTATTCCTCGTATCGCAAGCCGTAGCACGGCACATGGTCGCCCGGGGAAAAGGGAAGATTGTGAATATATGCTCAATGCAAAGTGAACTGGGCCGTGACACTATTACACCTTATGCTGCGGCAAAAGGTGCGGTTAAAATGTTAACTCGCGGGATGTGTGTTGAACTGGCACGGCATAATATCCAGGTGAATGGTATTGCACCTGGATATTTCAAAACAGCAATGACTCAGGCTCTGGTCGATGACAAAGAGTTCACTGACTGGTTGTGTAAGCGAACCCCTGCAGCACGCTGGGGTAACCCAGAAGAACTCATTGGTGCAGCGGTATTCTTATCATCACAAGCATCCAACTTTGTGAATGGGCACTTGTTGTTCGTTGATGGCGGCATGCTGGTAGCAGTTTAATAATGGAGCCAATATAATGGATGGTCTTTGCATTATTCTGATGGGTGTATCTGGTACAGGGAAATCGACTATCGGGCAAACGCTGGCACAAGAGATGAAGGCTAAGTTTATTGATGGCGATGACCTTCACCCACGGGAAAATATTATTAAAATGGCATCAGGGAAACCACTTAATGATACTGACCGTACTCCCTGGCTTGCACGTATTTCAGATGTCATATTTAGCCTTGAACAAAAAAATGAAACGGCTGTCATGGTGTGTTCTGCGCTGAAAAAAAGCTATCGCGATATATTACGAACAGGAAATAATAACCTTAGATTTGTCTGGCTACATGGTGACTATGAATGTGTTCTCAACCGGATGCGGTCCAGGAAAGGGCATTTCATGCCTGAAGCTCTACTACAAAGCCAGTTTGCCACCCTGGAAAGTCCAGGAGTAAACGAACCAGATGTACAGCCGGTAGAGATATCACCACCTGTCGATATCATCGTCAAACAAATAATATCTTACTCTGGCCAGGCACATTCAGCGCATATGGGAGCAATGTAATCATGATCATTGATACGTTTACTGATGCAATAAGAAACCCTCTGTACCCAAAGGTAATTTGCCAAACATTACAGGAAATTAAAAATAAAAAGCCCCATGGATTAGCACCAGGAAAATATATAGTTCAGGGTGATGATATTTTCTTTTCTGTTATCGAGGGTGAAACACGCCCACTCAACGAGCAACAACCAGAATTTCATCGCCAGTACATTGATATTCACATTGTACTGAGTGGCAAGGAAATTATTGGCGCAGGTGTAAAAGGTTTACCTCTGGAGTTGAGTGATCCATTTAATGAAGAACATGACCTCGGCTTTTGCCAAAAAATTGCCAGTGAGACACTCATTCACTTACAAGAAGAAGAGTTAGCTATTATCTTTCCTTACGAGTTACATCGCCCTATGTGTACACATGAGCAAACATCCTCTTTACGAAAAATAGTAGTCAAAATTAATCAGGCTCTGCTTCAGCCATAAAAAATGGCGCCAGCGCGGCGCCATTTTAAGGATAAAACCGTTACTCTTTAACTGTATTTTCCAGGAAGAAACGGCCTAACGGGTTCTGGTAGAAACCCTTAATATTCTTACGGCTGACATTACGGTACGGGCTGTAATACAGATCGATCCAGTTCACGTCGGCTTTGGCCATTTTTTGCAGATCAATGTACATCTGCTCACGTTTTTTCGGGTCCATTTCCAGGCGAGCCGCAGCAACCAGCGCTTTCACTTTCTCATTGTGGTAGCGGGTCATGTAGTTCATGTTAGCGTCATGGCCTAACACAAATGTGGTTTTTTGGTCCGGGTCGAGAATATCGTTGGTCCAGTACATTACAGAAATATCGTAATCACCGGCCACCAGCATATCCCAGCTTTGGCTTGGATCCACTTTCTGTAAGTTAACTTTCACCCCGGCCTTCGCCAGTTGCTGTTGCAGCAGAATAGCAATTTGTTCATCCACTTCATCGCCCGCATTCACCACATAATTCAGTGACAAATCCGAAGCGCCGGCCGCTTTCAGCATCGCTTTGGCTTTTTCCGGATCATAAGGGCGGCGCAGGTTATCGCTGTAGTGGTACAGCGCACCGGCAGGAATATAGGAGTTTGCCACCTGCCCGTAACCAAAGGTCACTGTTTTAACAATCGCGTCTTTATCAATGGCAAAATCCAGTGCCTGGCGCACCGCCACTTTGCCAAGCGCACCATGTGAATGGTTGATCAACAAGTGGTCTTCACGGGTGGAAGGGTCCAGTTCAACAGTCAGATTATTATCTTTTTGCAAGGAAGCAATGCGCGAGAACGGTACGGTGAGCGCTGCATCCAGCTCGCCAGCCTGCACTTTCAGCATACGAGTATTATCATCCGGAATAGTCAGCCACTCGACCCCATCCAGGCTGACATCTTTCGCCTGCCAGAACAGTGGGTTTTTCTCCAGAACCACTTTCTCGCCACGCACCCACTCTTTCACACGAAACGCACCAGAGCCGACAGGTTTTTCAGCAAACTCATCTTCCCCTTCCGCTTTCAGTGCTTTTTCTGAAATAACAGAGGCATTCGGCAATGCCAGTTGAGACAAGAACGGTGCCGCAGGCGCTTTCAGGGTAATCACCAGCGTGCGGTCATCCGGGGTTTCCACTTTGGCGATATTACTGTAGGAATCGCGCCACAGTGACCCTTCGTTATCACGAATACGTAACAGGCTGAAAGCCGCATCGTGAGAGGTCAGTGGTGAACCATCAGAAAATTTGGTATCACGGATTTTGAACGTATACACCTTACCATCGGGTGAAATAGTCCAGCTTTCCGCCACACCGGGTTCCAGTTTGGTGCCAGTTTTATCTACCCGGATAAGTGGGTCGAACACATTGGAAAACACCCAGTTATCCGCGTTCTGCGCCGATTTAATCGGGTCGAACGTTGTACTGTCTTCACGGCGGCCAATGGTTAAGATACCGGCAGCCTGCGCCAGTTCACTCACGGCGCTCAACGCCAACAATAACCCTGCTGCTGCCAATTTAACGTGCTTGCGCTTCATTCAACACTCCCCCAGTCAACGGAAATACAGTCTCTTCGCCTGCGTGGGCTAACACGCAGGTCCAGCTATGGTCGGCAACATGCCGGGTCTGTGGTGGTGCGCCAGTGCAACATTGTGCCTGGGCATATGGACAACGCGGATGAAACGCACACCCGGCCGGAATAGCTATCGGGCTGGGAGGCTCGCCACCCAGAGGTTGGGCAGGGAGCGGTTTATCCGGGTCGATTTCGGGAATCGCGGCTACCAGAGCAGCGGTATACGGGTGGCGCGGGTGGGAGAACACCGTCTCAGACGGCCCCTGTTCAACAATGCGCCCCAAATACATCACCGCCACGCGGTCACATAAGTGGCGCACAATGGCCAGGTCATGGGCGATAAACAGAATCGCCAGCCCCATTTTCTCGCGTAAGCTCATCAGCAAATTAATGATTTGCCCCTGAATAGAAACATCCAGCGCCGCCACACATTCATCTGCCACAATTAAGCGTGGTTCAATCGCCAGCGCCCGGGCAATACCTGCCCGCTGGCATTGCCCGCCACTGAGCTGGCCGGGTTTGGATGCCGCCTGCATGGGGCTTAAGCCCACCAGCGTCAGCAGTTCATCCACCCGCCCGGCAATATTCTCCGTAGGGACTTTGCGATGCACCCGCAGCACTTCGGCAATACTTTCGCCAATAGTCTGGCGCGGGTTCAGGGATGAGAACGGGTCCTGAAAAATCATGGCGGTTTGCTGGCGCAGGCGAGCTACGTCGCTGCGCAACCCATGGGTAATACGCATACCATCAAACCGAACTTCACCGCTTGCCGGGCGTTCCAGTTGCAGCAGAGCACGGCCAAGGGTGCTTTTGCCACTACCAGACTCCCCCACCAACCCCAGCGTTTCTCCTGGTGAAATTGCCAGGCTTACCTGATTAACCGCGTGAACAACGCGCCGTGCACGGCCCCAGCCGCCTCCGGCCGGAAAAGTTACGCTCAGGTTTTCCGCTTCCAAAAGCGGCCAGCTTTCCTGTTTCGCCATTATCCCTCCCGCTCTGTTAATGGTTGAAAGGGGTGAAAACAGGCCGCGGCATGAGACAGGCTGTTCTGTGTATAGTGCAGTGCGGGTTGTTGCTGGCGACAGGCTTCACTGGCTGCATGGCAACGCGGGTGAAACCGGCACCCTTCAGGAAAATGGTTTGCCACTGGTGGCTGGCCGGGAATGGTTTTCAAATGCCCGGCACTGCCTTCACTTTGTGGCTGGCAATCAATCAGCCCCTGAGTGTATGGGTGAGCCGCGTGGTGGAGCACTTCGCGTTTTCCACCTGATTCACACAGCCGCCCGCCATACATTACCGCGATACGGTCACAGGTTTGCGCCACCACACCAAGGTCGTGGGTAATCATGATCACCGCCACACCCAGCTCACTGCGCAAGTCACTCAGCAAACGCAGGATCTGCATCTGCACAGTGACATCCAGCGCAGTCGTCGGCTCATCGGCAATTAACAGGCGTGGTTCTGCCGCCAGTGCAACAGCTATCATTGCCCGTTGCCGCATCCCCCCAGAGAATTCATGTGGGTAATTTTTTGCCCGGCTTTGTGGGTCAGGGATCCCCACCTGGCGCAAGAAATCCAGAGCATCGGCCCGCGCCTGCCTGCGGCTGGCGCCAAAGTGCAGGCGGCGGCTTTCGGCAATTTGCTCACCTACCGTCATCACCGGGTTAAGGTGGCTGGACGGGTTTTGGAAAATCATACCGATTTCCCGCCCGCGAACACCGGCCATCTGCGCCTCACTCAGGGGAACAAGATCACGCCCGGCAAGATTGATACTTCCCCCACTAATGCGCAGCCCCTGCCCTGGTAATAAGCGCATCAGCGCACGGCAGGTCACCGTTTTACCCGACCCACTTTCCCCAACCAGGCCTAACATTTCCCCTTCGGCCAGGCGAAAACTGATGCCATCCACCAGCGTCACCTGGTTTGCGGTTGTCACGGTCAGTTGTGAGACATCCAGTAATGTCATACGCGTTCTCCTAACCGGTCACCCAGCCCATCAGCCAGCAGGCTGAACCCCATTGCCAGCAGTACAATTGCCAGCCCGGGGAATGTGGTTATCCACCAGGCGGTGGTAATAAAGCTCTGCCCTTCTGCCACCATCACGCCCCATTCAGCAGTTGGTGGCTGAACACCTAAGCCGAGGTAGCTCACCGCCGCGCCATTCAGCAGAACCAGGACACAGTCAGACATGGAGAACACCAGTGCGCCCGTCAGCGCGTTGGGCAATAAGTGGCGAAACAGAATACGGGTGTGGCTGTACCCCAGGCTGCGCGCGGCGAGAATAAAATCACGCTGTTTCAGGGTTAACACCTGCGCCCTCACCAGGCGGGCATAAGACACCCAGCCCACCATTGCCATCGCGATATAAAAACTGCCAAGCCCTGGCCCCAGAATGGCGATGATTGCCAGCATCAGAACCAGGAAAGGAAAAGCCAGGACAATATCAATGACACGCATAACGACTGCATCCACAACGCCGCCCAGGTAACCAGAAAGCGCTCCCAGCACCGTTCCCAGCGAGAACGGGAAAATCACCCCCAGCAGGCAGATTTGCAGATCCACGCGCGCGCCCCACACTACGCGGGAAAAAATATCGCGCCCGAAGTTATCAGTACCAAACAAATGAGCGCCACCAGGAGGGAGCAGGCTCACCGACGGGTCCTGATTGATGGGGTCGAAAGGTGCCAGCCATGGTGCAAGAATTGCGGCCAGCAACCACAAGCCGATAATGCAGCCACCAGCCACCAGCGCGTGCTGGCGCGGAATAAAACGCCGCCGCCACTGCGCCACACTTGCAGGCAAAGTCAGGTTCATAGTTTCACCCTCGGATCCAGTGCGACTGTGAGCACATCGGCCAACAAATTGACGGTGACAGTTGCCAGTGCAAAAACAATCACCACGCCCTGAACCACCATGTAGTCCCGGCTGAAAATCGCTTTGATAAGTAACTGCCCCATTCCGGGTATGGCAAACACACTTTCTATCACTACCGTGCTGCCAATCAGCCAGCCAATGTTAACGGCCAGCAGGTTGATGGTTGGCACCAGTGAGTTCGGTAACACATGCCGCCAGAAGATACGCGATTCCTGCTGGCCCCGCGCCCGGGCAGCCACCACATAATCACTGCTCATCTCCATCAGCAGGCTGGCGCGCAGATTGCGAATCAACACCGCTGATAACGCCAGCGCAACCGTAAAACACGGCAAAGCCATGTGGTGCAGGCGTTCGGTCAGTTCATCGCCATAACCAGAAACCGGGAACCAGCCCAGCGTCACGCTGAACACAATGATCATCATGATCCCCAGCCAGAAAGCGGGAAAGCCCAGCCCGGCGGTGGTAAACAGGCGAATGCACTGATCCCACACACCTCCCCGATGGCGTGCAGCCATAGCGGCCAGAGGAACGGTAATAACAATTGCCAGCAGGACACTTCCTGCCACCAGCCAGACGGTTGGCTCCAGCCGGGAACCTATCAACTTCAGGGTATCCACCCGGTAAACGATGGATTTGCCCAGCTCGCCATGAAGCAGGTTGCGCAAGAAATAGAGATACTGCACCCACAAGGGTTCATCGAGGCCAAACTGAGCGCGAATACGGGCCAGTGCTGCGGGAGTACTGCGCACACCAAGTAAAATGCGTGCCGGGTCACCCGGGATGGCGCGTACCATGGCAAACGTAATAATGCTTATTCCCAGCAAAACTGGCAGCAGTTGCAGGGGGCGAAACAGCAGAAACCGGTAACGGTGCATCAGTCACCTCCGCTGCTACGCTGGCGCTCAAGAAAATCCAGCAGGACCGGGTAATAGGCCTGGGGCTCTTCATAAAACGGCATATGGCTACTATTGGGGAATACATGAAGTTCCGCCTGGGGCAGACCCTGCTTCATTTTCATCGCACAGGCAGGTGTCAGTTCATCATGCTGTCCGGTGGTAATCAGGCAGGGAACCTTAATCATGTGCAAATCAGCACTGCGGTCCCAGTCTTTTAAATTACCGGTATAGAGAAACTCATTCGGCCCCTGCATTGTCTCGTAAGGCCCCATATTCCAGTCGTCCAGCGAGCGTTTTACTGGTGCAGGCCAGACATCAAGCCGGCAAACATGGCGGTAGTTCAGCAAGGTGACGGCAGCCTGGTATTGCGGGTGACTCAGCCAGCCCAGGGCTTCATAGCGTTGCATCATCGCAACCGTTTCTGGCCCCAGAGCCTCGCGCAGACGGTTGAGCTCTTGCACCAAATGGGGCATATCCGCCACTGTATTTTCGAGGATCAGGCTACGAATTGCACCAGGGTGGTGCAATGCCACTTCAATCGCCAGCCAGCCGCCCCATGAATGCCCCAACAAATGCACTTTTCCAAGATTCAGCGCACGGCGTACTGTTTCAACTTCCTGAACATAGCGCTCCATTGTCCAGAAGCGCGGGTCCTGCGGGCGGTCGGATTTACCTGTCCCCAACTGGTCAAAAGCCACCACCCGGTAGCCCTGCTGTTTCAGGCAGGAGTGCGCTTCACGCAAGTAATCACAGGGCAACCCAGGGCCGCCATTCAGGCAAAGTACTACGTCGTCACCCTCGCCAAACTCCCAGGCAACCACGTTGTAGCCATTAACCGTAATATCATGGCGTTTATCTGGCTGAATTTCGCTCCACATTTTTCCCTCCGGTGCCCGTCATTCAATTCGCGGGTGTTTTTCTTACGCTAACGGCTTCGCCCGCCACTGAACAGTTAGCAAAAATACTAGTTTTGCCTGCAATGCCAGTACAAAAAACATGCAACTCATGGCACTGTATTTGCATATAAAGCGTTACAGACTGAAAAGGTTTTGCACAAACCATGCCGCTCACGGCACAGACAGGAAATGGAGGGGAACATGCAACCAGCTATTCAGCACCCTGGCACATCATTTCCCAATGGACTGGATGATGCGTTCACTACACTTTTTGACCAGACACAAACGCTGGGCTTTGATGCTGTTATTTACGACTACACCCCCGTCCCCCGTTCACTGGAAGGGGAATTGATCACGCCATCATTGTTGCGGATGCACAACGTACCGGACGATATGCGCCAGCGCTGGTGCGACCAGGGCTATTACCAGGTTGACCCGGTACAACACTGCGCACTGGAAAGCTGCGCGCCTTTTGTGTGGTCTTATCAACGCCCGGATTACACCTCTCTGCGTGGGCGGTTGAGCGACCAGCATAAACCGGTGACCCATTACATGCGTGACCACGATATGCCTTGCGGCGCCACCGTACCGCTGCACTTGCCTCATGGTGGTTTTGTCACCCTGACCGGGATCCTGACCGCCCCCCATCAGGAACGGGATGTCATGGACAGCCTGGCGCAACTGACCTTTATCGCCCACCGTTTCCAGGAAAGCGCATTCCCGTTATTCGATGCATCCATGCTGACCTGCCGCCATGTCAAACTCAGTAACCGTGAGCGCGAATGCCTGGCCTGGTCCGCAGAAGGGCTGACAGCCAAAGAAATTGCCCGCAAGTTACACCGCTCAGTCGCCACCGTAACATTGCACCTGAACACCGCGGCGAAGAAGTTGGGAGCCAGTAACCGGGTTCAGGCAGTGGTGCGCGCACTGCACTACCGTTTACTGGACAGTTAAGAACTAGCATTTTTACTAGTATTCACTGCATACAACTGCGTTCTACCCTGAGCAAACATTCACATCACAGGGTAAACAGCAGCCATGTATACCATCCAAGAGGGCTATGCTCCGTTTCGGGAATACCAGACCTGGTTTCGTATTTGCGGCAGTCTCCACACGGGGCGAACGCCTCTGGTGGTCGCCCATGGTGGCCCGGGTTGTACCCACGACTATGTTGATGCTTTTCGTGATATCGCCCGCACCGGGCGGCCTGTTATTCACTACGATCAACTCGGCAATGGCAACTCCACACACCTGCCCGATATGCCCACAGATTTCTGGACCCCGGCACTCTTCCTGGAAGAACTGGATAACCTGCTAGAGCATTTAGGTATTGAACAGGACTACGCGCTTCTTGGGCAATCCTGGGGAGGAATGCTGGCAGCCGAGCATGCAGTACGCCGGCCTGCCGGGCTGAAAGCACTGGTCATCGCCAATTCACCGGCATCCATGGCACTCTGGTTGTCGGCGGCGGCCAAACTGCGTTCTGAATTACCACCAGAGGTTCAGGCCACCCTGCTGGAACACGAAACCGCAGGTACACTGAACAGCGAAGCCTATAAAGCCGCCAGCCAGGTATTTTACCAGCGCCATGTTTGCCGCCTTGATCCCTGGCCGGTGGAAGTACGCCGTACTTTTGACGCAATGGATGAAGACCCAACGGTTTATCATGCCATGAACGGACCAACAGAATTTCACGTTATCGGCACCATGAAAGACTGGACGATTATCGACCGGCTAAGCGCCATTACCGTCCCCACTTTATTGATCTCTGGCCGTTACGACGAAGCCGCTCCCGAAGTGGTGCAGCCCTTTGCCGACAATATTGCTGGTGCTCAGTGGGTTATTTTTGAAGATTCAAGCCACATGCCTCATGTCGAAGAGCGTGAGCAGTGTATGAAAACCGTCAGTAACTTTTTAACCGCCAATTTGTAATTTTTAGCGCCAACACCACTCCCCTGCGGTTTCATTGAACAGGATGAAACCGCTACCTGCCAAAATCTGCCTGGCTTTCCCTGCGTTCAGGTTGATATAGCGCAGTTTTTTTCGAGCAGTTCTCCTGCAAAATTAAAATGCGACTCATAATTAATACACTAATCATTTGGCATACTTACCAGGTCACTGGAGGAGAGCATCATGCTCAGGCAATTCAATGCATTACTGGACAAACCCGATACTGGCAAGCTCCTGTTACGCCTGGCTATCGGTTGTATGATGTTGTTTCATGGTATTCACAAAGTGATGGACGGTATTGGGCCAATTATCAGCATTGTGGAAAGCCACGGTATGCCGGGCTTTGTCGCCTGGGGTGTTTACCTGGGGGAAGTTGTTGCGCCAGTGCTGTTGATAATCGGCCTGCTGGTTCGCCCGGCAGCGCTGGTGATGTGTTTTACCATGTTATTCGCCTGGCTGACTACCAACCCCGGGCTGATTTTCACCACCACCAAAGTGGGCGCATGGGGGCTTGAAGAGATTGCGTTATTCTTTTTTGGCGGTATCACCATTGCGTTATTGGGGTGTGGCCGGTTCAGCCTGGTGAGCAACCCGGCATTACGTTAATCTGTTGTGCCACCGCCGGGTAAACCAGCGGTGGCAGGCAACCAGACCAGGTTATTCGTTAATACGCGGGTGCTGCTGAACCAGTTTGCTCCGTTTTGCCTGGAGTTCAGCAATTTCCGCATCAATGTCCTCAATTTTCTGCTCAATGTTATCGTGGTGCTCTTTGAGGATCTCTTTTGCTTCCTGAATATCCGATGCCGCAGGCGTTGCGCCTTTTAGCGGTAAATTCGCGGTTTCTTTCATCGCCAACCCGGTAATCAGCCCAATCACAGCTATCACCATCAGATACCATGCTGGCATCATCAGGTTACCAGAGGTTTCCACCAGCCAGGCGGCAAGTGTGGGAGTCAGCCCGGCGATTAACACCGAGATATTAAAAGCGCTGGCAAGCGCGCTGTAACGAATATGCGTGGGAAACATTGCGGGGAGAGAAGAAGCCATCACGCCAGTAAACGCATTGAGTATCACGGCCAGAATCAGCAACCCGGCAAAAATTAACCCAATCACATCACTGTTAATTAATTTAAACGCAGGGATCGCCAGAACTAATAAAGCAACACTGCCGCAAATCACAAATGGACGGCGCCCAAAACGGTCGCTGAGTAGCCCCATTACTGGTTGCACAAACAACATCCCAATCATGATGGCGATAATAATCAGCACACCGTGGTCTTCCGAATAATGCAGGTTGTGGGACAAATAGCTCGGCATATAGGTGAGCAACATGTAATAGGTGACATTAGTTGCAATAACTAACCCAACACACGCCAGCAGGCTGCGCCAGTGCTGTGTGGCGATTTCTTTAAACGAAATCTTCGGCCCTTCCTGCAAACCCTGGCGGTCGCCCTGCTCCAGTTTATCAACATGTTGCTGAAAGGCCGGGGTTTCCTCCAGGGCATTTCTCAGGTACAACCCAATAATGCCAAGCGGTAACGCCAGGAAAAATGGCAGGCGCCATCCCCAGACCATAAAATTATCCTGGCCAACAATTGCGGAAATCAGCACCACCAACCCGGCACCCAGCACAAACCCGGCAATTGACCCAAAATCCAGCCAGCTCCCCATAAAACCGCGCCGCCGGTCAGGTGAATATTCGGCAACAAATATGGAAGCCCCGGTGTATTCCCCGCCAACTGAAAAGCCCTGAGCCATTTTGCACACTAACAGCAGCACAGGAGCCCAAATACCAATCGTTTCATAACCCGGAATTAAGCCAATCCCGAAAGTACTGAGCGACATAATCACAATCGTAATTGAGAGAATTCTCTGGCGACCATATTTATCGCCCAGCATCCCGAAGAACAGCCCACCTAAAGGGCGAATTAAGAATGGAACAGAGAACGTCGCTAACGCCGCTATCATCTGTACACCGGGGCTGGCATCCGGGAAAAAGACTTTCCCCAACGCATAAGCAACAAAGCCATAAACACCAAAATCAAACCATTCCATAGCATTTCCTAAAGAGGCTGCGGTAATGGCTTTACGTAATTTAGCATCATCAATAATAGTGACATCGCTCAGGGCGATTGGCTTAATTTTTTTCCTTGCTCGAATCATTTGTATCCTCTTTTTTTTATTAACTATTTTCCTTTTACAGGCAGGCTTACAGAACCCTGTATTCGGGAGTGATTTCACACAACTCCCTTACATCACACGTTCAGGTGAATGATTACAGAATAGCAGATTCAGGGCATTACATTTGTCTACATAGTAAGCATACAAAATAACCACCCTGAGAAATAAACATATAACTAATTGAATTAATAATAAAAAATAAGAATAACCCTGAACATGTCTGATTTTTCAAACATACACCAGAAACCGTCTTAAACCCCTTGTTAAAATAAGGTATTTATTCCAGTAAAAAACACATATACCAGACGAAACGAAACATACTATTTTGGAGAGCAAAAAGTTGGCAGGTATTTAACCGGGCTTATCAGGAATACAATAAATACCAGACAAGCCACATATTGATGGCTACTATTGCGCAGACTGTTACCCATTCAGCCTGGTGGCCCGGGGCTACAATCTTCTGTTGTGGCATTCGCCTTCCCCTGCGCCCGGAGTGAATACATTAAGGATAGTGCTATGTTCCCCGTTTTGCCTCCCCGTATTGCCCGGCACACAACCGCTATTTGCGGGTTATTTTTTATTGTGTTAGCCGGACTGACCCCAGGCCTGGCACATGCCGCCTCGTTTGACTGCAGTAAAGCGCAAAGCGCTGTTGAACAGGCTATTTGCGCCAATACCGACCTTAGCGCACTGGATACCCAGATTGCCGGGGCGTACAGCGACAGTCTTCAGTACCTGCCAGAAAACCAGATACCCGCACTACGCCAGGAACAACGCAACTGGCTCGCCCAGCGTAACCATTGCGCTTCCCCAGACCTGACAGCCTGCCTGACACAGCAGATGAATACCCGCAGCCGGGCTTTACTTAAGCTGGCATTACAAGGGCAAAGTGAACTGGGTGAAGTTATTCAGCAAATACCCGCCAACCCTGAACTGGCGGCTCAACGCCTGCGCACCTGGCATAACCCACTGGCTGCCGCATGGCTGGTCTGGTTGCATCAGTTTGCGCCAGAGAGCGGGGTAAGCGAAAAAGAGGCGCAGCGCGCTCATGACATCGCCGCTAACAGCCTGAAAGATGACAGTTTTTCCTGGTCTGTTTTGACTGATGTAGAAAAAGACCCCAAACAGAGCAACAGCAGTAAAACATTGTTGCTGTTGCGCATGGTTATTGAGCGCCTGGACAGAAGCAGCCCGGTATTAATGAACTCACACTGCTTTATTTTTGCCCGTTTGGGTGGCCCGGCCTGGGATGCCTTTGGGCCGCTTTATGGATCCAGCCGTGATGCAGGCGCACCGGTGTGCAGCCCGCGCGGGGATTTGTTCACCCACCCGGCATGGCAGGCGCTCGAAAAAGCCTTCAGCCCGGCACTTGAAAAAGCCTCAAGTGACGCAGGTACGATTCAGTTCGCCACCTATGCGGCATGGCGTGTTCAGGCACTGAAAGCCACTGTTTCACCCAGTGATTTTTTAACGCCAGCCACACTCGCAAAAGGGCAAAAAGAGCCTGAAGTCGCGCTGAAACAATGGTCGCAACCCCAACTGTTTTCCGCAACGGAGCGCCAGGCAGCACTACAGGCAATGAAGCCAGCCCAGCAACAGACAGCCGCCTGGCTGGTCTCCGCCAGAGGTATGTTGCCGGAGCAGGCGCAACGTGCAGCTCACGAAATCGTGCGCCAGTGGGTACTGGACAGAATCAGCTTTATTGATGGCAGTGATTTTTCGCCAGAAAACTAAGCGTTTTTGGGAATAAACAGAGCAAAACCCGCTACCGGCATACCGGTGGCGGGTTACGTTATCAGGGCTGGTAACTCAGGTTAATTGGCGCATCAGGCAGATGCGTAAAGTGAGTCACGATATAGTGGTAATCGGCTGTTGGGTCGATATCTTTCATCGCTTCCGGGTAGAAAATTTTACCCAGGATCTCCAGGCCAATAATATTCCACGGGTGGTTATAGAAGTGGTGGTAAATCCCTGCCACATGCCCGGCCTGCACTGCCGGAATACCGGCAACGGCATTACGTGCCAGTAAAGCATCAAACTTGGTTTTAATGGCCGCCGGGTCCGTATTGTAACCAAACGGGATCAACGGATTCTGCGCATTACCACGTTTGGAACCGGTCATCAGGTAAAAATCCGGTTTCATGGCAATAATTTTTTCCGGGTTGATGTACCCACTGGCGCCCGTTAACAACGAAGAGCCAATATTATTCCCACCTGCGGCTTCCACCAGACCACCCCAGCCATTGTGCCCATGGGTAAAGCAACAGGCTCCGGATGTGCCGCCAATACCGGCAATAGGTTCAATAAAGACTTCGGGTTTCTTCTTTTGTACAGCAACAATCTGCTGGAGTTTAGCCAGGCGCTGTTGGTAGAAATCGGTATAGGCTTTTGCCTGCGATTCCCGGTTAAGTACTTTGCCTAACAACGTAATACTGGGCATTGTGTTTTGCACCGGGTGCAGTTCGTAATCAACAAACAGTACCGGAATATGCAGCTCTTTGAGGCGCCCAAGCACACCGGTTTGCTCCAGCGCAGGTTTTGCCCGCAACTGAGCAATCATCAGGTCTGGTTCACTGGCAATGACCGTTTCATTATTAACTTCACCCTGGTCGGAGAAGCCCATGTCCGGTATTTTTTCTGCTGCCGGCCAGGCCTTACGCAGAATATCCCAGGTTTGTTCATCCTGTTTTTTTAACAAGTTATTCCAGGCAATGACCCGGTGAAACGGGTTGTCCCGGTCCAGCAAAGCCAGCGCCATAAGATCGCGCCCGTCCTGCAAAATAATATGTTGCGGCTCATGGTCCAGAACCACTGTACGGCCATCGATATCTTTTACGGTTAGCGGGTATTGCGTGGCAATCGCCGCAGCAGGAACCAGCACCAGAGCCATAAAGCAACTGTGCAGTAACCGGCCAGCCCATTGTTTAATCATATTTAGTCACTCATCCCTTAACAGGTGCACTCACACCCATAACCCCATTAGTTGGGAAATATAAATCAGAATGAGAAGTGTTATCACAATGAGTGCGTAACTACAAAGAAACTTAAGGAAAGTCTTATCGACTGTTGAATGATTGTTGAATGATTGATGAAGTTGTATCCAGTTTGGATAACCTGCCTTTCAGCATACCGGCATAAAGAATACTCAATGCCCCCCCGGCAAAATACGAATGTATTTTTTGTGGAGATCAATCTGTTGTTCATCGCTAAGTAACTGAAACGCGCGGTTAAGCGTAGACAGTGACATCCCCAATAATGCAGCAAGCTCTTTTTTACTCAGCGGCAGGCGAACATAGTCGTTGCCTGCTGGCAGAGTACTACAGGTCTGCCACCACATAGTCAAAAAAGCGGCCAGGCGCAATTTTGCATCAGGTAGCATCAGGCATTCTTCCCAATGTTGCTTACTGGCAATGGTACGAGAAAACACATTCAGTATTTGTAGTGTGAAATCTGGAATAATCTGACTTAAGTCATATACCCGGCCAAGTGCTAACTGGCAATATTCTACTTCTGTTGCACAAACCCCAGAGTAAGAATAATACCCTTCAGAATAATCCCCACCAGACAATAATTGACCAGGGAAAACCACACTCCGAATATTTCTATTCTCATCATACAGTTTAACCAGCCCTTTTCTCAAAACAGAAAGTGATGTAACCTTCTGTTTAAATTCAAAAATACAAGAATTTTTAGGTGCTAAAACCGCTGCTTTAAGGCTATTCACAAACAGCGGTTCACAGTGAGCATTATTCACTGAACAGATATTACCAAGCGAGCAATGTGGTGAGTATTCACAGAAAGGATGAGTAATAGACATGACCAGTAACCTGAATTAACAGATTACTATCATAATAAAGCTTTATTATTTTTTCATTTTAAAATAGCCAGGATTAATCCACCCCAATAATTAATTAAACACTATTTATTATGATTCAGCTATTAGTACAGTTACAGATTCAGCTTTGCGGCACTCAGCCGTTTATTGCACCAGGAAAACTACATACCCCCGAAACCATGCCGAATCCCGTACCTCACCAGGCATATCCCCCCAGTTCCCGTTTTCAACCAGGCCAATGCGGAAAGGAATATGCAACCCCTGCAAGGCGGGTAAATAGCGTTGATAGCCAGGCACTGTGCGCTTCCCCTGATAAGTCTGCACCACAATTTCATCAATGGGTAACAGGTTCAGTTGTGCCACACTTCCGGTTTGCGCCCAGTCAAGCAACCCGGTCACCCCTAATGCGAAATCAGCAGGCATTTTTGCACGAACACGTTGCAAAAATACGCCATATTCAGCCAAACGCCCGGTTGCTGCATCAAAATCCAACTGCAAGCCCACTACATGATTCCCGGCCTTTTTCCAGCGCAGCAATAAGTTAACCATGCGGCCAATTTGGTCGTCGGGTAACGCCAGCGTCTCCAGCCGGACAGTCAGCCAAATGTGGGTAGCTTTCACCGAAGCAACAGGTTGCCCCTGGCGCATAAATACAGCTTTTCCGTGCAGGTTTAACACTTCGCCCTGATGGAGATACAAGGTACGAATAGCCGGTAACCCGCCGGGTAAACGCCTGCCTGACCACAGCCAGAAAGCATCATAGTGGCTGGGGGTAACCGTTACTGTTTTCGTTTCCGTAGCAGGCATAGTGCCAGCCAAAATGGCAGGCACTATGCCCAAAAGCCCGGTTACCAGTAATAGCGCAGCTGTTTTGCCCATATATTCCCGGGGTAATCACGGTGTAGTTGGTTAAACCACTGCCTGCGCTGCGCTTTACTCAAATCCTGGCCACCACAATCGTTATACCCGGAAGGGGCATAGCACATCACAGCACGGTAAAGCGCAAAGCTTTTATCTTCCGGCTCACTATTTGGGTTGTTAATAACCAGGCGGTAAAGCGCCATACGGTCTGGCTGGGTGACCGGTTTTTGGTGCTCCACGGCGGTGTCCAGCCCGGCATTACCGCCACTTTCTGGCCAGGTATTAATTTGCGCACCCGCAGTACGGATAAACTCCCCAAGGCAGTTCAGGTTGTGGCTGCCCGCCGGGGATTTAGCCAGTGCCTGAACCGTAGCCTGCAGGGGCTGGCAGTAATAACCCGTTTCAGCCCCTTTTCCATCCCAGCTAAATTGTGCAAGGGAAACATCACTGAAGTCTTCCCCACCGGCCGGGTGGGCAATGTGGTTTTGCAAAGAAATATCTGCCAGCCAGGCGGAATAATCCTGCGCCATCAAATCACGCATCAGTAATGTATGTAATGCAATGGTGCGTTCGTCATCGTTCATTCCCGAGCTCACTTGCTGGTGCAGTAACTCACGCGAGGCAAGCGTTTTTAGCACCAGTGAACGGTAGCGCAGGTTAGTTACCGGGCTGCCTGCAGCAAAAATGTCACCCACTTTTTGCTGTTCCACTTCAGCAGCGGCCACCTGAGCTTCCAGAAATGCCTTGCGCTCGCCATTTTGGGTATGCTCCAACAGGCCTTTCCAGTGCGCGAGAGCTTGCGGCCACTGCTTTAACGCCACTTGCGCATAGCCATACAGAACCTGCTGGCTGAACCCGGGCAGGTCATCATCGCTCACTTGCGCCTGTGGCGTGACAGCCGCCAGCACTGCCGGGTAATCCTGCCGCTGCCAGTACAACCAGGCCGTGTGCAGGTAATCACCCCAGGGTTGTTCCCCCGCCTGGTTAAACAATAGTTGCAGTGTTTTAAGGGAATCAGCTGTAATTTTGGGGCCTGAACTGTCGGTCCGTTCGAACTCGCGTAATAACCGCAGAAACTGAATGAAAGTGAGCAATGGCATTCTGGCATCGGATACAAAATCGTTGTTATACCCATAGCCATAGAGATCGCGGCTCAAAAACTTACTGTCTGTTTCCGCGACAAGCGTCTTCAGCGAAGCGGCATCGGTGGCATGAGTGAGCGCGCTTTCATACTGTGGGCCAAGTACCGACCAGTCCTGCAAATACCACGCAATACGCCGCAACAGGCCTACAGCGGAATCCCGGTATTCACCATCTGGCCAGGTGGCAAGGTAACTTTGAGCAAGTTCTCGCGCCTCGCGAACCATGCCCTGATTCACATTGCGCGCATCAAACATGTCGTATTCATCTTCCGCATACTGCGCACTCATATTTAATTTTGTGCGAATCAGCATGTAACTTGCTGCCTGCGCAACCCATTTCTGCGGGTTTTCCGCCAACTGGCTGAAGGTATTCAGGGCAACAGAATAATTACCGTAGTAAAACGCGCGGGCTGCAGATAAATAACGGTAAAAAGCGCCGGCGGCAGAATCTGGCGGCCAGGCTGCGCTATCTACATGGTCGTCACCATCAACCGCGCCCCCCTCGGCCAGCAAGGCCAGGCGAATTTGAGCCAGTGCTTTGCGCTGCTCTGGCGACAGTGAGCTTTCAGCCTGTAAAGCCGTGATAAATGAGACGGTAGAAGAAATTGAGTTAGACACAAAGCGCGTATCCAGTTCGCCCGGCCCAGGCACATTGAGTGTTTGGCCAGGTATACCCAGCGCGGCCAACTGGTTTTTTAATGCTGCCAGCGCCGCATCTTGTGGCGCAACCGGGTCACCCACCGGTGACTCAGGCTCATCATAGTGGTAACCGAAATGTACGTTACGTACTGTGCTGGCATCCAGCGGGAAGGCATACACTGGCAAGGTAAAATGTTTACCGGCACTTACCAGGCGCAGCAAGTTATCATTGGTATCGTTATCTACATCCAGAAACGGCACCCCTTGTAGTGGGCAGCGCAACACTCCCCAGGGGCAGGATCCTGCATCTGAAGATGCCCATGCTGTTGGCTGGCTGCCAACCAGTGCCAGTAAAACCACACCCAGTTGTAATCCCCTGAAACGCATAATTTTCCCTGTTTTGTTATACCGCCAGCACGCTGTATTTACACAGTGGTGGCTTTACGCCCGTGGTTGCCAGCCACCATAAACAGCAGCCACCAGAGCGGGTTATCATTACCGCGCCCTATAGTGCCAGAGTAACCCACTGAGAACTATAAGAAATGTTTTATGAACACCAAAAACCACTTAAGTGGTAAGGAGTTAACTTTTTAACGTGGGGTAATAACCTGCCTGGCTGCAGGAATCATACCCGGTGAGAGCAGCCAACATTGCGCGGGCTTTCCCAGTTTCCCATGCCAGTTACCGGTATCTGTCTGCCCTGGTGCGTTCCAGGTTACTCGCCATGCGGGTAAAAAACCATGCCTTCCCAGGGTGCTTCCCGGCAGGCTGCAAGCCGGCTGGAAAGCCCACAACAATGGGCTTCCAGTTTGTGCCCGTCAGGGTCAAGAAAATAGACTGAATCACCTTCACTACGGTTTTGCTTCCACTCCACTATGCCAAAGGCAGCCAGCCTGGCGCGGAACTCCGCCATTTTTCCGGGTTCCAGAGTAAAAGCATAGTGTGTGTAATCACTTGATATATCTGGCTTATCAAGCGACAAGCATAGCCAGAGATCACCTAAAGATAAATATGCACCACGGGCCCACTGTGCCCTGGGTGCAAACCCGAGCACCAGGGCGTAAAAATCCATACTGCGTTGAACCTGGCTTACCGCCAGTGTCAGGTGATTCATTCCGGTTAACATATGCCTGCACCTTTAGCGCCCTGAATAACGCCTGATTATAATACTGCCCTGTTACGCCTCTGCAGCCAAAATGCGGCAAATAACACCAACACCCAGACAGGCAACAGAATGGCCGACAGCCGCATGGAGTCCATGGTGCACATCAGGCCAAGGATCAGTAACATAAAGGCGATGCACAAATAATTCCCGGCCGGGTAACACAGCGCAGGAAAGCGGCTGTCACGGCCTTTACGCCGCATGGCGGCACGGAATTTCAAGTGTGCCAGGCTAATCATCAGCCAGTTGAGCAGCAGTGTTGCCACCACCAGCGCCATCAGCAAACCAAAGGCTTTTTCTGGCAAAAGGTAGTTAATCACTATCACCAGTGAAGTAATAATCCCTGACAGCAATAAAGCGTATACCGGCACTCCCCGTTTATTCACCCGGGCCAGGAAAGCCGGGGCATTTTGCTGTACAGATAAGCCAAACAGCATACGGCTATTGGAATAAACTCCGCTGTTATAGACCGAAAGCGAGGCAACAAGAATGATAACATTCAGTACAGAAGCCACCAGGTTACTGTCCAGTTCATGGAAAATCATCACAAATGGGCTACTGTCTGCCTTGACATTCAACCAGGGGTAAAGCGACAACAACACCACCAGTGATCCGATATAAAACAGCAGAATACGGTAGACAACCTGGTTAATCGCTTTGGGAATAGTGGTTTCCGGGCTGTGAGCTTCCGCTGCGGTAATGCCTATCAACTCCAGGCCACCAAAGGAGAACATAATCACCGCCAGAGACATCACCAGCCCGTGAGTTCCAGTGGCAAAAAAGCCGTCATAACGCCATAAGTTGCTGAAACTGGCATGCTGACCGCCGTGGCCGGAAAACAGCAACCACAAGCCGAAGGCAATCATGCCAATAATTGCCAGCACTTTGATAATGGAAAACCAAAATTCCATTTCACCATACAGGCGAACATTCGCCAGATTTACGGCATTAATAGCAATGAAGAAAACGGCCGCCCAAATCCAGGTAGGCACATGGGGGAACCAGTACTGCATATAGATGCCTGCAGCAGTCAGTTCAGCCATTCCTACCAGCACAAACATGACCCAGTAGTTCCAGCCAGATAAAAAACCGGCGAAAGGCCCCCAGTATTTATTGGCAAAGTGAGCGAAAGAACCGGATACCGGCTCTGCCACCACCATTTCACCCAACTGGCGCATAATCAGAAAAGCAATAATCCCGGCCAGTGCATAACCCAATATCACTGCAGGCCCCGCCATTTGAATAGCAGGACCAATGCCTAAAAACAGCCCGGTACCAATTGCCCCACCCAGCGCTATCAATTGAATATGGCGGTTTTTCAGCCCACGGTGCAGTTCCTGGTGGTGCCCGGATGTCTCCTCCGTTAGCAACTCACCGGTGTGTTGTGACGTATTTGCCACGTCTTTCCCCTGTCCTGTTTCGTAAAGGCGCATCTTTTAACACTTCAGGAGCGTGGCGGCAAGGAATGCGCCCGGCAGGTGATTATGCGTTTTTACCGGTATTGTTTATCAAGAGAAGATAATGAAACCGGCCAGGAACTCGCCCGACCAGCTTCATTTGTGGCTTGCCAAAGTGCAAACCTGCTGCTGCGTCAGAAATTAAGGCTGGCACCCAGCCCTGCCACTACGGCATTTTTCACAGCACTGTTCGCGCCAGGCGCGGCGACATATTGAATATTCGGGCGAATAGTCAGCCAGTTTGTCGCATTAACTGAATAGTAGAGTTCGTAATCATATTCCGCGCCATGAATCACTGGCAGGTAAGTGGCGTCGTTATAGTCGCTCACTCCGTGATATTCATTTTCACGTTCCAGCATCCGGCTATAGGCTGAATTAACATGCAACCGGGCTGCACCCAGACCAATTTCATCTTTAGGACGGGACTCAAACATCCCTTTCCAGGCCAGTGCCACCGTCTGAGTGTTATCCAGTTTTGACGTGCGTCTGTCGTTCATAATATTACTCAGCGTAAGCGTCAGACCACGGTGGTTATCATGCCCCTGAGCAAACAGTTGTTGCTGGATGATAAGGTAACCGCCATATCCATGGGCTTCAGATGAATAACTGCCATCTTGCCAGGTATGGTATACCGACCCATGAGCAGAAGTATAATAACCGCCCAGCCGGTAATTACCTTTCAGATGGTCCGGCCCCAGTTCAGGTTGCCAGCCCAGTTCAAACGGAACCAGATTGCCATCGGAATCAGTAAATTCAAAACGGAAGCCATCCCCTTTGTCGTAGTTATACGGGTTTTCATTATATAACCCGACCTGGAAATAGACTTCTGGCGTGAAATTGATTTTCGCCCTGGCCATCCACTGCGAAACTGGCCAGTTCATCCAATAATTACTGCGTGATTTTCCTGGTATGCCAGGACCAAGTGCTAAATTCTGGAAGTGAGTTTCGATAGACCCAAAGTCTTCACCCACAGTGGCCCGGCCAACTTTAATATCCAGGCGGTCATCCCAGAACCCTTTTTTCAACCATAACTGGGTTAAACGCCAGGTCTGCCCACGGCCATAAACTTCCTGAACAGAAGACAGCATTGGACTACGTGAATCACTCAAATTATCAGAAAGATTCTGCCCGTTGCGATCTGTGATGGTTGCCTGAAACTCCGTGTCCTGCCAGCCTAACAGTTTTTCCAGATCCAGATGGGTATTAAACATCCACTGATCGGTATAACGTGCCGTAGTGTGTTTCTGGTAACCACCAAGGTTCGTCGCCGCTTCCATGACATAATTTACATTGAAATCTATGCCCTTATCGTGAAGTTCACTACGCGTACCGCCCCAGTCTCCCAGCATCCACGGTGAATCAACTGCAAAAGGATCAGCAGCCCATGCACCAGAACAGACCAGAGACAGCATTATGCCTGCCGCTAACTTATTTTTTGTCGGTGATAATTTCATACATCTATTTCCAGGTAAAAGAGACAGTGTCCTTGCAAAATTTATAAAAAATAAACAACCAATATACGCAATCACTGCAACAGAAAGCGGCAGTGAATAACGAAAATACCTGAACAGATTTTTAATCAGAGAGTGCTATTTTACCCGGACAAAATAATAACAACATTAAATCAATGACTGTAATATATCCGCTTTACTTACCTGCACTAACAAGAATCACCCCAACCATATGAAAAATATAGAAATACAAGAGGGTAAAATCGCAAAATAACAGCATGTTATGCAAAAAAATTAGGTTAAAACAATCAGTTAATTATATTTCATGGAAATATAATTACATACTAATGACTATATTTTAGTCATAATTAGCATATGTTAAAAACAATAAACACCTCAATAAAAAAGCGCATAAAATATTAACCAGAACATTACAAATACCCCATCACCTATTTAAATATGCGCGACAGGGTATTATTTTTAACCCAGCATCGCCTGGTGAAAATCGATTTCCCACGCCAGGACATTAGTGAGGCATTCACAGCAGATGTTGTGCTTAATAGCATTATTATTTTGTGGTTATTCGTGCGCTGTTATAATGCCGGCTTGAATGGATAACTGGCGGTAATCATGGAACTTTTTAACAGGCTTGAGCAGGTGGACGGGGCAGTAACCCGGTTTTATGCCCGGCGTAAAGTGTGGATCTGGGGTGTGCTGTCGCTGCCGGTGGTGTTTCTGCTTGGGTGGGTTGTGTGGGTAATGTTCTGGGCACCGCCAATGGGCGGCGTGACGCTTGTCGCTCATAGCAAAATTGACCGGCCCATTCTGGGATTCAGTGTTAATGGGATGGCCGGGCCAAATACGGGGGTATACAACTCCAACAATCCACATTCCGGGGTTGGCCGAAATACAACCTGCTGCGGCAGTATCCGCGGGAAGACCGCCGAGGTGATATGGACCGTTACTTATACCAGAGCACAGTACAATGCCGGGTTACGCAAAGAGGTTCACAAGGTCATTATGCCACTGCCAGAGCGTAAACGGGGCGAGAACGACCTGCATGTTCATTTTTTACCGGGCGACCGGGTTCTGCTGGGGTGGAGTGATAACGCCTTCTCACCCTACGACCCACGCAGCCCAAACTATACCCCCTCTGAGCTTCTTCAAGGAGAATAACCATGAAAATGGATTTTGACGCGATTGTCGCCGCCGCACACCAGGCGGCACAGGCCTGTGAATACCTTAACTGCATGTACATAACAGGGGGTAATCATGGGGTTGTTTAACAGGCTTGAGCAGGTAGACGGAGCTGTAACCCGGTTTTATGCCCGGCGTAAAGTGTGGATCTGGGGTGTGCTGTCGCTGCCGGTGGTGTTTATGCTCGGGTGGGTTGTGTGGGTGATGTTCTGGGCACCGCCAATGGGCGGCGTGAGGCTGATTATTCACAGCAAGATTGACCGGCCCATTCTGGGCTTCAGTGTGAACGGCGTGGCTGGTGGCAATGCCGGGGCTTTTGATCCCAATAATAAATATTCGGGTGAGAATGGTAAAACCACTTGCTGCGGCAGTATCCGCGGGAAGACCGCCGAGGTTATCTGGACCGTTACCTATACCAGAGCGCAGTACAACGCCGGGTTACGCACAGAGGTTCATAAGGTTGTTATACCAATGCCTGAGCGTAAGCGGGGTGAAAACGACCTGCATGTTCATTTTTTACCGGGCGACCGGGTCCTGCTGGGGTGGAGTGATAACGCCTTCTCACCCTATGACCCGCGCAACCCGAATCACACCCCCCCTCCCGTAAACACAGAGGGCCAGTGACCATGGCAATAGATTTGGATGCACTAATGGCGGCCGCACACCAGGCGGCACAGGCCTGTGAATACCGGCTGGGAAACTGTTCAAGGATACTGCATATCGGTTTTTTCTTTGACGGGGTGGGGCGCAATATTGAGCAGGATGCACCAGCAAACCGGCTGAGCAATATTGCGCGACTGTACCGGGCATATCCATTGCCAGAAAAAAACACTTTTACAGACTCATATCAGGCGCACTACATATCCGGCCTGGGCACGCCGTTTATAGAGACAACAGCAGAGCGGCTGCAGGTGATGATGGATAAATCCCTGGGCTCGCTGCTGGATGACCTGAAGGGCAAGCCCGTGGATATGGCCAAAGAGGCCTTTCAGTCGTCGGTGGGTGGCGCCAGCGGCAAAGATGTTCTGAAAGAGATGAAGAACACGCTGCTGACCCCGAAGGGGCGGCGGGGAATGCTCAAGGATTCGGCGGTAAATGCCCTGAAGCGGGTGAGCATTGAGGCGACCCCGTGGCTGCGTGACTCAGAATTTATGGCCTGGCACTTTGCGACTGGTGTTGATACGCGCCTTAACAGCGCGAAAGCAAGTTTTAAACTGTCATTTGAGGAGGCGGTAAAATCCGGAGAGGTTCCTGTACGGCTGATTTCGGTGTCCGTCTTTGGCTTTGACATGGGGGGTACGCTGGCCCGGCAGTTTCTCGATGTGCTGCTGGGTGAAATATGCGACAAAAAGACGAGTGGAAAACCAGCCTTTCGCGGCATCCCGGTCGATATCGTGTTTGCCGGGCTGTTTGACTGCTCGCGGGATACGCCGGAGAGCAGCGACAATGGCCTGGACTACGCGGCGGCGGCAGTCAGTTGGCTGCCCGGCCCGGTTACTAAAACGGCAGGAACGGTGGGGTCGCTGTTCGGGCGAAAATATCTTGAGCATATGTCTCCGCTGCCGGAAGCGGTCAAAAAATCGCTGCATCTGGTGGCGGCCCATGAACGGCGGCGCTGGCGGTGTGTATACCGCACCGGCCGGGAAGGTTTTGAGCATCAGGAGGTGCTGATGCCCGGGTGCAGCGAGGATATAGGCGGGGGGTTGAAGCCAGATGAACAGAAACCGAGCGCCGAGCTGTGCCGGGTGGCGCTAAGGAAAATGTATGTGGAGGCCATGAAGGCCGCCGTGCCCTTTCCTGCCCTGAAAAATTTAGATGAGTTTGATCCTGTGGTTGCTGCCTATTTTAGCATGCAGGACGGCGTAGAAAACCAGTCTGCCGGGCAGTGGGTGAGCCGGTATCAGGAAGCCATGCCTGATACCTCGCTCAAATACAGGGCGATGAACCAGCACCTGGACAGCTATTTTGAATGGCTGGGTATACAGCACTATGAGTACAAACGCGAGCTACGGCGGCTGGAGAGCATTCAAACTGGCATTCTGGCATCTGCCGGTGCGTCGATGGGGCTGCTGGGTATCACTCCGCGGGCCAGACAGGCGGCGGATGAGGTGGCAGATGATCTTCGTATCCTGAAAAAACACTGGGGCTGGCTGTCGGATGTGGCCAATGCGGGAAACCTTCTGCTAACCCGGCAACTGCATAACCCGCCACAGATGTTTATGGAGAATATTCACAAACCAGCCTGTGCCCGGGCGAGTCACTTTATAGAATGCGGTACCGCAGGCTTTGATGGCAAGCCGTTACCAATGATGTGGTACAGCGCGCCAGCTGCACTTTATGCGTGGTTCGTGCATGATGTGCAGCGTGCTGAAGGCATCAATGACGGGTATTTTTCCGTGCGATGGATGGAACCCCGGAAATAACGGCACTGACGGCCATGTAACGATCTTCCTGAGATCCCTTTTTACCTCAGGCTTTAACCGACCAGTTACAAACACCCTGCCACTGAGTCAATTTCCCATGGCAGGGTATTATTTTTAACCCAGCATCGCCTGGTGAAAATCGATTTCCCACGCCAGGACATCACCATATAACTGGCTGAGCCGCTGCTTTTCCTGCCCGGAAAGCGTTAAACCGCACTGGTCCACTTCCTGTTTCAACCAGCACGCCTGCTGGTAAAAAGCATCATCCGCATGCATAGATAACCAGTCGCGCAGGTCTTCATCGTGCTGTGGCCGGGCAGCAGCACGCGCGCACCAGTGGTAATACATCCACTCAGCGCCAAACATCAGAACCATGATGTCGGCGTAGCCGCCAGTACGGGCGGCTTGTAGCATGCCATCGCGAAACCGAATAAACCCGGCAGGCGCGGGTTGCCAGTGTTCAGCAACCACACCGCGCTTTGCCATTACGCGTTCAAACCAGCCAAGTTGGGTATCTACCAGGCCATTCAGCCCCTGGATTAACCAGCGCTGGCGTGATACATCCGGCGCATGGCTCAACCCCTGAGCCAAAATTTCCACTGCACTGAACACAAACTCCCCTTCGAAAACCAGGTAACGATGAAAAGCGGTTTCTGGCAAGGTTCCCTGTTCAATAGCCTGCACAAAGGGATGCTGTTGCATCGCATTCCATACATCAATATGGTCGGCCAGCAGTTGGTCACTGAATGCGGTCATCAGGCCTCCAGTGCCGGGCGGGCAGCAGCCATAAACTTCACCACCCGTTCACGTTCTACCGGGTTCCACCAGACCCCGCCTTCTTTCAGCGCACTGGCAACAATCACGCCCTGGGTACGGCCTAAAATGGTCGCCACGTTGTCCGGCGTCACACCCGAGCCCACCAACAAAGGCAGCGACGTGGCACTGCGAATATCGTCAATTTCACTCAATGTGGCGCTGTCACCAGTACGTTGCCCGGTGGCAATCACCGCGTCGGCTTCAAAAAACTCGACATCGCGGGTTAGCTCAGCAACGGAGCGGTCTGCCACAATGGCATGGCTGCCATGTTTTACGTGGCTGTCGGCAAAAACACGAATGTGGCTCGCCTGAAGTTGGTTACGGTAGCGCAGAGCTTTTGCCGCGGCCCCTTCCACAAAACCTTCATTGGCGATATAGGCATTGGCCCACTGGTTAACCCGCACAAAATCCGCCCCACCCGCCAGCGCCGTCGCCAGCGCGGGAATAGCGGCATTTGCCAGAACATTAATCCCCAAAGGAACGGAAAAACGCTGGCGGATATTATCAGTAATCACCGCCATAAATGCCGCTGTTTCCGGGCCAATGTCTTCGGGTTTAGAAAAAGGAATATCGCCATGGTTTTCCACAATCAAACCATGAACACCACCTGCAATATAATTTTCCGCATCACGCAGCGCGCGCTCAACAATACTACTAAAATCTTTGCCATTATATTTTGGCGCGCCAGGAAAGGCTTCACAATGAATAACACCAATCACTACTTTATCTCGTGAAAAAATATCTTGAATTGCGCTCGTTTTTGTTGCTGATATAGAACCCATGTTAAACCTCTAAAAAAGGAAACGGCTATGCATATCTATGTTGCCGGGAATATTACTGTCGATGAAACCTGGCAATGCTCTGCCTTACCGCATAAAGGTGAATCGTTGCACGGAAAAAAAATAATGGCCGATACTGGTGGCAAAGGTGCAAACCAGGCCATTGTTTTATCCCGCTGTGGATTACCTGTAACGTTAATTGCCGGAAGGGGAAATGACCACTACGGAGAATGGATTTACCAACAACTTCAGGCCGAAACATTACAGTTATTTCCAGAAACACCATTACCTGTTCACACCGACACCTCAATTATTTTCACTACCAATGACGACGACAACGCAATTATTACCAGTTGCGATGCCGCCAGTGCACTGGAAACAGCAACCATTACTGCATTACTGGAAACAGCCCGCCCGGGTGATGTGCTGGTGCAACAGGGTAATTTCACACCGGAAAAAACCCGGGAATTATTTACCTGCGCCAGGCGCAAACAACTGCTGACTGTTTTTAACCCTTCTCCTGTCCAGGAGGATTTTCGCCAGTTGTGGCCCCTGGTGGACATCGCCGTCGTCAACGAACATGAATCCCGCTTACTGCAGCCCGACACCACCCGCACCCTGGTGGTGGAAACGCTGGGTAGCCAGGGCGCACGGTTACACGCCCACGGCCACACAGAGCATGTCCCTGCGGTGCCTGCCACCGTGGCCGATACCACTGGTGCTGGCGATACATTTTTGGCGGTGATGCTGGCCTCTGCACTGCTGCGCAACACCCGGCCAGATGCCCTTGCCCTGCATCATGCAAGCCAGGCGGCGGCTATCACCATCAGCCGCCCAGGAACACGTCTGGCTTTCCCGAGCAGAGCAACACTGGCGGCGCTACTGGCACAAGCCGGGTAGCGCCTGCAAGTGGGTTATTTAAACAGTGGGCGGAACGTATCAACGTTCGCTTTTGTCACCACAGTTGCCGGAACAAGGATGTTCTTGCTAACAGTTTTACCGCTGTTAATCGCATTCAGCGCTTTCACCGCTTCCTGCCCCATTTTTTCCGGGTCCTGTTGCAATACAGCAGTCACGTAACCGGCATCAATACCACTAATGGCACGGGCGGTGAGATCCCAGCCAAACACCTTGATTTGGCTCTGTTTACCCTGGTTTTCTACTGCGGCAATCGCCCCCAGCAATGCAGGTTCACCAGTGGCATAAATAGCCGTCAAATCCGGGTTACCGGTTATCAGGTTTTCAGCTGCGGTCATGGCATCATCCTGGATATTTCGGCCATCCACCACATCCGCAACACTGATGCCTTTATGGCCCTTCAGGGTTTCTTCAAACCCTTTCTGGCGCTGGTTCTGAATCGCGGAGTTAAGTGCCCCAACAATGCCAAGGCGGGCTTTGCCTGCGGCATTTTTATTAATGTAGTCAACAAAGAATTTGCCTAAAATTTTGCCGCCTTCTTCGTTATCCACCCCAACCTGAGCAGCCTGAGGCCCGGCAGGCAATACCGCATCAATAGCAATGACAGGAATATTTTTCGCTGCGGCTTCTTTAATAGCGGGCATAATGCCATTCACATCAATGGCATCAACCATAATGCCTTTAACACCCTGTTCAATATAGTTTTCAATGGCATCATTTTGCGATACAGGGTTATCGTTAGCATTAAAGATAACTAAATTTTTCCCTGTAGATTTTGCTTCTTCTTGTGCGCCTTTATTCATCAGGTTGAAAAACAGTGCCTGCTGGTTAATTTGCACCAATGCATAGCCTGGCGTTGCCGCCATTGCTTTACCGAACAAGAGTGCAGAAAGTATCAGCGCGCCAGAAATAACATTTTTTTTGCTGGTGTTGAATAACATTGGTCATGCCCTCGTCAGAAAAATTATGAACTTGTTACAAAGCAACAAGGTGTATTTTGGCGGGACAAATAAAGAACACAGACGCCAAAAATGGGGCCTGCGAGAGAAACGAAACATATTTTCTCAGGTATTCCATAACCAGAGAAAATGCAGCAAAGGCAACGTCGGGAACAGGTTATTAAAATTCGCGCTTTGGCATCTCTTGTCAAGTGCTAATTTTCATCCCCCGGAAAAGGTGACAAAACGCTATATTCCTGAGCGCTATCTGTGTTACTGATATGAACAGTCAATACGATAACGGCGATCATGACCAAAAAACGGGTTGTTCTTTCAGACGTTGCAAACCTGGCGGGGCTGTCGAAAGCCACTGTCTCACGCTACCTCAACCATAATCTGGTGTTGCCTCAGGAAACGGCAGCACGGATTGAGGCAGCCATTCGTAAGCTGGATTACCAGCGCAACAGTCTGGCACGCCGCCTGAGCAAAGGCGGCAGTGAAACACTTGGTCTGGTGCTGCCGGATATCACCAACCCCTTCTTTGCTGAACTGGCCGATGCCGCCGAAGAAGCCGCTTCTGCACAAGGTTACAGCCTGGTGCTGTGCGTCACGCGGAATAACCCTGAAAAAGAACGGCAGTTTATTCGCTGGCTGGATACCTGCCAGGTCGATGGCCTGTTGTTTACCACCAACCGCCCGGATGACGGCCTGTTGCGCCGCGAGGTACAGCACCACCAGCGGATAATTTTGCTCGATGAAGACATCCCTGGCAGCCATGTTCCCAAAGTGTTTGCCGACAACCTTCAGGGTGGCCGCCTTGCGACAGAGCAGTTAATCCGCGCCGGGCACCGCCACATTGCGTTTGTCGGTGGGCCGGATGCCCTGATGAGTGTACGCGAACGCTACCAGGGTTTTTGTGAAGCGCTGGCAGCCGCGGGCCTGTCATGCCCTCCGGAATGGGTGCTATATGGCGAATACCAGCGTGAATATGGCGGCAAAGCACTGGATCAGTTATTCAGTGGTTCACAATGCCCCACGGCGATTTTCGCGGCCAGTGATTACCTGGTATTGGGCATTCTTGACGGCTTGCGGGCTCGCCAGCTCCAGGCTCCTGAAGCCCTGTCACTGGTCGGGTTCGATGATGCCAGTTACGCTAATTTCACCCAACCACGCATTTCCACTATCCGCCAGCCAGCCCACCAAATGGGGACCACGGCGGTGCAACTGATGCTGCGTTTACTTAACGGCGAAACCGTGCCGGAACAGACTCGTTTTCCTGTTGAATGGGTTGCCCGTGATTCCATCATGCCGCCCCCCAGGCTGCGCTAATTGTGTGCAATGGCTGCGCAGTTTTAGCGCAATACGCCCTGTTAAGGCATCACTCATACTAACTACTTAGTAAACCGGTTTACTAAAAAACTTCCATTTTAATCATTTAAATTCAATAGATTACAATAATATCCAGTGAGTGTTTTTTAACCTGGCATGGTTACTGCTTGGGTAAATGCGGCGAACAAGTAACGAACACAGCAAACCTGAAGGGTGGTCGTCACCATTAAGTAAACCGGTTTACAAGAAGTGGACCGGTGTGGCGACCATCCGAATACGCAACGTCATCTACCGTCACACGACATTGGGAGTAATGGCATGCAACAACAGGCAGTCCCGGCCAGAGTCGAGATGGTGAATATCACCAAAACTTACGGCTCTATACGTTCATTACGTGGCGTAAACCTGCGCCTGGCCCCCGGAGAAGTTCTCGGGTTGGTCGGCGACAATGGTGCGGGCAAATCCACACTCACCAAAATCCTGTCGGGGGCTGTAGTCCCCACCAGCGGGGCAATTCGCATTGATGGTGAAGAACACCGTTTCCAGACCCCGGCGGATGCCCGGCGTTGCCAAATAGAAATGGTTTACCAGGACTTATCACTGTGCGACACCGTTGATGTGGCCGGCAACCTGTTTATGGGCCGCGAGCCAATGAAACAGGTGCTGGGTATTCCT
Source organism: Mangrovibacter sp. MFB070 (assembly GCF_000705335.1). Taxonomy (NCBI): domain Bacteria; kingdom Pseudomonadati; phylum Pseudomonadota; class Gammaproteobacteria; order Enterobacterales; family Enterobacteriaceae; genus Mangrovibacter; species Mangrovibacter sp. MFB070. The sequence continues at coordinate 275,319 of NZ_JJMI01000019.1, forward strand.
TTCCTGGATGAACAGCGCATGCACAAAGAAGCCCAGGAGATGCTCAAGGGCCTGGGAATTTCTATTCCGGACACCCGGCTGATGGTGCGTAACCTGTCTGGAGGGCAACGCCAGGCCATCGCCATTGCCCGTGCAGCGGCGTTCAACCCTAAAGTGCTCATCATGGATGAACCCACTGCCGCCCTGGCGGTTGCAGAGGTAGAAGCCGTACTGGAGTTGATCAAACGTGTCAGCGCCCGTGGTGTCAGCGTGATCCTGATAACTCACCGCTTACAGGATCTGTTCCTGGTCTGTGATCGCATCATGGTGATGTACGAAGGCACCAACGTTGCCGACCGTCGCGTTGCCGAAACCAGCCTGAGCGATATCGTCAACTTGATCGTTGGCGAGAAATTCACCGCCCACTCCGCTCAGGCTCATTGAGGGGATAACCATGAGTACCATTAATATGTCCAGCCCCCGCGTACTGCAGCACAGCCTGCCCAAACGCATTTTGCACAACCACTCCGGCGTGGTGAGTATCGCGCTATTTTTCGTGTTCTGCTGCCTGGTGTTCTCACTTATCACCAGCTACTTTCTGACTGGCAATAACTGGCTGAATATTATTCGCCAGACTGCACCGCTACTGATTGTCGCCAGTGCAATGACCTTTGTGATTACCACTGGCGGCATTGATCTTTCCGTAGGATCCACACTGGCCCTGGTGGGCGCGCTGTCGGCTATTGCGCTGAATCACTGGGGCCTGCCCTGGCCTGTCGTGTTTATTGGCGGCCTGGCGGTTGGCGCACTGATCGGCCTCATCAATGGCTTTTTCATCGCCCGTGAAGGGATCCCCGCGTTTATTGTCACACTGGCAACACTGGCGGTAGTTCGTGGTGTGGCACTGTTGATAACCCAGGGCTATTCCATACCGGTTCCGGCCGGGAGCGGTTTTACCTTTATGGGGCGGGCGTGGGTGGTGGGCATCCCAATGCCGGCACTGATCGGTATCGCGGTATTGATCATTGCCCATTTTGCGCTGAACCATATGCGTTTTGGCCGCTATGTCACCGCGATTGGTGCAAATAACGAAGGTGCACGCCGCAGCGGGATCAAAACCCAGTCAGTGACGATGCGTGTGTACATGCTCAGTGGCATGGCCGCGGCACTGGCTGGCATGATAATCACCGCCCGCCTCGGTAGTGGGTCATCCAACCAGGGCGAAGGGTTTGAACTCCAGGTCATTGCCGCTGTGGTGTTGGGCAGTACCAGCCTGTTTGGCGGGTTTGGCACTATCATTGGCACCTTGTTGGGCGCGCTCTCCATTGCAGTTATCCAGAACGGCCTGATCCTGTCCCATATTTCACCGTTCTATACCCAGATTGCCACGGGCTGCATCATCCTGCTCGCCATCTGGCTGAACACCCGCATTCTTAACCCCACCCGTTCTGCCGCAAAAGGATAGCTCATGAAGGGTTCAATTTTTCGCCACCCCACGCCGCTGCCTGTTGGGGTGAACAGTGGCAGTGTGATGACTGTGCTCGGGCCAATGCCTGTTGGGGAAATGGGCGTCACGCTGATGCATGAACATATATTGCTGGATGCTGCTGGAAAATGGGTTCCACCGTGCTGTTGCAGCGACCGCCATATCGCCGAAGCGCCGGTCAGGATCGAGAATCTTGGGGAGTTATCACTCAACCCATTAATGAGCCGCGATAACTGCCAGTTGTTCGATGTAGATGTTGCTATTGAAGAACTCATGAAATACCGCGCGCTGGGTGGAGAAACTGTGGTTGACCCAACTAACCTCGGCATTGGCCGGGATCCCCATGCATTGCAGCGTATCTCGCGGCTCACCGGCCTGAATATTGTGATGGGCACCGGGTTATACCTCGAGCCATCACATCCGGACTGGGCCAAAACTCTGGATATCCAGACGCTGGCCGACAAACTGATTTACGACCTAGGCGGCATGGATGAAAAGCCAGAAGTGGTCGCCGGGTTAATTGGCGAAATCGGCATCTCCAGCCGCTTCACACCAGAAGAAGAGAAATCGCTCCGGGCTGCCGGGCGCGCCAATGCCGCAACCCAGGTTCCCATTGAAGTCCACCTGCCGGGTTGGGAGCGGCTGGGCCACAAAGTGCTGGATATTCTGGAAGAAGAAGGGGCAGACCTGCGCCATACCGTGCTGTGCCACATGAACCCCAGTTTTGCCGACAAAGCCTATCAACATAGCCTGGCGAAACGGGGCGCGTTTCTGGAGTACGACATGATAGGCATGAGTTACTACTATGCCGACGAATCTGCCCAGTCGCCTTCCGATGAAGAAAATGCCCGTGCTATTCGCGAACTGATTGACGCCGGTTTTATTCACCAGGTGCTGCTTTCCCAGGATGTGTTTTTGAAAACCATGCTCACCCGTTATGGCGGCCATGGTTACGGCTACATCCTCAAACATTTCGTGCCCCGCTTACGCCGCCACGGCGTTACCGGCGAACAACTGGAAACACTAATGATAACCAACCCGCAACGCGTATTTGGCGGGTAACAGGAGTTTATCCATGCAAAAGTCTGTTTTACTGGTCGGCGAATCCTGGACCAGTAGTGCCACACACGTAAAAGGGTTTGACCAGTTCTACACGGCCACTTACCACACCGGGGCTGATGCCTTTCTCGCGGCACTGAAAGAGAGTGATTACCAGGTCACCCACATGCCCGCTCACGAGGCCCAGGCCCACTTTCCCACCACCCTTGAAGCATTACAGGCGTGGGATGTAGTTATTTTGTCCGATATTGGTGCGAACACCTTGTTACTGCACCCGGACACCTGGCTGAAAAGCCGCCGTACCCCTAATCGCTTAACGTTACTGCATGATTATGTTGCCGGGGGCGGGAACCTGATGATGATTGGCGGTTACTTCAGCTTTCAGGGTATCAACGGTGGTGCTCGCTACCGCAATACCGCAGTCGAGAAAGTGTTGCCGGTGCGCTGCCTGCCCTGGGATGACCGGGTAGAAGTGCCGGAAGGCGCCAGCGCAGAGTGCATTACCCAGCACCCGGTGCTCGACGGGCTGGCAGGGGAATGGCCGTGGTTGCTGGGCTATAACGAAGTAGAAATGCACCCCGAAGGCCAGTTGCTTGCTACGGTATCTGGCACCGGGCATCCACTGTTGGCGGTGCGGGAGTATCAAAAAGGCCGTACTCTGGCCTGGACCAGTGATATGTCTGCTCACTGGCTGCCCGATGAGTTTTGCCAGTGGGATGGTTACCGCCGCCTGTGGGTCAATGCGCTGGACTGGCTCACCCGGGCCCGCTCATGACGACACCACTTATCACCCTTGCCCGGCAGTTACTGGGGTTCAACACCATTAACCCGCCGGGCAATGAACACGCCTGTATGGCGTTTCTTGCCAACCACCTGGTAGAACGCGGGTTTGAGGTAAGCCTGTTACCCTTTGGCGACAATCGTACTAACCTGGTTGCCCGGTTACCGGGCAATACTCCGGGTGCGCCACTTGGGTTTACCGGGCATCTGGATACCGTGCCGCTGGGCCAGCAACAATGGCAGTATGACCCGTTCGGCAAAGATATCGTGGGCGGCCGCCTGTATGGGCGTGGCAGCAGCGATATGAAAGCCGCTATTGCCGCATTTATTGGTGCCTGCGATGCACAACGGGCCGCCATTCGTGCTGGTACCGGAGTCACCCTGTGGCTGACCGGTGGCGAAGAAACCGGGTGTGATGGTGCGCGGGCATTGCTGGAATCCGGCCTGGCTGGTGCCGCGCCAGGCGCACTGATTGTGGGCGAACCAACAGCCAATTACCCGGTGATTGGGCATAAAGGCGCGCTCTGGCTGCGGGCAGAAGCAACCGGCAAGACAGCCCATGGAGCCATGCCTGAACTGGGTATCAATGCCATTTACCTGGCGGCAGCCGCACTGCAAAAAATCCAGCATTTTTCCCCCGGCCCGGATCACCCATTAATGCGCCACCCAACGCTGAATGTTGGCCGCATTCACGGTGGCCTGAATGTTAATTCAGTTCCGGACCACGCGGTGTTTGATGTGGATATCCGCACGGCCCCGAATCTTAACCACAGTGATATTTGCCAGCGGCTGCATCACCACATTGGCGAGCATATTCACCTGGCAGCGCAGGTTGACCTGCCTGCGGTTCTGACAGACCCACAAGACCCGTGGATTCAGGCGGTCTTCGCACTCTGCCAGCCACTGCATGGCACGCCACTTACGCCACGGATCGTGCCTTACTTTACCGATGCCTCGCTGTTGTTACCTGCGCTGGGAAATCCACCCTGTATTATCCTCGGTCCAGGCGAACCCGCCATGGCGCACCAGACAGATGAATATTGTGAAGTGAACAAACTGGAACAGGCACAAAGCCTGTATGGCGATATTATTGCGGGCTGGATGGCGTCTGCTTAATTTTTATGTCGCTGGGTCACTACTTTGGCTGGTGGCCCGCACACAATTTTCCGCACTGCCGGGTTAATAACACAACCAGGCTCACCACATGGCCTGCCCGGGTTTGCCAAAAATTACCGGTTTCCCCGCACAACTCAGCGCATTTTCCCCACAGTTTTCTTTCACAGATCCCTATTTTTTGCCCGGCATAATAAGAACAATCTTAAATACCCTGTTCCGGCAGCCCTTTAACCTGTTGCGATAAATAACAATGAATTACCACATCATTCACAATTTATGAGTCTGATGACAAACCTCATGTCCGCACAGAACGAGAGGATGTCACCCAATAAAAAACCAGGAAAATCAATTTATTGATTTTCGGCTGCTAACTAAAAAGAAGGAAAAACCACGCTTTTTCCTTCTTTTTCATCAATCTGAATTTTTTTGCTTTGTTTTCTTGTTACTCAATACAACGCATGGTTCTGGAGAGAGGAGTTTCAACATGCAATACCCTGGCAATAACATAGAAGCAGGCATGCCTGACTATGCCGGTGCGCGGTTGTTTGGCGCAAGCGGTGCAGCAGATATCGATTTTCAAAAACTGGCCGATACGCTGGATTGTTCCCGCAATTTCTACCAGGTCGGGATTATTTATGATGACGGGAAACAGCGCTGGCTGGTGCGCCCTTCGCGGCGGGCGAAATCCATGGTCAAAAGTGAAGTCAGCCATGTCATTGTGACCAAAGTCCGTGCTGTTTCTGCAGAACAGGCAACCAAAGCTGTGGTCAACACCCTTCAGGCCCCTTCACTGACCAATGAAATCACGTCAACTGCTATTGCCTGTGGCGCAACCGTTGCCACCGTGGTGCTGGCCGTTGGCGCGTCTGCTGCCGTGCCATTTACTGCAGGTGGTTCCGGTGTTATCGCCGCAATGATTGTGGCTGGTGGTTTGGCAACAGCAGCCCAGTGCGCAATTGGCGTTGGCCGCCTGGCGTTTATCGGCACGGGCCACAGTGATGACGTAGCATGGCTGGACAGCCAGGGTTGGTACAACACCACCAGCACCGTGCTGGATGTCATTTCTCTGGCGGGTGCCGGTGCAGGCCTGAAAAGCACTCTCGAAACCTGGAAACTAATGAAAGGCGTTTCCTCTGCCAAAGCCGTTGAGTGGCTCAAAGGCCTGAGCCGGGCTGAACGCAAACGCCTCACAGAAGAAATTATCCGTGCCCAGAACCCGGGGATATCCGGTGCCGGAATCAAAGCCGCCATGAAAGCTGGTGTGTACCCGAAACGCTTCCCGGCAGAAGCGCTGCAACACAGCCTGCAACGCGAATTAGCCAATGCAATGGTGAATACCTCGGCATTTGCAGGCAGTGCGATGACCGGCACCATTCGCCACCCGGGAAATGCGGTACAATCTGGCCAGTATGTTATCGGCCTTCTTCAGTCTTTCTCTCTTTAATGTGTACTGCGTGAAATGAAGCAAATTACAGCGAGCCTTGCCCGGATGAAATTGTTGGATGCCCGCATACGCCAGGCCAGTGAAACAGAACTGGAAGCCGTAATGCAGGAACTGGTTTTCCCGGGTGTGCTTAACCCATTTAAATTTGGCCTGCCTCTGGCGCTGAGTATGCTGTGCGCGCTATGCAGCTTTGCCATGCCGCAACCGGCGCTGTGGATGGGGATATTTTATCTGGCAGGCTGGCCGGGCAATGCAGTGTTCGCCGGTATAGTTCCTGGTGTACTGCTCTTTTGCCTGGTGCTGTTCACTCTGGGCTCGTTGGCTGCCAGAGGTTACTACCTGGCACTCAGGGGCTACCTGGTTTTGTTACGGTGCGTGGCGGCCATCTCAACCGGGTATCTCCTCTTTACGCTGGCCCAATTGTTTCTGGGCCATGCACCACACCCGTTGTTTGTGGCGATGTCTGTTGCAGGGGTTGCTTTCAGCGCGCTCAGTTTCACCAGCCTCAATACACCTGTTTTTAGCCAGGCGGTAAATGGCTTCCTGCACAACCGCGCATGGCGTAAGGCCTGGGTATTACGCCGCCAGAAAACACAAAAATCACGCAGTTAAGCGTTTTCTTCACGCCCCATCAGCCGCCGCTGCTGGCTTAATTTGCGGTACTGCTGGGGTGACATTCCCACATAGCGGTCAAAAGCGCTGTAAAAACGGCTACTCGAACGGAAACCGGCAGTCAGTGCCACATCCAGTACCGTTTTATCCGTATCGCTTAATAATGCCCGCACATGGTTGATGCGCATCGCGGTAATGTATTGCTTCATCGTCAGTTGCATCACACGCTGGAAAATCCCCATGGCATAATTCGGGTTGAGTTTAACATGCTCCGCCACGTCATTAATGGTGAGCGACTGGTCGTAATGGCGGGCAATAAATTCCAGCATCTGGCTGACATAAAATTGAGCGTGGCGTGATACCCGGTTTTTATGTGTTGGCCGGGTTTTATTCACCACCAGTGGCTGCCAGCCAGATAAACTAAAGCGCTTGAGCATCAGGCCTATTTCATCAATGGCGACCTGGCGAATTTGTTCGTCTTTACTACTTAACTCCTGTTGCCAGCGCCGGACTTCAAACTCACTCAATTGCTGGCTGGCGAGCGAGTTGATAACCATGCCATGAGTCACGTAGTTAATCAGTTCTTTATCCAGCGGCCACCCTAAGAACAGGTGCATTGGCAGGTTGAAAATAGCCATACTTTGGCAGTGGCCGGGGTTCGTAAGTTGGTGCGGAGTACAGGCCCAGAACAGGGTAATGTGGCCTTGTTTAATGCGCACAATATCGTTATTGATGACATATTCCACATCCCCATCGAACGGGACATTAATTTCTACCTGCCCGTGCCAGTGGCTGGTTGCCATGGCATGAGGGGCGCGCAGCTCAATTTCCATTTTTTGGTATTCAGAATACAGCGACAACGGGCTGCGTGTTTCCCGTTCATCGCTGCTACACATAAAAGGGTCGGCTGGCAGTGCTGAAAAAGCAGAGTGTCCCATCGTCGCTCCTTGTTCTGGAAAGTAAGAATGATGGCGTAACCCTGGGCAAAAAAACGCGATATCACCCTCAATCCGGGTTATAGCAGAGTAATAATGGAACAGGATTTCTGCCAAAAACTCTGTAAAACCGGTTTTTTCCTCCCATTTAGTCATTTTTATTGCTCTGGCGCGCAAGTTCTGAGTTTCCGGGACAGCTCAACAGGTTACAGGGACGATAACCACTGCCCCTCAGTGCCATGCTGGCATCATTAACAGCCGGAAGGAGAAACCATGATGATGTCCGCCCCTAAAATTGCCTTTATTGGCGCAGGCTCCACTATTTTCGTAAAAAATATACTGGGCGATGTGTTTCAGCGCCCGGCATTAAAAACCGCGCATATCGCACTGATGGATATCGACCCGGTTCGCCTGGAAGAATCACATATTGTCGTGCGCAAACTGATGGAATCTACGGGTGCGACAGGCGATATCACCTGCCATACAGAACAACGTGAAGCGCTGAGCGGCGCTGATTTTGTGGTGGTGGCATTTCAGATTGGTGGCTACCAGCCTTGTACGGTCACTGATTTTGAAATCTGCAAACGCCATGGGCTGGAGCAGACCATTGCCGACACACTCGGGCCTGGCGGTATCATGCGCGCATTACGCACTATTCCGCACTTGTGGCGTATTTGTGAGGATATGACTGCGTTGTGCCCCGAAGCCACCTTGCTGAATTACGTCAACCCCATGGCGATGAACACCTGGGCAATCTATGCCCGTTACCCGCACATCAAACAGATAGGGTTGTGCCACTCAGTTCAGGGAACGGCCGAAGAACTGGCCCGGGACCTGGATATCGACCCGGCAGACCTGCGTTACCGCTGCGCTGGCATTAACCATATGGCGTTTTACCTGGCGCTGGAAAAGAAAACTGCGCGGGGTGATTACACATCTGTCTACCCGGATTTGCTGGAGGCGTATGCCCAGGGCCGCGCTCCCAAAGCCAACATTCATGGCAACACGCGCTGCCCAAATATTGTGCGCTATGAAATGTTCAAAAAATTGGGCCACTTCGTTACTGAGTCCTCAGAGCACTTTGCCGAATATACCCCCTGGTTTATTAAACCCGGGCGGCAGGATCTTATCGACCGGTATCAAATTCCGTTAGATGAGTACCCCAAACGCTGCGTTGAGCAACTGGATACCTGGCATAAAGACCTGGCGGCTTACCAGCAGGCGGAACGTATTGATGTGTCACCATCACGCGAATACGCCAGCGCCATCATGAATGCCATCTGGACTGGCACACCCGAAGTGGTTTACGGCAACGTGCGTAATGACGGGCTTATCGACAACCTGCCAGAAGGCTGCTGCGTGGAAGTACCCTGCCTGGTCGATGCCAACGGCATTCAGCCAACCCATATTGGCAGGCTGCCAGCCCACCTGGCCGCGTTGATGCAAACCAACATTAACGTTCAGACGTTAGTCACTCAGGCTGTGCTGAATGAAAACAAAAACGATGTGTACTATGCCGCCCTGCTCGACCCGCACACCGCTGCCGTGTTAAGCATTGACGAAATTTATGCACTGACGGATGACCTGATTGCCGCTCACGGAGACTGGTTACCTAGCTGGCTCCACAACTAAGTACGTAAACAAGCAGTACGCAAATAAACACGCGGGAGCAACTGCCTCCCGCACTGGCAGGTAACCGTATCACTCTACATGAGGCAGCCCTGGGAACACAGGCTGGTACCCTATGAGTATTTCAATGACAACAAAGCTCAGCTACGGTTTCGGTGCATTCGGTAAAGATTTCGCTATCGGCATTGTTTACATGTACCTGATGTATTACTACACCGATGTAGTTGGCCTGTCCGTTGGCGCGGTCGGGACACTGTTTTTAGTCGCCCGTATCTGGGATGCCATTAACGACCCCATTATGGGCTGGATAGTCAACGCCACACGCACCCGCTGGGGCAAATTTAAGCCGTGGATACTGGTCGGTACACTGGCAAACTCCGTAGTGCTCTTTTTACTCTTCAGTGCGCACAAGCTGGATGGCAATGCACAGCTCATCTATGCCGCCGTCACGTATATTCTGTGGGGAATGACCTACACCATCATGGATATTCCATTCTGGTCACTGGTGCCAACCATAACGCTGGATAAACGTGAACGTGAGCAACTGGTGCCTTACCCACGCTTTTTTGCAAGCCTTGCCGGGTTTGTAACAGCCGGTGTCACCCTGCCGTTTGTAGAAGCGGTTGGCGGCGCAAACCGCGGTGATGGGTTCCAGTTGTTTACTCTGGTGTTGATTGCTTTTTTTATTGCTTCTACGCTTGTCACGCTGCGTAACGTGCACGAAGTGTATTCATCCGACAGCCCGGGCACGTCTTCCTCCTCCTCCGCAACCAGCCTGAAAGCGATTTTTGGGCTGCTGTATAACAACGACCAGTTACGTTGCCTGTTGGGCATGGCGCTGGCTTACAACATTGCCGCCAATATCGTGAATGGCTTTGCCATCTATTACTTCACTTATGTGATTGGCGACGCCAGTTTATTTCCCTGGTATATGTCTTATGCTGGCGCGGCTAACCTTGTTACGCTCATTCTGTTCCCCCGGCTGGTCAGGCGGCTTTCCCGGCGCATACTGTGGGCTGGCGCTTCGTTAATGCCCCTGCTGGGCAGTGGCGTATTGCTGGTTGCCGCCCTGAGCCAGTTCCACCCGGTGATGGTCATTTTACTGGCAGGCGTTTTGTTTAATATTGGCACCGCGTTGTTCTGGGTTTTGCAGGTGATTATGGTGGCCGACACCGTGGATTACGGCGAATATAAACTCAATGTGCGCTGCGAAAGCATCGCTTACTCAGTACAAACCCTGGTGGTGAAAGGCGGTTCAGCATTTGCCGCGTTCTTTATCGCTCTGGTGCTGGGAGTCATTGGTTATGTTCCCAATGTCGCCCAGTCTGCCAGCACCCTGGCAGGCATGCAGGTCATCATGATTGTATTACCGGCATTTTTCTTCCTTGCCACGTTATGGCTCTATTTCCGCTACTACAAACTCAATGGCGACATGTTGCGGCATATTCAGATTCACTTGCTGGATAAATACCGCAAACCCGGCACGGTAAAACCGGCAACGCCCCTTACCCGCCCAGTAACCGGGCAGCCGGAAACCGGGGTATAACATGGAGTGGCACACATTTGTGGGTTACCTGGCAGCCAGCCTGACCACGCTGTCGTTTTTACCCCAGGCAGTTAAAGTTATTACCACCCGCAACACACAAGGGATCTCTTTACTGATGTACCTGATGTTTGTGTGTGGGCTGGTGATGTGGCTGGCCTATGGGCTATTGATTGGCGACGCAGCGGTAAGCCTGGCAAACTTGCTGACACTGCTGTTTGCCCTGCCCATTCTGGTGATTAAATACCGCCAGGGATAACACCTGGCGGGTTACCCGCCACAGGAACAGGCCAGGTATACTTACTGGCCTGTTTACACTCAAAATAGTGAATTACTCCTGGCTTGCGTCATTCAATTGCGCGAGGTCATCCGGGTTTAATTCCAGGCTCATGGCACGGACAAAGGCATCAACTTGTGGCACCGACGTGGCGCTGGCAATAGGGGCGGTGACCCCGTCCCTGGTGCTCAGCCAGGCAAGAGCCACTTCGGCTGGTTGCGCATCATGGCGGCTTGCCACATTGTCCAGAGCCTCCAGAATAGCCATACCACGCGGCGTCAGGTACCTGGCAACCCGGTCGCCACGCTTGCCTTTGCTCAGGTCTTGCTGGCTACGGTACTTTCCGGACAAGAAACCCGATGCCAGGCTGTAATACGTCACTACGCCAATATTTTCCTGAATACACAGTGCCTGGCGGGCTCCTTCAAACGAATGCCGGTCAAACAGATTATATTCAGGTTGTAACACCTGATAGCGTGGAACCCCGGCGTTGTCTGCCGCGGTCAGTGATGCTTTAAGCTGGTCAGCATCGAGATTTGATGCCCCAATAGCACGAATTTTCCCCGCTTTAAGCAACGTCTCGTAAGCGCCCAATGTCTCTTCATAAGGCGTAGAATTATCTGCCCAGTGGGAAAAATAGAGATCGATGTAATCTGTCTTCAACCGGCGTAATGAGTCTTCAACCGCCTGGGTTATCCAGCGCGCAGACAACCCTTTTTTATCCGGCCCGCCCATATCGGAACCCACTTTGGTAAACAGCACAATCTTATCGCGAACTCCAGGATGAGCCGCCAGCCAGTTGCCAATAATGGTTTCCGATTCGCCCCCTTTATTACCTGGTACCCAGGCCGAATAGACATCTGCGGTATCAATCGTATTGAACCCACGTTCAAGCAGCGCATCGAGCAAAGAGAAACTGGTTTTTTCGTCTGCTGTCCAGCCAAAAACATTGCCGCCAAACACCAACGGCGGAATGTGTAACCCTGTTGTACCTAGTGTGCGTAACTTCATGTCTGGCTCCTGTACCTGTTTTTCCATCCCGTTGTGTGGCCGTTTTTCCTCCACAACCAGTGGCTCACCGCCCTGTTGTGATTGCGCCCCCCAAGAGATGAACCTTATGGCAGCGTAGTAACCAGACCCGGGTTCAACATTCACACTCTGTGCGCTTAACCACTTTTTATGTGTCAGTTTGTTCTGAGTGTTTCAATATTTAACCAGCCGGTGTCCCCACAACAAGACAACATGAGGCAGTTACCCGGGGTTTAAAAAGTGAGCCTGGTGCGGAAGAAAAGAAAAGCGCCATTAAGTTGAGAGAGGTAATAAAAAACAAATCCTGATTTAAATACTTGCACGAGTCATGACACAGATCACCTTTATTAATTATATATTTCTCATACCATTATTCCAACAACACCAGATAACCCTGAGAAACAAGAAAATGAATAACCTCGAACTACAGGCATTACGCTACCTTTTTTTTCTTTCCGTTAAAGAATCTGCAACCTGGATTGCCGGAGACAGTGACACAGAAACATGGTCTCAATGGGAATCTGGGGAAAAAGAAATCCCTGAAGATATTATCGTAAAAATGGAAGCGCTAAGATTAATCCGCAAAGAACGTATCGCTGCAATTGTTCACAAAATTAATGACCGCATAGGTAACAATACGATGCGTTACTTCACTTCTTTTGAGGACTTTCTGCAGGTATACCCTGGCGGGGATTTTTTACAATGGAAACTCTACCAGTCGGCTGCGGCTGAACTGTTTTCCCGCAACTTAGAGCGGTTATGTTAAAGGCCTGGATATTATGAGAAAAGCGATAATACTCATTGGCCCCCGGGCGAGCGGCAAAACCACCATTGGTAAAATGCTGGCGGCAGACCTGGCTTTAACTTTCGTTGATACCGATGAAGCGCTACAACAACGTACAGGTAAAACCATTGCACAAATTGTTGACGAAGAAGGCTGGCCTGCGTTTCGCAAAATTGAAAGCCAGATACTGAAGGACTTTACGTCGCCGGAGCATGTTGTGGCGACCGGTGGTGGTATGGTACTGAGTGAAGAAAACCGTAACCATATGAAAAACAATGGTATGGTTTTTTACCTTAGTGCCTCTATTCAGGCTCTGGTGGAACGGCTTTCCGCTAACCCGGCAATCAGCCAGCGCCCTTCCTTAACCGGCCTGGACATTATTGATGAGCTGAGTAGCGTACTGAAAGAGCGGGAAAAACTGTACCGTTCAGCCACACATTTTGTCATTGATGCTGACAGGAATAAGGCACTGGTCATGCAGGATATCTTCAATCTTTACCTGTCCAATATTGCACATCAGCCAGCACCACTGCGTTAAACACACCTGAAAGGTACAGGTTCCCGGCCTGTACCTTATTTTCTAAAACCCTTTTAATGTGATCTGTTGCACATTTTCAATTTTTTCTCGCCACCAAATCCAGGGAAAAACTGGCTTTTCTCACGGCACAGAAAAATCTGAACCAGCTTTTCAAAAAATAAACATCAGTATTTAGCTCACATTTATTCGCGATTTGTTAACAACAATCAAATGGAATTATTTTTTTGTAACTTGCAAGTTAACCTAAAAATTAAAACAACATCATAAAATTGTTAATTCCATAGAATACCTCTATGACTACCCATAAAAAAAAGCATTATTTTCCCTCTCATTGCTCTTCTACCATCAGGATAAGAAAAAAAATCACCCCAAGAATGCAATCTATTAATTACTGAAAAGATGCACTCTGTCGTACCCAAGGAGAGCAAAATGAATACTTACCGCCATATATTTTCGCCTGTCACAATAAATGGCATGACATTAAAAAACCGTATCATAATGCCCCCAATGGGAACGAACTTTGCCGGAATTAATGGCGAGGTTTCAGAAGAGCAACTGGATTATTATGAGCTGCGAGCCAAAGGTGGTACCGGGCTAATTACAATTGAAAATGTCTGTATTGATTTCCCTTTCGCTTCAAATGGTACAACACAATTACGTATTGATAATGACCAGTATGTACCCGGGCTGTTTCGCCTGACAGAGCGCCTGCATAAACACGGTGCCTGTGTCTCAGTGCAACTTAACCACGCAGGGGCATCGGCATATCCTGGCCGCCTGAATCACCAACAACCATTGTCCTCTTCCAATGTGCCTTCCAAAAAAAATGGTCTGGTTCCCCGGGCCATGACCAAAGAAGATATTTACCAGGTTATTGATAAATTTGGTGAAGCAGCACTGCGTGCACGCCAGGCGGGTTTTGACTGTGTCGAGATTCACGCGGGCCACTCTTACCTGCTGTGCCAGTTCCTCTCCCCGGTTTATAACCAGCGTGATGATGAATTTGGTGGTTCACTGGAGAACCGTGCCCGTATTGTTCAGTTAGTGATTGATAAAGTCCGTGAACAAGTTGGCCCCCGTTTTCCAATCAGCCTGCGTTTCAGCCTGGAAGACTTTGTCGAAGGCGGGAACCACAAAGATGACATGATAACCATGCTGTCTTACTGCCAGGACAAGGTTGATATTCTCAATGTTTCCGTTGCCTTAAACGACACACTCCAATTCCAGATTGACCAGATGGATCTGGAAGACGGCTGGAAACGCAAGTTATCGCGTGTTGTGCGGGATAAATTCCATAAGCCGACTGTTGTTTCCGGCAACATCCGCACCCCGGCCATTGCCGAAAGTATTCTGTCTGAAGGCGATGCCGACCTGATTGCCATCGGCCGTGGTCTGATTGCGGAACCTGAATGGGTCAACAAAGTACAACACGGCCAGGAAGCACAGATGCGCAAGTGTATTTCCTGCAATATTGGCTGTGCCGACCACCGTATCGCCCGTTCCCGGCCCATTCGTTGCTCAATTAACCCCGACATTATTCATGGCGACGCCTATAAACAACGCCACGTTCGTGAACCTGTACGCGTGGTAGTGATTGGTGCGGGTACCGCCGGGATGGAAGCCGCCTGCACAGCAGCTGAAGTGGGTTGCGAAACCTGGCTACTGGAAGCCAAAGGGCAACCGGGAGGCCTGGCCGCAGAAATATCTACGCTCCCTGAAAAACGCCGTATCGCTGATTTCCCGGCTTTTATGAAAAACCGCATCAATGGGCTCAGTAACCTGCGCCTTATCACCGGCAAACAGGCAAGTGTCCGGGACATTGCGGCACTGGAGCCACACCTGGTAATTAATGCCACGGGTTCGTCACCCTTGTTGCCGCCCATTAACGGGCTGATGGACTTTATTGATAAACCCAACAGCAAAGTCTTTTCCATTAAAGGCATGCTCAACAATCTGCCGGCATTTGACCACCCGGAAAATAAACAGGTCGTGGTGATTGGCGGCGGTGCTGTCGGGCTGGATGTGACCGAGTTTTTTGCTCTGCGCGGCGCACATGTTTCGCTGGTAGAAATGATGCCGGCCCCTGGCCGTGATTTAGACCTGATAACCAAAACATCCATGATGAGCATGCTGCAGAAATATGGTGTGACTCAGTACATGAACACTCGCCTGATGTCGGTTAACGCCGACAGCTTCACCGCTGAACAGCAAGGCGAAACCCTTCACCTTCCCTTCGACTATGGCTTTGTTTGCCTGGGCATGCGGGCTGACCAGCACACCCTTTCCCCGCTGCAATCCTGGGGACTGGAACACAACGTCAACATCGTCAATATCGGCGACAGCGTCGCTGCCCGCCGCATCATCGACGGGGTACGTGAAGGGCGAAATATTCTCAGCACACTCGAAGACATGGGCGTTCTGGCGTAACGACAACACAAACACCTGACAGCGCCAGGCTGCCAACCCTACATCTTTTGCATTTAAATATAATGAGGAAATTATCATGACAGAACGTATTACTGGCCACACAGAGCTGATCGGTTTGATTGCCACACCTATCCGCCACAGCCTGTCACCCACCATGCATAACGAAGCCTTTGCCAAACTGGGCCTTGATTACGTTTACCTGGCTTTTGAAGTGGACAACCAGGAACTGCCCGACGTTATTCAGGGGTTTCGTGCCTTGAAATTGCGCGGTTTTAACGTATCCATGCCGAATAAAACTGCGGTATGCCAGTATTTGGACCAACTGTCCCCCGCAGCACAACTGGTAGGTGCGGTGAATACCGTGGTCAACGATGACGGCGTTCTGACCGGGCACATCACCGATGGTACGGGTTATATGCGCGCGCTGTCAGAACAACAAATAGATATTATTGGAAAAAAAATTACGCTGTGTGGTGCCGGTGGCGCTGCAACTGCCATTTGTGTGCAGGCCGCGCTGGACGGTGTAAAAGAAATTTCCATTTTTAACCGTAAAGATAACTTCTTTGCCAATGCCGAAGCCACCGTCAAAAAAATCCGCGATAACACCAACTGCGTGGTGAATCTCTACGATATGGACGACAGCAAACGCCTGCGCCAGGAAATGGATGACAGCGTGCTGTTCGCCAACGCCACAGGTATGGGGATGAAACCTTATGTGGGCCAGACATTGCTGCCAGACGACAGCTTCCTGCGCCCGGATTTAATTGTCACCGATGTGGTGTACAACCCACTGAAAACACGTTTGCTGGAAATTGCCGAGAAGAAAGGCTGCCGCACCATGAATGGTCTTGGCATGATGCTGTGGCAAGGTGCCCGCGCATTCGAAATTTGGACCGGGAAAGAAATGCCCATTGAATACGTTAAAAATATTCTATTTTGATAAGGTACGAGAAGATGAAAAATCGTTATCTTCCCACCGCTCTGGGGCTATACCTTAATTACCTGGTTCATGGGATGGGCGTGATTCTTATCTCCCTGAACATGCCACACCTTGAGCAACAATGGCAGACTGACGCCGCCGGGGTATCCATCGTTATTTCCTCACTGGGGATTGGGCGACTGGTGGTGCTGTTCTTGTCTGGTATGCTTTCAGACCGCTTTGGGCGCAAACCCTTTATCTACCTGGGAATGGCCTGTTACTTACTGTTTTTCTTTGGAATACTGAAGTCGCAGACCATTGCTGTTGCTTACGCGTTTGGCTTCCTGGCCGGTATCGCCAACAGTTTCCTGGATTCAGGAACTTACCCGGCGCTGATGGAGTCGTTCCCCAATTCGCCCAGTACAGCCAATATTCTGATTAAAGCGTTTGTTTCCGCAGGCCAGTTCCTGTTGCCGTTTATTATCAGCCTGTTGGTCTGGGGCAATGCCTGGTTTGGCTGGTCGTTTGTTGTTGCCGCGTGCATTATGATCCTTAATGCCATCTTTTTGCTCAAACGTCCTTTCCCGGACCAGGACCAAAAAAAGGCAGGAAAAGCGAACAATCCGGCTTCAGGTGCCAGCAACCAGGTGGCGGCCGCTCCCCGGATGTCACGCAGTGAGATACTGGATATAGCCTGCTTCACGCTCTACGGCTACATCTCTATGGCGACGTTTTATCTGGTCAGCCAGTGGCTTTCTCAATACGGTCAGTTTGTTGCAGGAATGGAATACGCTTCTGCCATTAAGTTACTGAGCCTGTATACCGTTGGGTCATTGTCCTGCGTATTCATTACAGCCGCATTGGTGAAAAAGACAGTCAGCTCACATACCCTGTTGATGCTGTATACCTTTATCTCCTTTATTGCACTGCTCAGTGTTTGCCTGTGGCCAACGCCTGTAATGGTGGCAGGGTTCGCATTTGTCATCGGTTTCTCCGCCGCTGGCGGTGTTATGCAACTGGCGCTGACAATCATGGCAATGAAATTCCCGCAGGCTAAAGGGAAAGCAACCGGGATTTTCTACAGTGCTGGGAGCCTGGCAACCTTCACCATCCCACTGATTACAGCAGAATTATCACACACCAGTATCGCCAGTATTATGTGGTTTGATACCGGCCTGGCTGCCGCCGGATTTGCGCTGGCCTTAATTATCGGCGTGAGGCAATTCGCAGGTGCCCACTTTGCCGTTAAAAGTGCTCAGGTCTGACACCAACGAGCCTCACAGGAGAACGGGATTATGAACACAGTTACTGTCAGAAATATCACTTTTGGTACTGGTACGCCGCTTATCTGCGTACCGTTGATGGGGAAAACCCGCGAAGAAATCGTCGTCAATGCTCACGAACTGTTGTTACAGAAAGCAGATTTAGTGGAATGGCGAGTAGATCACTTCAGCCAGGTTAGCGACCAGGCGGCAGTCAAGAGTGTGTTATCCGCACTGCGTGACATCATGCCTGCCACACCACTGCTGTTTACTTTCCGCAGCAAAAAAGAAGGTGGGGAGTGCCAGCTCAGCGATGACGACTATTTTGCCCTGAACGCCATGGCGGCAGGCAGCGGCCTGGTTGACCTGATTGATGTTGAGCTCTTCAATGATGAAAAACGTATTGCGCAGTTAGTGGGAATTGCTCATGAGTGCAACGTGCGCGTCATCATGAGTAACCACGATTTCCATAAAACACCGCCGAAAGAAGAAATAATCTGGCGCTTGCGCCGGATGCAGGAACTGGGTGCAGACCTGCCCAAAATTGCGGTAATGCCGCAAACAAGACAGGACGTGCTGGTATTGCTGGATGCCACCACCACCATGGCGGAACTGTATGCCACGCAACCGCTGATTACTATGTCGATGGGCAAACTGGGCGTTATCAGCCGCCTGTGCGGTGAAGTATTCCACTCCAGCATGACTTTTGGTGCTGTGGGCCAGGCTTCAGCCCCTGGGCAAATCTCTGTCAGCGCTATGCGCGCAGTATTGCCACTGCTCTCGGCCTGATAACCAAACCGGTAAACAACCTGGCCAGTTGTTTACCGGTTTATCTTAGCGAAACGAATTCTCCTGGCAAAAACGCAGCATAAACGCTTTAAACGCCTGTGCAGGTGGCGACATCGTGCGGTATTTATGGGTTGCCAGGTACACATAACGGGTTTGCTCAATGTTATTCAGGTTAATAACATGAACATTTGATGACGATAACAAGTTAATCCGCGGCATTATGGCAATCCCATAATTAATGCCGACTAACCCAACCATTGCGGTATCTTCCTCAACATAACAGGCAACATTGGGAATGATATTCTTACCCACAAAGATCTTATCAATAAACTGGCGCAAACCGCTTTTTTCTGAAAAAAAGATAAAGGGATATTCCGCCACATCTTCTAAATCAATATTGAGAATGTTTTTTTGCGCCAGAGGGTGATTTCTCGCAGTCACCAGAACTAACTCCTGGCTAATAATAGGTGTGAAGTCAATATCGGTTTCATCCGGCATCATTGAACAAATAGCCATATCAAATTTATCTGCTTTCAAATCCTGAACAATTGATGACGTTGTCCCCTGGTAAAATGAAAACTGAATGTTGCTTGTTGCAGGTTGGGCGGTGAAATGCTCAATCAGTTGGGGAATGACATACTCCCCCATCGTGTAGATAAAGGCCAGTTTCACGTGGTCAAATGCAACATCTGCCAGCTTAGTCAGGGCGTTACAGCCTTTTTCCAACTCACAAATCGCTTTCTCTACATAAGGCAGGAATAGCATGCCACCACTGGTTATACGGACATTTCTTCCCTGTTTTTCAAATAAAGTTACACCTAATTCTTTTTCCAGCTCAGCAATAGCATGGCTCAATGAAGGCTGAGTAATAAACAGGCTTGATGCGGCCTCAGTATAATGCTGCTTTTCAGCCAGCCTTTTAAAATAGTACAACTGTTTAAGGTTCATGAAGCCACTCCAGTAATGTTATTAAATTGTATACGTTATTAACTGAAATAACACATAATCCGTGCCTGATAAAAAATGGCGGTGTTCGTGTAATATTACGGAAACGATAGTTCAGCTAATGAAATAGTTACCTCATTTTACAGAAAAAACAGGGAGTGAAATATTTCCACTTTTGAAAATTTAAGAATATATTGTGCGTTTTTTCAAGAATGCAGTTTGCTGATGATATCACAGTGTGGCAGCCACAACCGTTAACAATGGTGCGAATAACACAATTACCACTGGGAAGGGAAGGCACTAAAATTGCCCCCCTGTGGTAATGCCCGGAAAATTACAGAGTAAAAGCCCCTACCAGCATAGTGCGCGCCTGCCCGCCAATGTTCACCCGGCCAGGTTCACCCAACGCGAGCGACAACTCACCACCACGCGCAGAAGCCTGGAACGCATGCAATTGCGTTTTCCCAAGCTCAGCGCACCAGTAAGCCGCCAGAGCGCAATGTGCAGAGCCGGTTACCGGGTCTTCATTCACCCCCACCCAGGGAGCAAAGTAACGCGAAACAATATCGAACCCATTTTCGCCACGGGCGCTCACCACAATTCCACGCCCGGGTAACGCCCGTAAGGCCGCAAAATCTGGTGCCAGCTGGCGTACAACAGCTTCGCTACTGACCACAATAAAATGCTTCTCACCGAACATGCCCTGTGCTGTTACTTGCTCATCAGTAAGCCCCAGTGCGGCAAGATATGCCAGCCCGGCAGGCACTGCCATATTGGGTGGCAACAGCGGGAAATCCATAGTGATTGCATCCCGCCCTGCCGTTACATGCAGCGGGCCAGAAAGGGTTGTGAATGTTAATGTTTCCCCGCTATTAAGCGCACCGGTTTGCTGTAAAACATGCGCAGTGGCGAGCGTACCGTGCCCGCACAAGTTAACTTCAGTAAGCGGGGTAAACCAGCGTAACTGCTGGCTGCCAGGGGTATAAAATGCCGTCTCGGAAACAGCCATTTCTGCGGCAATTTTTTGTAGCAGTGCATCAGGTAGTGGTTCGGGAGTAATACACACCCCGGCAGGGTTTCCGGAGAAGGCCTGGTGCGCGAATGCATCTACCAGGTACATAGCCAATTCCATGCAGACATCCTCTGTGTTAACGGCTGAGCCAATACCCAGTATCACACAGTCCTGGTATTCTGCGCACCTTAGCCAACAACTCAGGTTTACCTGGGCATGGAACGCCTTTGCATCCAGTTGGCTATCCAGCGTGATAACAGCGGCCCGGTAAGCATCACCAGAATAAAGCGCCCGGTTTGCATCGCCATCACGAAAGGCAAATCCACATTACTGGACGAAGCGATAATCGCCACCGAATCCGCACCACCCGGGCTGGTTGCCAGGTATGCGGTTAACGGGTCGATACCTGCGAACCGGACCAACAGCCAGGCAAACCCGGCACACACCGCCACCAGAGTTAATACGGAAAGCAGCACACGCGGCAACGCATGGGCTGCATGGCGCAGGATCTCTGCGGAAAAGCGCAAACCAATGCCCCAGCCAACAAACGCATAAGCCAGTGCCAGCAAGGTTTCTGGCAGTGTAATAGCCAAACCACCGGCATCTTGCGCAACCGTTGCCAGCACCAGTGCCAGTAACATGGGCCCGGCAGGGAGCTTAACCCAGTGAGCCAGCAATACGCTGCCAGCGATAACCAGCAAAGTGGCGCATAGTGGCCACAGAGGTACCGGAGCAAACCAGTTTATCTGGGCTGCGGCACCATCCGGAATATCGCTCACCCACAGGCGAGTTACCAGTGTGGCGACCAGCGCCACCACCATCACCCGCAAATACTGCATAAATGCCACCAGGCGCACATCGGCACCAAAGCTTTCCGCCATCAGTGTCATGGCGGTAGCGGCACCTGGAGAAGACCCCCAAATTGCCGTGGAACCAGGCAGAACCTGGTAGCGGGCTAACAGCCCTCCCAACACCAGGCTGGCGATAATAACCGAAACCACACACCCCAGAAACAGTGGCCACTGGCGAGCGATTTCGTGAAAAATCGAGGGAGGAATAGCGGCAGCAATCATAGCGCCCACCACGGCCTGCGCACTACGAAATAACGGGCGGGGAATACTCACCGGGCGGCTGGATGCCGCAAAACCAATAGCCGCAAACATCGGCCCCAGCAATAAAGCCGCCGGGATCTGTACCGCTTCCAGAACCAGAACCAGCAAGGCGGAAATCAGTACCAGCCCGCACCAGCGGGCCAGTGATGCCGGCGCCTTAATCACCTGGCGCTAACCTGTGCCAGAACATCGGCTGTGGTGCCGGTTTCCCCCAGGCGCGGGAAAATACGTTCAATACTGTTCGCATGGGTTTCTGCCGCCAGATCGGCCATTGCATCTACCGCCAGCGCCACGTTGTAACCCAGCTCATACGCCTGGCGGGCAGTGGATTCAACACCAATACTGGTTGCCACACCCACCACAATAACCTGGGTCACACCCCGTTGTTGCAGTTCACTATGCAGCGGCGTGTTGTTAAATGCGCCCCAGGAGTGTTTAGTAACAGTGATATCGCCAGCCTGTGGGGTCATCTCCGGGATAAGCGTTGCCCAGTTGGCAGGCAGTTCACCACTGTGGCGCGGCTGCTCTGTACGCCCGGGAGCGCCCCCGGCAACATTCACCAGCACCACGGGGAGCTGTGCGTTGCGAAAAGCGCCAACCAGTTGGGCGCATTTTTCAATAACCGGGCGAGTATCCTGCGCGGTAGGCAGAGAAACAATGCCATGTTGCAGGTCGATAACGATCAGTGCCGTATTGGCATCAAGGGTAGTAATAGCCATGTATAACCTCTCAGGATGAATAGTCAGCCAGTTTCTGGAGTAAAGGGACAAGTTGCGTTAATTGCTGCTGTTCTTCCTGTGAAAGCTGGCTCTCCATGGCTTGCAATAACCAGTCATCACGCATTGCGCGGTTAGCTGACACCAGCGCCTGGCAGGCTTCAGTGGCGTGGTAACGTGTTTTGCGCCCGTCGTTCGGGTCGGGTTCACCGGTTACCATGCCGGATGCCTGTAAACTGGCAACGGTTGCGCCCATTGACTGGGTTCGCACCCTTTCAGCATCTGCCAGTTCGGTAACCGTCATGGCGCCATCACGCACCAAATAGCCCAGCACAGCAACCTGAGACCAGGTTAAATCGCCAGGAGGTGCAGATGCGCGCAAACGGCGCGACAGCCTGCCAACCAGGCTGCGCAGGCTGGCAGCGGTTAGGGTTGAATCGTTCATTTTATGCGCTCCTTACTCCATACAGGCAGTCTACAGTTACGAAGGAAAACTTGGTAGTTTACCTTCGTATCATTTTGTAACCACCCGGTTAACAGGGACAAAAAAGCCCGCCAGCATGGAAACTGGCAGGCAGGGAATAACGATATTGTGTTAATACGAATCAAAAATAGCCTGGATACTTTCTGGCGACTCAGTTTGTGTCAAAGCCAGTTGCAGCAAGATGCGTGATTTCTGTGGGTTCAGTGTGCCTGCAGCCACAAAGCCATACCGGGCATCATCAATTTCCGCATCACGCGTGGTAGCGCCGCCAGGTACTCGCGAAGAGCGCACAACAGCAACACCCTGCCTGCGCACTTCAACCAGTGCATCAAACACCTGGTGGTAAAGATTACCGTTGCCCACACCGGCACTGACAATCCCTTGTGCGCCCTCGCCAGACAGCGCCTTCACTGGTGCCGCAGAGGCATTGGCGTAGTTATAGACAATATCCACCTTTGGCAGGGCATCAAGTTTGCTGACATCAAACACAGTCTGAGCCGGATGCCTGCGTGCAGAAACCCGCAGGTATTCGACCCGCCCATTGTGAACCAGCCCCAGTGGGCCAAAATTCGCGCCCTGGAAAGTCTGCACCCCGGTGGTGTGGGTTTTCGTCACGTCGCGGGCATCAAACACCATGTCATTCATTGCCACCAAAACACCCCGGCCCGCCGAGTGTTTATCTGCCGCAACCACCACTGCGTTATACAAATTAAATGGTCCGTCTGCGCTCATTGCGGTTGCCGGGCGCATCGCCCCCACAAGAACCACTGGTTTATCGCACTTTACCGTGAGATCAAGAAACCAGGCCGTTTCTTCCAGCGTGTCTGTACCGTGGGTAACCACAAAGCCATCGCTGGCCGCGCATTGTGCATTAATCTTTTTAGCTAATGACAACCACACTTTGTCATTCATGTCTTGTGAGCCAATATTTGCCACCTGCTCACCTTTAATAATGGCCATATCACTAAGCTGTGGCACTGCGGCAACTAACTGGTCAACATTAAACTGCCCGGCAACATAGTTAGATTGTGTGGCGGACTCGCCACCACCAGCGATGGTGCCACCGGTTGCCAACAGAGTGATTGTTGGTAAGGTTTGCGCAAAAACGGAAACGGGGGAAACGAGTGAAAAAACAAATGCACTTGATATAAACGAACGGGGAATGACCATTCTCAACTCTCCTGTCGAGGCTATATTCCAGTAAGGGCTATGTATTCCAGTAACCGTGCGCCTTCCCACCGCCGGGCGATAAAAACACCAACACCCGCCCAGGAAAACGCCACGGCATTATCACCAGGTACTGGTTTTTTTCTGTGATACATCCCCAGGGAATCCCGTTCCCACCCGGCAAAATACCCGGCTTGCGGTACAGGCCGCAAAATTGCC
Source organism: Mangrovibacter sp. MFB070 (assembly GCF_000705335.1). Taxonomy (NCBI): domain Bacteria; kingdom Pseudomonadati; phylum Pseudomonadota; class Gammaproteobacteria; order Enterobacterales; family Enterobacteriaceae; genus Mangrovibacter; species Mangrovibacter sp. MFB070. Next base: position 299,582 of record NZ_JJMI01000019.1, read on the forward strand.
GGCCAGCCAGTGCCCGGCGGGCTCGTTCAACCTTCACGACAAGTTTCAACCAGGCCGGGATACCCCCATCATGCCGCGTACCTGAATAAAGCACAGCAATAATGAGCCCCACAGTGCCATGGTAAGATAAGGGCTGACCCCCATCATGTTAAAGCCACTTTCAATGGTTTGCAGGAGAAACAACGCCAGCACCATACCAATAATACGCCCGCTGCCACCATCGGGGTTCACCCCGCCCAGAACCGCCGCCAGAATAGACACCAGCAGGTAAGATTCCCCATAAGAGGCTTTGGCAGAATTCAGTTTGGACATCATTAAAAATGCGGCAACCGCACACAACAGTGCGGAAATCATATACACCTGAATCAGCACCCGGCGGGTATTAATCCCGGCATAGTGTGTCGCCCGTTCGTTAGAGCCAATCAGGTAGATGGCACGGCCCAACGGGCTTTTCTCCAGCAGAACCCACAGCCCAAGCGCTACCAGCGCAAACAGCCATAAAGGCAACGGGATACCAAACCACTGAGCATGGTTCAGCCACAACACCCAGTCCGGATAATTGGCAATGGCACTGCCGCCGGTTATCAAAATATTGATACCTTTCAGCAGGGTCATCATGCCAAGGGTTGCCAGAATGGGCGATACCCGTATCCCGGCAATCAATACGCCATTACATAAACCGATAAGCACCGCAGTGCCGGCACCGGCACCCAATGCACCGAGTGCCGATATCCAGCCAGGTGGATAACTGGTTGCCACCCAGGCCATAACCAAAGAGCAGGCGTTGGCCGTGCCAATAATCGACAGGTTGATCCCACCGCATAACATAGTCATCGCCATTGCCAGCGCCAGGATCCCCAGCACCGGCATTTGTGACGCCACTGACTGAAAGTTACTGACCGACCAGAAAATATCCGGCATCAGTACACTGAAAGCAGCCACCACCAGCAACAACAACCCCACCAGGTAAAACTCCACATTATTACGCCAGGCGATTTTCATAACAGACTCCGGTTCTGGTGCTGGCTCCAGGCAGTCGCACTGATACTCACAACAATGATGCTGCCGGTAATCAGTGTTTGCCAGTAAGAGGATACGCCCAGTAAATTCAGGCCGTTTTGTACTACCGCCAGTAAAATCACCCCTAATAATGTACCGGTGAGCGTACCCCGGCCGCCCACCAGACTGGTTCCGCCCAGCACCACCGCCGCCAGCACTGTCAGTTCATAGCCCAGCAGTGAATCAGGCGCCACGGTTTGAACTGTCCAGGCCTGAACCACACCCGCCACACCCGAAAGAAAACCCATATAGCCATAAACAAACAGGTGCAGCCGCAACACACTGAAGCCAATCCGGCTGGCAGATTCCCGGTTGCCGCCCATGGCGTAAATCTTGCGGCCAGTGGTGGTGAAATTCATGATAAGCCCGGTCAGTGCCACCACCGACAGCATCGCCAGTAATGGCAGGCTCAGCCCGTAGTCATAGCCATCTGCATCTGTGTATTTGAACAGCATGATGCCTTTTTCGAACCAGGGGGGAAAATCGTACAGCCACACCCCTTTGCTCAGCCATAACAGCAGGCCATAGAAAATATTCAGCGTGGAAATAGTAATGATGATAGACGGCACATTCAGGCGATTAACCAGCAGAGCATTGACCAGGCCCAGCAGCACACCGATACCGCCTGCCAATAAAAACGCCACGGCAAAGTTGCCGCCAATGTGGTGCAACAGCAACACCATGCCGTACTGGGCAATAATGGTCATGGCGGGAAAAGAAATATCAATACCGCCAGAAATCAGCACCATAAACAGCCCGCAGGCCAGAATGGTTAACATGGCGTAGTTATTCACCAGGTCATACAGGTTACTCAGGGTAAAAAACTCATCGCTTTTCCAGGCCAACCCGGCAAACAGCACCACAATCAGTAGCCCCAGCCAGGTTTCGTGGCGTTTGAATAAATCAGCCATTGACCACCCCGGCTATCATCTCTTGTGTACTGTTTTCTGGCAGGAAACTGTGGGTTAACCGCCCCTGCTGCATCACCAGAATCCGGTGGCTCTGGTACCAGGCTTCTTCAATTTCATCGCAAATCATCACTACCGCGATACCATGGTTCGCCAGGTCGCTGATAATCTGGTAAATCCCGGCTTTGTTGGCGATATCCACACCAACCGTTGGGCTGTCGAGAATCAATAACCGGGGAGTAATCGCCAGCCATTTGGCAATTGATACCCGCTGGGCGTTCCCCCCCGATAACGTATTCACCGGCAAATGAACATCAGGCACTTTAATGCTCAGCGCTTTTACCAGGCGGGACACCAGGCCCCGGCAACGGGTTTCATCAATCAGCCCCACAGTATTAGTGACCTGCGGGAACACCGTGCTGATAACGTTATTCTCGATAGACTGCGCCATTACCAGCCCACGGTTCATCCGGTCTTCTGAGACATAACCAATGCCCTGGCTGATAGCATCCTGGTTACTGCGCAGTTTCACCGGGCGGCCATTAATGCGGATTTCACCGCTGTCTGGCCGGGTGAGCCCGAACAGGCTCAGACAAAGTTCAGTGCGCCCGGCACCCAGCAGCCCGACAATGGACACCACTTCTCCGGCCTCCACCTGAAACGACACATCCTGGTATTCCCTGGCCCGTGACAAGTTCACGACTTCCAGCACCGGCGTACTACCCGCACTCTGGCGCAGTGCGCGGGTCTGGTATTCAAACTGCTGCCCCGTCATCAGGAAACCCAGGTGTTGCGTTGTCATATCGGCTGCCGGGTACGTGCCCACAAGTTCACCATCCTTAAGAACCGTGATGTTGTCCGACACCGCCAGCACTTCTTCAAGCCGGTGGCTGACAAACACCACACAGATACCTTTTTCCCGAAGCTGGCGCACCACCGCCAGCAACCCTTCCACTTCCTGGTGGGTTAGCGAAGCCGTGGGCTCATCCATAATAATCAGCCTGGCATCCTGGGCCAGCGCACGGCAAATAGCCACCAACTGGCAACGGGCAATAGACAGCGATTCCACCGGGGCATCCAGTGGCAGGGAAACATGAATACTCGCCATTGCCTGTTCAGCAACCAGGCGTAGTGCCCGGCGTTTCACCAGCCAGCCGTGGTGGTAGTGGTTGACGGCAATGTTTTCCCACACACTCAGGTTGGGAAACAGCGAGAGATCCTGGTAAATCACCTGGATCCCCTGAGCAACAGATGCCGAAGGCGTCAGGCGCGACCAGTGCTGGCCGCCAAGAGTTATCTGCGCACCGTCATCAGGGCGGTAAACCCCGGAAATAATTTTGATCAGTGTGGATTTGCCACAACCATTTTGCCCGGCAAGGCAGTGCACTTCACCGGGCAGAAAATCGAGCGCCACGTCGTTAAGCGCACGGGTGCCGTGAAAGGTTTTACTGATATGACGCAGTGAAAGAAACGGTTCCATAATCGTAATCCACCCGGTCCTGGTGCTGGCACCAACCGGCCAGAGGGCATAACCGCCCCCGGCCTTGTACCAAACTCAATACAGCGAATCGATATTGTCTTTATTCACCAACAACACTTTGTGGAAGCGAATGATATGTTTATCCATATCCACTTCCGCTTTCCCCAGGTTCTTCACTTCAAAGTCAGGTTTGATGGCGCCGCCGTTCAGCAACGTACTGGCGACAGCCGTCAGTGCATAACCAGCCGTTGCCGGATCGTAGGTGATCCCTTCAGTAATATCGCCACTGCGGATCAGCGAAGCAGCCTGCGACGGGATCATCATGCCGTACACCGCCACTTTGTTTTTCGCGCGTTTTTCTTTCACTGCACGGCCTGCGCCAATTGGCCCGTTAGAACCGAAGGAGACAATGGCTTTCAGGTCCGGGTAGGTTTTCATCAGATCCAGCGTGGTGCGGCGTGAATCATCCACGCTTTCCGCAACTGGCATACGGCGGGTCACTTCATGCATTTGGGGGTAATGCTCTTTCTGGTATTTCACCAGCAAATCTGCCCACAGGTTATGCTGCGGCACTGTCAGGCTGCCCACATAGATAACGTAGCCGCCTTTACCGCCCATACGCTTCGCCATGTGCTCAACGTATTCAGCCGCAAATTTCTGGTTATCAATAATTTCGATATCCCAGTTAGCGCTGGGTTGCCCCGGGGATTCATTGGTTAACACCACAATACCGGCATCGCGCGCTTTCTTGAACGCAGGTTCCAGTACGTTGGCATCATTCGGAACAATGGTGATGGCATTCACTTTGCGGGCAATCAGGTCTTCAATGATTTTAACCTGTTGCGGCGCATCGGTACTGGCAGGCCCAACCTGGGAGGCATTCACGCCAAAGTCTTTTCCCGCCTGTACCACCCCTTCCCCCATGCGGTTAAACCAGGGCATACCATCAACTTTGGAAATATTCACCACCGTTTTTTCTTCGGCGTGCAACGGCGCAGACAACACCGCCGCCCCCATCAGTAATGCAGACAACATACTGGCAATAAATTGCTTACTCATTTTCAGCCTCATATTTATTCGTCAGGACAGCGGTAAGAAAATGCGGCATACACAACAGACCATGAAATGTTGCCGCTTATCATGATTTTGTTACGTTTTTTTAACGACAGTCAGATTTGAAAATAGTTGGCGCGTCGGAAATATCCTGCTGGAAATATGGATAAACGCGCTGTTATTTTTCTATGTGATGAGACTCACGCCCTGATGCAAAATTAATTGGGAATTACGTGAAAAATTAGCATCCGTGAAATACGACGTAGTTTAAAACCCCGCAAATACCAGCTCTCACATCCCGTTTTCCTGATTATTATTGGGACTCAGTACTGGTTTTCCCAAAAATGCGAAAAAAGCATGAATAGCCAGCGGCATACATCAGCCGGAGTAGCCCACAAGCCTTACCATGGCAGCAATAAAAATAGCCAAAATGTAATAACCATGAACTATAAATGGATAATTGCCCTGTCTTTCAGGGCCGCGAAAACAACCCTACACACAGGATATAACCATGCTCAATCTTATTATTTGTTGTGATGGTACCTGGAATACGCCAGATCAAATGGACGACGACCTCCCGGCGCCAACTAATGTAGTGAAACTCTATAACGCGCTGGAGAACAACCCGGCACAACGCCGTTATTATCACCCCGGGGTGGGCACAGACGGCACCTGGCTTCAGCGCATGGCCGGAGGAGGCACCGGTGCAGGCCTGAATGAAAATATTATGAGTGCTTACGGGTGGCTGACACAAAATTACCAGCCAGAAGCGCGTATCTGGTTATTCGGATTCAGCCGTGGTTCCTGGACCGTGCGCAGCCTTGGCGGAATGATTGCCCGCTGTGGTTTGCTGGACCCGGTTGCGTCGAAAATGGATGAAAAACAACGCTGGGCAGCAATTAAAGACCTGTTCGAGATCTACAAGACCCCAGAAAATGAGGCTAAACCGGTAACCGCTACTGCACAGCGCGCTTTTTTCAATGTGGCGCAGGGGGCACCCACCCGGCACAGTGTCAGTATTGAATTTATTGGCGTGTGGGACACAGTCGGTGCGCTGGGTGTGCCGGATGATATGGCTTTGCTCAACCTGCTGGACAACCCGGACAATTACCGCTTCCACGATACCAATCTGAGTAACATTGTGAAGCACGCGCGCCACGCCATTGCCATAGATGAAAAGCGCCAGAGCTTTTCCCCCACCTTGTGGAGCAATGAAACAGCCCATACGGATATGAAGCAAATCTGGTTTCCTGGTGTCCATGCTGATGTGGGCGGGGGCTATGGGCAAAGTGCGTTATCAGACGGAGCCCTGCAATGGATGATGGAAGAAGCGCAGGCCTGTGAGCTGGCGTTTCGCACGGATACCATGGCGCAGCTTCACCCGGATTATTTGGGCTACCTGCATGATTCCGTTACCGGTGTCTTTAAATCGCTGAAAACCCGCCCGCGGAATGTGCCCTGCTTTACCACGCAAACCAGCCAGTTACACTCGTCTGCATTAAACCGCTACCACAACCCACCGCTGACCCAGGGTGGCTACTGGCCTACCACAGTGTTGGCTGAAGGTGGCGATACAACTGTCACGGTGTTTGCCCGTGAGCACTGGAATGCAACCGGGTTGTACCTGGAAGCCGGGAAAACTTACCACCTTCAGGCACAGGGTGAATGGATGGATAGTGACATCCCCAGTGGCCCGGCAGGCTGCGATAACGGCAAATTTCAGTTGAGCAAACTGGCACACAGCGTTTCATCACTGTTAGGTAAAGCCGAAACGCTCTACCAGAAATTCACCCATAACCACACCGCTGATTTCTGGTACACCAAACGTGAGGAACAGTACCCCTGGTTCGCGCTGGTTGGTATGGTTGCCAACGATTTTCCTTCGGGAAGCCAGCAGGATGAAAAATTACCCCATGAAGTCTTTCTGATTGGTGACACAACCACCTTCACACCTAAGGCAAGCGGCTACCTCTACGCTTTCGCCAATGATGCATGGCAAACCTACCACAATAATCGCGGTAGCGTCGCGCTAACAGTCACCTGTAAGTAGCCCGCACCAGAGAGCAGCGCCAGTACCCTGCCTGCTGCTCTCTGACCACTCACAATAACGGCTGTTGCGGCGCACTACGGCGCAAATGGTAATCCACCTGGTATTCGCGAGTATTACGGTACATTACCGAGTAATTGAGGAATACCCCGCTGTCGTTGTAAGACAACGAACTGATCCTAAGCAAAGGCGTGTGCTCAGCAACATTTAGCCGTTCAGCCAGTTGCCGGTCTGCCAGCACGGGTGTCAGGCTTTCATAGTTGCCACTAATCGTCAGCCCACACTCTTTCTCAATATAATCAAACTTCGACCCTTCAAGATGCGCCAGCGATAAATAAGGAAACAGCACGACAGGCATATAGCTGTCTTCCAGCATCAAAGGCTTACCATCCACGTAACGCAGGCGGCGGGAAAACCAGATCCGGTCATTCAGCTGCACCCGCAGTTGCCGGGCAATTGCAGGCGGTGCGGGCATCACTTCAAATTTCAGCACCTGGCTGGCAACCTCTTTGCCCTGCAGGCGCAGCACTTCCGCCAGGCCGCATAAACTGTTGGTTTCATGGTGAACATCTTTGCGGGCGACAAACGTGCCACTGCCATGGCGGCGAACCACCAGCCCCCAGCTCACCAGTAAATCCAGCGCGTTGCGAATTGTCATGCGCGCCACACCAAATTCCTGTGCCAGCGCCTTTTCACCAGGCAACGGGCTGCCCACAGCATAATCCGATGAATTAAGGCGCACCCGTAACCGTTCTGCAATTGATTTATAGATCACTACTGGACCTCTTTTTGCCTCAGCCATGAGTAAAATGAACTGGCGTTTCCGTTATAAAGTTATTTAAAAACAATTAACTAATAGAAAAACCAGTAACACATCTTCAGCCAGTTTCTGCACTTGTCTGGTTTCACAATAAAAAGTAGACATCATGCGCTGTAATTAAACTTTGAAAGCTATCACAAACCCGGTGTTCTCACCCGGCCATCGCATGCGCCAGTTCTTATTCTCAATACCGGCCAGCACGACAATGAAATAAGGCCTCTTACCCGGTTGGTTTATGTGAGGATTTTACAATGCTCAGTCAAATACAACGTTTCGGCGGTGCGATGTTCACCCCGGTATTATTATTTCCGTTTGCAGGAATGGTTGTTGGCATAGCTATTATGCTCAGCAACCCGCTTTTTGTCGGGGAGTCACTGACCGCGCCGGAAAGCTTATTTGCACAAATTGTTCATATTATCGAAGAAGGTGGCTGGAGCGTATTTCGCAATATGCCCCTGATCTTCGCCGTCGGCCTGCCCATTGGCCTGGCAAAGCAGGCTCAGGCCAGAGCGTGCCTTGCCGTACTAATCAGTTTCCTCACCTGGAACTATTTTATTAATGCCATGGGAATGACCTGGGGAAATTTTTTCGGCGTAGATTTTACTCAGGATCCTGTTGCAGGAAGTGGCCTGACACTGATAGCCGGAATAAAAACTCTGGATACCAGTATTATTGGCGCAATTGCTATATCCGGCATAGTTACGGCATTACATAACCGTTTTTTCGATAAACCCTTACCCGTTTTTCTGGGTATTTTTCAGGGCACGTCATTTGTTGTAATTATTGCATTTCTGGTAATGATCCCCTGTGCCTGGCTGACATTACTGGGCTGGCCGAAAATCCAGATGGGCATTGAATCATTACAGGCATTTTTACGCACTGCCGGTGCCACTGGCGTGTGGATCTATACCTTCCTGGAACGCATTCTGATCCCCACCGGGCTGCACCACTTTATTTACGGCCCGTTTATCTTTGGCCCGGCCGCGGTCGAAGGCGGTATTCAGGTTTACTGGGCACAACATTTACAAGAATTCAGCAACAGCAGCGAACCATTGAAAGCGCTGTTCCCTGAAGGCGGTTTTGCCTTACACGGTAATTCCAAGGTGTTTGGCTCAGTTGGAATTGCCCTTGCGCTGTATGTCACTGCCGCGCCAGAAAACCGGGTAAAAGTTGCCGGGTTGTTGATCCCGGCCACACTCACCGCCGTTCTGGTGGGCATTACCGAACCACTGGAGTTCACATTCCTGTTTATCTCCCCGCTGCTGTTTGCCGTGCATGCCGTGCTGGCTGCCACCATGGCGACAGTGATGTACCTGTGTGGCGTAGTTGGCAACTTTGGCGGCGGCTTACTGGACCAGTTTTTACCCCAAAACTGGATCCCGATGTTCCACCACCACAGCGGCATGATGTTCACCCAAATTGGGGTCGGCCTGTGTTTCACCGCACTCTATTTTGTGGTGTTTCGCACCCTGATTCTGCGGCTCAACCTGAAAACCCCCGGCCGTGAAGCCAGTGAAGTGCGCCTGTACAGCAAGGCCGACTACCAGGCTGCCCGCGGAAAAACCCCGGCCCCTGCCACCAGAGATACCCGTACCGGCCAGGCCTTCGGGTTCCTGGAAGCGCTGGGCGGAGCCGCCAATATCGACAGCATCAATAACTGCGCCACCCGCCTGCGTATTGCCCTGGTGGATATAGCGCAAACCCAAAGTGACGACGTTTTCAAAGCCCTTGGCGCTCATGGCGTGGTGCGCCATGGCAACAGTATCCAGGTGATTGTCGGGCTGCATGTTCCGCAGGTGCGGGACCAACTTGAAAGCCTGATGAAAACCGCTTTAACGAATGAATCCAACACCATGACGGAGGCAGTATGACAAATAAATTTTCAGTGGTAATCGCCGGTGGCGGCAGTACCTTTACCCCAGGCATTGTGCTCATGTTGCTGGCGAACCAGGACCGCTTCCCGTTACGAGCGCTGAAATTCTATGACAACGATGGCGCACGCCAGGAAGTTATCGCCGAAGCCTGCAAAGTAATTCTGCAGGAGCAGGCGCCTGATATCGCGTTCAGCTACACCACAGACCCAAAAGAAGCCTTTACTGACGTGGACTTTGTGATGGCCCATATCCGCGTGGGTAAATACCCCATGCGTGAGCAGGATGAAAAAATCCCCTTGCGCCATGGTGTTCTGGGCCAGGAAACCTGTGGCCCGGGTGGAATTGCCTACGGCATGCGCTCTATTGGCGGCGTACTGGAACTGGTGGATTACATGGAGCAATACTCCCCCAATGCCTGGATGCTGAATTACTCCAACCCGGCGGCCATTGTTGCAGAAGCCACCCGCAGACTGCGGCCAAATGCAAAAATACTTAATATTTGCGATATGCCCATTGGCATTGAAGGGCGCATGGCGCAAATTGTCGGGCTGAAAGACCGCAAGCAAATGCGTGTACGTTACTACGGCCTGAACCACTTCGGCTGGTGGACCCAAATCGAAGATTTGGCAGGTAATGATTTAATGCCACAGTTGAAAGCCTATGTGGCGCAACACGGCTATGTTCCCCCGGCAAAAGATACCCATACCGAAGCCAGCTGGAACGATACCTTTGCCAAAGCAAAAGATGTCCAGGCGCTGGACAGCGCAACCCTGCCCAATACCTACCTGAAGTATTACCTGTTCCCGGATTATGTGGTGGCTCACTCCAACCCGGAAAGAACGCGGGCAAACGAAGTAATGGACCACCGTGAAAAACAGGTATTTGGTGCCTGCCGGGCCATTATTGAAGCAGGGAATTCCAGTGCGGGAGAACTGGAAATCGACGAACATGCTTCTTACATTGTTGACCTGGCTGCTGCCATTGCGTTCAACACCCAGGAGCGCATGTTGCTGATTGTTCCCAACAATGGCGCAATTGCCAACTTTGATGCCGATGCCATGGTGGAGATCCCCTGCCTGGTTGGGAAGAACGGGCCGGAACCCCTGACTGTTGGCGAAATCCCGCATTTCCAGAAAGGGATGATGGGCCAGCAGGTGGCGGTGGAAAAACTGGTGGTGGATGCCTGGGAACAGCATTCTTACCAAAAGCTGTGGCAGGCCATTACCCTGTCAAAAACAGTGCCCAGCGCCACGGTTGCCAAAGCGATTCTCGATGACCTTATTGAGGCGAATAAAGCATACTGGCCTGAATTAAACTAACCCTTCCTTTTGTTGCTTCCCGCTCGCCCGGGAAGCAACGCTCCCGAAAGCCGGATAACGGCAAACCAACTCTGATTACCCCGCCCCCAGGCAGCACAATATTTATACGGCAGATAATGCTGCAACTGCTTTCCACCGTGAAAAGAGTAACCAAAAAGAGAACCACACTCAGCATGATGCACGGGTATTATCGCTGTCTGAAAAACATACTACAAAAGCCCCAAAAACCATTGCAGCGGTTAATTAACAACATAGTGATTTAAATCAAAATGCATCTCCCCCAAAACGCGGAGAAATACCGTAAAAGACTATTAAAACTTTTCCTGGCGCCAGGTTCTGGTTCTTAGCTGCGCCAATTTGCAAGGCAACTTAAAGATGGATTTAATGTGAGGTTTCGATAATGGAAACTGTGGTACAAGGCTCTAACTCACTGGGTGAATATTTTACTCTGTTACTGGATAAAACCCAGTACGACAAAGACGCTATTCTGAAAGCCAGTTATGGTTTAGCCGAGTATTATTTTGTGCATATTACCAAAGCAACCACTGAAAAATTGGCAATCTCTTTCTATACCAAAAATATCACCGGCACCCCTTTAGTGATTGAGAACGCGGTAACCCTGTTCTTAAACGCACTGCATGCCACCCCGCCAGCGCCATTGCCACTGGCAGAAACCCACCATTGAAGGTGTTCCGGCTAATGGCATACTTTACTTTGCCATGAAGTCACTTTATGCTGGCTCACTACCTGGGGAATATATTAATCAGCCGCCCAATAATGAATAACATGGTTATTCCCCGGAAAGCGTAACTGAGCCAGAATTACTTTAAAAAAAAGCCCCATAGCTGAAACAATTCAGCTTATGCAATTCGCAACATTCCGGTTGCAATTTCACCCGTTAGATCATCCCCTTTTAATAAACACCGCCGGGCAGTACGTTTTGCCATACCAACGGTATTATTCGGCTGCCGTTATACCAGCAATGGATCATAGTTCGGTCTGGCAGGTAACTGCTGGCGTCTCCAGGTAATATGGCATGAATTAAATAAATTCATAAATTGAGTGCTGCACGCTTCTTATTCATTGACCTGGTAAGCTCGCTTCGACGGCCATTAGTCATCCTCCGAAAACAAGCTATCAATCTCATCCCAATCAGGTAATTCGTGACGTTTAGGTGTCACGTTAAACTGCAAGCCAACTGCATCAAGCAAGCGCTCGAAGATATCGAATGAGCCTGTAAAACGACCATTCTCTATTTCTGAGATAGTGACTTTGTGAATACCGGTTAGCTCCGCGAGGCGCTGCTGGGTATACCCAAGCGCTTTACGTTGCTCGCTGACCGTTTTACCGATTTCCTGTCTGCTGGCCATGTAAACACCCAAAGTTAACTATATAGCTAATAAACTAACTCATAATTACAATATTAGCTATATAGCTAACAATATTTTAAGCGAGACCCATAAACACGAATAACGCCACATCAGACTTATCCAAATGCCCTGTAGTCATCCCATGATGCTGGAATGATAGTAGCCAGCCATAAATCAAGTGCTACACGCTTCTCGTTCATATACTGGCCAGCCTCTTGAACCGTTACCAGCTGTAAGGGTGATGGTGTATACCCACGACTCAATCGGTCTGGGCGAAGATAGCCCTACTCACCAGTCTGTGGAGCAACAGTCTGATGCAGCGCGTGGTGGCTATGCGCTGAAAGGCTGTGAAGGCCAGCCGCAGGTGATTTGCATTGCCACCGCCAAAACGCACCATCAACGTGCAACGCAAGCATCAATATTGTGCACACCGCCCGTTTTTACTTTTTCCTTCTCATAGCATTGTCCCTGGCGGCAATCTTCTTAACTAATTACTTTTCAAGTAGATAAAAAAACACCGGTTGTCTGATTACGCCCTGGCACAATTCATGCAAATGTCATTTCGTTCAAGTAACTTTCCTAAAATGAATATCACTTTCAGAGAGCGAAACCATGAAACTGACGCGTTTTTCCTTTGCAGCCTGTTGGGCCATGTTGGTAACTGCCAGCGCCTTTTCTACGACAGCACACAGCGCAGACTTACTGGAACGGATTAAAGAAGCGAAGGTCATGACCATCGCTACCGAAGCCCGTTACGCACCATTTGAATATGTTGAGAACAATAAAATTGTTGGCTACGACGTGGATCTGATGAATCACATTCTGGCTAAGTCGTTACCGGGCGTGAAAGTGGATCAGTTGGATCTCCCCTTTCAGGGCATTCTGCCCGGGCTGGATGCCAAAAAATTCGATTTCGTCATCACCGCGGTTACCGTGAATAAACAACGTGTGGATCACTTCGCGTTTACCGCTCCTATTGCTGAATCCACCGTCGCGCTACTGAAACGCGCGAAAGACAACAGCATCACCTCCCCTGACGATCTGAGCGGCAAAGTAGTGGGAACACAAACCGGATCCGGCCAGTTGCAGGTGCTGCAGGCTTTTGATCAGAAACTGAAAGCCAGCGGCAAACCGGGGATCAAAGAGATTAAACAATATGTCGCCTTCGACGAAGCCTATGTTGACCTGGCCAATGGCCGCCTGGATGGGGTTGCCCAGTCGCTCTCCAACCTGGGGCCGCTTATCAAAGCCCGCCCGGGTGTGTTTGCCACACTGCCGGAAATGCTGGGGCCGAAGACCTATTTTGGTTGGGTTGGGCGTAAAGATGCCGACAGCGCTTCACTGGTCAAACTGTTCCAGGACGGCATTATCGAGGCCAACAAAGACGGCACGATGAAAGCACTGCAACAGAAATGGTTCGGCTTCACCATGAATGTTCCGGCAACACCGATGCCAGCACCGGCACTGTGAGTACTGAGTGATGCCTGCTTTTTTCACCCATTTCGCCAGCTGGCTACCCGCGTTATTGCATGGCGCGCTAACCACCGCAGCACTCTGCCTGGTTGCCATGGTTGCCGGCTTTCTGGTGGGGATTGGCGTCTGGCGCATGTCTGGCAGCCCGGTGCGAGTCTGGCGTGGAGTGGCCCATGGATGGGTCAGTCTGTTTCGCGGTACGCCGGTGCTGGCTCAGTTGCTGTTGTGCTTTTACCTGCCTTCACAACTGGGGCTGAATCTGCCGGTGTTCCTCGCCGCAGCGGTGGCACTGACACTCAACACAGCCGCTTACCAGTCGCAAATCCTCAAGAGCGGGTTTGCCAGTATTGCTCCCGGGCAGTTGGAAGCGGCCGCAATATGTGGACTCAGTTCCCGGCAAATTCTGTGGCGTATTCAGGTGCCGCAGGTGTTGCGCCTGACACTGCCCTCATTGTTATCAGAACTGATTGATGTGGTGAAAGCTTCTGCCGTGGTCTCTGTCATCGCACTGACTGACCTGATGCGTGTAGGCCAGCAACTGGCGTCATCCACTTACCAGCCATTACAGGTCTACCTGTCAGTTGCGCTGATTTACCTGGCGCTGACCAGCCTGCTGGCCCTGGCTGGGCGCCAGGCGGAACGCTACTGGCAGAGGGAATCACGATGAGCGAACTGGCCAATTACCTGCCTGATTACCTTCAGGCTATGGGTACCACATTATGGATAAGCCTGTGTGCAGCCGTGCTGGGAATGGCGCTGGGGTTTGCGTTTAACGGGTTATGCCCACATCACCCACTGGCATACCGCTTGTGGCGCGGATATGTATGGATTATTCGCGGTACACCTTACCTGGCTCAACTGGCGGTTATCTATTTTGGCCTGCCTTCTGCAGGCATTATGCTCAGTGCGGTACAGGCCACTGTACTGTCACTCACGCTCTACAGCGCCGCCTACTTCGGTGAAATTTTCCGTGCAGCATGGGGCAGCATTCCCCCGGGCCAGCGCGAAGCGGCCCTGGCTAATTCCATTTCTGGTGTGCGTTGTTTCTGGCATATCCAGGCACCTCAGGCTGTGCGTTTTGCCCTGCCATTGCTGGGTAACCAGTTCATTTTAACTATTAAAGAAAGCGCGATTGCGTCGGTGATTACCGTACCGGAACTCACCATGACCACCAGCCAGATTGTCGCCAACACCTACACCTATGTACTGCCGTACGCCCTGCTGATTGCCAGCTACTGGTTACTGGCGCAAGGCGTCAGCTTTTGCGTGCGCGGCCTTGGCTATGCACTACGTACAGGAGATTAACGTGAGTAATGCATCCGCTCCAATTCTGGAAATGCGCCATGTCGGGAAGGCGTTCGCCGGGAATCCGGTGCTGCGCGACATCAACCTGAGTGTTCACCCGGGCGAAATCGTCACCCTGATTGGCCCTTCCGGCTCAGGGAAAACCACCGCGCTGCGCTGCATGAACTTTCTGGAAGCTTACGACCAGGGAGAAGTGCTGATCAAAGGCCAGTTACTCGGTTATTCCGGTAACCAGCGCGGTAAAGCGCACACCGACAGCCCGGCGCTAATAGCAGAGGTGCGCCGCCCGCTGGCCATGGTATTCCAGCAATTCAACCTGTGGCCGCATATGACCGTGTTGGAGAATGTCGTCGCCCCACTGGTGCTGGGCAAAAAAATGCCGCGCCACACAGCAAAACACGCCGCCATGACAGCACTCAACCAGGTGGGTATGGCGCAAAAAGCCAGCGACTGGCCGGTACGGTTATCCGGCGGTCAACAACAGCGCGTAGGCATCGCCCGCGCCCTGGCGCTGGAACCCGAACTGCTGCTACTGGATGAACCCACTTCAGCACTGGATCCGGAACGTGTTGAAGAAGTGCTGGATGTTATCCGCAGCCTGGCAAAGCAAGGTATGACCATGGTGATGGTGACCCACGAAATGGCGTTTGCCGCCCATATCTCTTCTCGCCTGGTGTTTATGGCTGATGGCTACATAGTGGAAAGCGGCAGCCCTCGCCAGCTCTTTACTCAACCAGAAAGTGAGCGCTTACGTACATTTCTGGCGCCACTGTTCCGCCGCCCTTTGCAACCTGAAGAACTGGAGTCGTTATGATTTCCTCCCCGAGCCTGAGTGCTGCCCAACACCTTGATACTGACTGGCTGGACAGCCTGCTGAGCAAGCTCTCACAATTTGGCGCACTGGATAATGGCGGTGTGGACCGCCAGGCACTGAGCGCTACCGAACTGGATGCCCGGGCCTGGCTAATTGATGAAGCCCGCTCGCTGGGTTGTGAGATTTACACCGACAGCGCCGCGAACCTGTTTTTCCGCCGCCCGGGCAGGCAAGACCTGCCACCGGTGACGACCGGCAGCCATATCGATACCCAACCCGGTGGCGGCAACTTTGATGGTTGCTATGGCGTACTGGCGGGCCTCGCCTGCCTGAAAGCACTGAATGACGCAGGCATTACTACTGAACGCCCGGTGGAAGTGGCCATTTGGACCAACGAAGAAGGCAGCCGGTTTGCCCCCGGCGCCATGGGTTCCAGTGCGTTTACTGAACCAGGCACCCTGGCGGCATTTCTGAACGTTACCGGGGAAGATGGCGTGACCTTTGCCCAGGCACTGGAGTTACACCACCAGCGCTTCCCAGGCCTTGCCCAACGGCCCAATCGGGACATGGCCTGCTTTGTGGAATTACATATTGAGCAGGGCCCGTTGCTGGAACACCTTGAGTTACCCCTGGCGGTGGTCTCGGGCATTCAGGGGGTTCGCTGGTACCAGGTGCAGTGCCAGGGCGAATCTGCCCATGCAGGCACCACGCCCATGGCCTTGCGCCAGGATGCCATGCAGCTTGCCCGCAACGTAGCCAGCACCATTGAAGCCAGCACATTAAACCCGGGCGATGACGCCCTGCGCCTGACATTTGGCCGCTGGCAGGTTACCCCGAATGCAGTCAATACCATTCCGTCCCGGGCCAGCTTCACTCTGGATTTCCGCCACCCGGACCCGGCGGTACTGGCACAGTTTGATGCCCGCATAGCCGGGCTGGCTGGCGACCGGGTCAGTGTGGCGCCGCTGTTATCCTGTGAACCGGTGGTATTTGCACCGCAGATAAACCAGGTGCTGAACGCCACAGCCCAGGCACTCGATATTCCCTGCACCGGGCTTCTGTCCGGCGCATTCCATGACGCCATGCATCTGGCCGGGCACTGCCCCACCAGTATGCTGTTTGTTCCCAGCCACCGTGGCATCAGCCACAACCCGGCTGAATACACCGAACCTCGTGCGCTGCATACCGGAGCCCGTGCTCTGGCAGGTGCGCTTACCGAGCTTTCTGATACTATTTAAGGAGTTACATAATGACTACCACTACCCAATACCCGGAATGTTGTGCAAAAGATAATGGCGATGCGCTGGGCATGAATGCCACCGCAACCTCCCCAATTTCGGTTGACGGCACACCAGTAGCTGGCGAGTTATATACCATTCCTCCGCGCTGCGGCCGGGCCGTAAAACTGAAAAAAGGCCAGGTGATTAAAATTATCAACACCCCGGGTAGCCAGGTGTGCGATACCTGGTTCTTTAACAGTGACGACCTGAGCGAATTCGCTTCCATGGAGCACACCCGCGCGTTTATCGACAAAATCATTCCCCAACCAGGCGATGTACTGGTAACCAACCAGCGCCGCGCTATTGTGACACTGCTGACCGATACCTCACCGGGTGTGCACGACACCATGATTGCCGCCTGTGACCTGTTCCGTTATTCCAACATGGGGATCACGGAGTACCACGACAGCTGTGCAGATAACATGCGTATGGCGCTGAACGCCATTGGTCTGCGTGCCCGCGAAGTACCGCAGCCCCTGAACCTGTGGATGAACACGCCGGTCAACCCGGATTACACCATTTCCTGGCTGCCAACTGTCAGCGCACCGGGCGATTACGTGGAAATCCGCGCTGAACGCGACTGTGTGGCAGTAATGTCCGCCTGCCCGCAAGACATTGTGCCTATCAATGGCTGTTCACCGAAGGAAATCCAATTTACAGTAGCAGGATAATTTTTTTGTTTTGGCCTGCCTGGGCAGGCCTTATTCATTAACTGGCAACCCATTAGCCCATGAAAAAAAAGACAGACCCGAAATCAACAGGAACGCCTGCCAGCCTTGGTATGCGGTTACGCCATGCCCGGCTGGTCAGGGAAATGACACTCAAGCAACTGGCAAGCCAGGTAAACTGCTCTGAAAGTTTTCTCTCCAAGCTGGAAAATGACGCCGCTAACCCTTCACTGACCATGCTGCACCACCTGGCAAAAACCCTGGAGACCAGTGTTTCAGACCTGATGTCGGAAGACTGGGCAGGGGATTCCCCGGTGATGAAACCCGCGCAACGCCACCGTAAGCGCTTCCTGCAGCGCAACAAAAAAGGGGGAATCGAGCTGGAGAACCTCACCTGGCACCACAAAGGCGGGTTGCTACAGGGTGATATCCATATCATTGAACCTGGCGTGAAAAGCGATGCCTTAATTGAACACCAGGGCGAAGAAATGGGTTATGTGCTGGAAGGCATATTAGAATTGCGCATTGGTGAAGAAACCTGGCAACTGGAAGCCGGTGATTCATTCTACTTTCCCAGCCACCTGCCTCATGGCTACAGCAACCCCGGCAAAAGCGTAACTAAAGTGCTGTGGGTAAATACACCAGTGACATTCTGACCAGGGGCTGGCTTAGCCCCTATGTAATGGTGGTGTATATTTATAGCAAAGCACCGCAGCCAGATATAATTATTCGCAAATATTTTTATTAAAATAGACTTCAATAAGCGCAATCTTAATTTGCCCCTGGCGTGGCGCCCGGCACCCTTCACGCCCGCCAGCACACAGCGAAAGTATCAAGCTTCCAATACAATATAAAGCAAGACAAAAACCTTAAAACATACAAGCATAACACCACGAACCAGAACAAAACGCCAAAAACCAGACAAGCGGCTTCACTACGACCGACCACTACCAATTTCTGCTGGTCATATTTTTTACTCTGCCACGTTATAATCACTTTCTTCTCAAAATAATTTTAACTAACTGGCTGGGAATTATTCCCTGCTGCACGGATACATCTGTTCTGTATAGCCGGATTATATTTTTCTGTGACAAGGAAACACCACGATGAAAAAAGGATTTAGCAAAATCCTTATCTATTTATTGCTCACGTTATTTGCCATACCTGTGGCCACACTGATGCTGTCGGAATATGCCGGGTACCAGCTGAATAATGAAATTACTGAAGCAATACTGGATAACGCACGCCAGAACAACCAGGACCTCACCAAAGTAAGCGCATTTCTGCAGGCACACCCGCCACGCAGTGTATGCGACACAGTTACGCCAGACCTGCTTGAATATAAGCATGCCGTCTGTAATGGCAACGAGCTGTGGCAATTCGAAACCATGGACAAAGTGATATTCTTAAGCATGGGTTTGGGGCTGGTGTTTTTAGTTCTGGTTGGTGTGCTGGGTGGGGTTGCTTTTATCAGCCCGGGCGCCCAGGCATGGAGCCTGCGGCTCTCGCGCCCGGTGCTTATTTTTATGAGTTTTGTGGAGGTTATTGTCCAGGGCGGGTTGCTGCTGTGGTTTACCTTCTGGATCTCCGCATTCTTTACCGACAAATATTACCCCAAAGCTATTTTCGCCGTCGCTCTGCTGATACTGGCCGGGTTGTTCTATATGGTAAAAGGGATTTTTCGCCGCATCCCCTTTGACAACCAGGTGGAAGGCGCACAAATCAGCCGGACACACGCCCCGGCATTGTGGGCCAGAATGGATAACCTTGCCTCGCGCCTTGGCACAACTGCACCAGACCATATTGTGGCCGGGATTGACGCCAGTTTTTATGTCACCGAAGTTCCGCTAACCGTGAAAGACCGCAAACTGACCGGGCGCACGTTGTATGTCAGCCTGCCGTTGTTGCGCCACCTGACACCCGAACAGGCTGATGGCGTGATGGTGCATGAGTTAACTCACCTCCACCAGGGGGACAGCGCCACCAACGCCACACTGGGGCCGAAAATACAGCGTTTTGATTTGTATATCTCAACCATGAAAGATAACCTGGCGACCTTGCTGGTGTATTACCCTCTGGCGGTATACCGCACCTTATTTGAGCTTGCCTGGCAGCGCGACAGCCGCCGCCGTGAGTTTATTGCCGACAACAAAGCAGCACAAATCGCCGGGCCTGCCACTATTGCACAATCCCTGGTGAAAGTTTCCGCCTATTCCGGTTACTGGGGCGAGGTAGAAAACGAATTGTTCGCTCAGGATGAAAAGCACGAAAGCAGCCTGCAAATACGCCAGACCATTGCACAAGGGTTAACACAGTACGCCCATTCAAACGGGTTCAGTGAGATGATCCGCCGCCAGAATGTGCCCCATCCGTTTGATTCTCACCCGCCATTAAGTGTACGGATGAAAAATGTCGGGTATGAAATCAGCAGCGACCAACTGGCGGCAGTCGCCACCCACGTCCCCGAAGAAAGCTGGGCAAACCTTATCCCGGATGCGGAAGAGATTGAACAGGCATTATGGCAACGTTACGAGCACGAATTCTCCAGCGCTCATGAAGAAAGCCTTGCCTGGCGTTACCGCCCGGAAGATGCCGCCCAGACAGCACTGGTAGAGAAATATTTTCCACCGCAAACTTATACGCTGCGCAAAGGCAAAACCATCACCATTAGCTGGCAGGGCATTACCGAACCCAAACACGGTGAACTGTTGCGCTGGGAAGATATCAGCACCATGACTCACGACACCCGTTGCTGGATTGATTACCTCGCCCTTAACTTTGAGAAAACCCGTACCAACAAGCGCAAACGCCTGACCATTTACCTGCCAGGTATTGGCAAACAAATGGACGCGCTGAATGAATCGCTGGGGCGTTACTGGGTTCGCCACCAAACCATGTGCGAGCACCAGCGCACACTGCGTGAAGAACAGCACACCACCACAGCGGATGCCTGATGCAGGCATTGTGCCAGGGGGGTCCCTCTGGCACTGTTCCGCCAGGCTGCGGCAGTCGGGTTTTGTGGTGATTAGGCGAAAATGAAATACCGGGTATATCCCCCCGGCATCACACGTATCTTTCCTTTTATCCCTACAGATAACCCAATATCTCCCCCCACCTTCCCTTCTGTATTTAATTCCCAGACTGTACAAATTTATCACTATTTTTAATTATTTGTTAATTAGCTGTTTGAATATATTAAATTAATGCTAAATCCAACTCCACTCGCACTAATTCGTTTTGCAAATGACAAATTTAACTCACTTTTTAACGCGAATGAGATATTGAATTCTTCCGCAAAAACCCAAACAAAACAGATACAAAACCTATATAAACGTTAAAATGTAGATATTTATAATTAAATTTCATATTTAAAGAATATTTAAATTTGTTTTAGTAACTTTACGTGGTCTTATATTCCGGCGAAATGAACAGGACTTGTGTTCAGCAAAAAAGGACAACTGGCGCGACGCAGGGAACCTCTGGATAAGCCTCACGCCAACACATTACAGCTATACACAAAACAAATTGGAAAGAGATGAAAACTATGTTTAAGCAAACAGTAATCGCAGCAGCAATTATTTTTTCTGGCGCTGCATTTGCTACCGAATCAACTGGCGTTGCCGGGGGTACTATTACTTTCAACGGTTCTGTATCTGATACCACTTGTGACGTTACCACCAACAACGGTTCTGATTTCACTGTAAACCTGACTCCGGTAACCCTGGACGATATTAATAGTGCTGCAGGCGTTGTTGCTGCCGGTAAAAAAGATTTCACCATGAGCCTGAAAAACTGCTCTGCAGCTGATGACGGTGCCACCACGCTGAAAATCACCTTCAGCAGCAGCAACCTGTCTGATGATGGTAAATACCTGAAAAACTACAGCGATGGTGGTGCAGATGGCGTGGGCATCGCCCTGACCTCTGATGGCTCTACGCTGGTTCCGTTTGATAGCGCATTTGATACTGGCCTGAGCTCTACTGACGTAGCCAGCACCAATGGCGCGACTGTAACCATGTACGCTAACTACTACAACTTCGGTAATGGTGCAGCCACCACTGGTAAAGTGGTTACCGACGCAACTTACGCATTCAGCTACGATTAAGGCACTCAAACCGGGGGCCCCTTCCCCCGGTTTTCTAATACCGATTATGAAAAAACTCCTGGTTCTTTTAACTACCGTTTTATTTTCTCAAACGGTACTGGCAAGTGTTGTTATTAATCAGACCCGTGTTATTTACCCGGCTGCGGCGAAATTCGTTTCCGTACAGTTAGTCAATGACAGTGATAAAACACACCTGGTGCAATCCTGGCTGGATAATGGTGATGCTTCGGCCGCACCAGAGAAAATAAAAGTGCCCTTCACGATTATGCCACCAGTAGTAAAAATGGCAGGCCACGCAGGGCAAACTTTAAAAATATCATCCATGAATACCGCACCTTTGCCGAAAGACCGCGAAAGTGTGTTCTGGCTTAACGTACTGGATGTTCCGCCTATTCCTGAAGGCAGTAACGATAACTATTTACAGGTTGCCATTCGTAACCGCATTAAGTTGTTTTATCGCCCTGAGTCTTTAGCCGAACCGGATAGTTCTGTCGCAGAAAAAATATCAGTGTCGTCATCTGCCGGGCATACCTGCCTGAAAAATGACTCACCTTATTACATGACGATTCCCCAGGTTGTCACCTGGCAGGGAGGGGAATTAAAACAAATCCGCAAAGATAATTTACTGGCAGAGACCGCGTTTATTGCGCCATTTGGCTGCACAAAAGTGTCAGACAAAGTCCGTGCTGGTGGGCATTACCGGATTACCTGGCTTGATGATTTCGGTGCAAAACGGTTCAGCACCATTAACTGATTATGGTTGTTGATTACTCGGGTTCATTTCTGATGAAAAACGAATTTTTGTTTCGTAAAAGCTTGCTTGTCCATGCCATTAGTCTGGCGGTGTGTGCATTAAGCGCCACGAACGCTCTGGCTGAGAGTTTCAATAATAGCTTGTTGGTGGGTAACTCTGCAGAAATGGACTGGAGTAATAAGTCATTGGTAATGACACCGGGAGCTTATGACCTGGATGTCTATGTTAATAATGTCTGGCGCGGCAAATTTAACGTCATCGTTGGCAGCAATGCAGCTAATTCACTTGAAATAAAAAAAGATGATATTGCGCAGCTGGATATTCAGGAACTGGATGATGTACTGAAAAGCCAGCATGAGGATATAGTTGATATTAACGCCCTGCTGCATGGTGGCAAAAGCACCCTGAAACCAGGCGAATTGCGCCTTGACCTGGAAGTCCCTCAGGCTTTCGTAAAAACCCAAAGCCGTAACTGGGTTGCACCCGAAAAATGGGATGAAGGTATTAATGGCGCTTATACCAACTACAACCTGAACTATTACAATTTTCATGGTCTGCAAAAAGGCTACACCAACAGCGATAATATCTATCTGTCATTAAACAGCGGGCTCAATCTTTTTGGCTGGCACCTGATAGATAACTCATCCTGGATGCGCTACAGCACGCTTAATAAAAGCTACTGGATCAATACCACTCGCTACATTGAAAAACCCATTGCGGCAATAGGCGCAGTGCTGCGTGCCGGACGGGCTTATACCGCATCGGACTATTTTGATACCGTACGTTTCCAGGGTGTAACCCTGCGTAAAAGCCGCCAGATGCTGCCAGACAGCGAACGCGTTTACATGCCGGTAATTACCGGTATTGCAACGGGTACTGCCGTAGTCAGCATTTACCAGGATGGCCATATTATTCACCAACAAACCGTTCCTGCGGGCCCGTTTGCCATTCGTGACTTAATGCCTACTGGCTCACGTAGTGATTTATCTGTTGAAGTAAAAAACAGTGGTGGCAGCATTGAGCGCTTTGTCGTCCCGTTTTCTTCTATTCCGGATATGCTGCGTCCGGGCACCAGCGACTACCAAATTAACCTTGGTAAAGTTGATATCCGTGGCGTGGATGATAACACCGGATTTATGCAGGCCAGTTATTCACGCGGGCTGAATAACTACCTGACAGCATCTGCTGGCACTACGTTAAGCAACCATTACCAGTCAGTTATTCTGGGCAGCGCTGTGTCGATTCCATATATCGGCTCGCTCTCTGGCTCACTGGAAGAAGCGCAGTACTCACTCCCGGGCGACAGCCGTACTCGTGGTGAAAAATATTCTATTTCCTGGAGTAAGTACTTCCCGACGCAGACCAATATTTCACTGGCGTCTTACTATTACCGTACCCAGGATTACGCATCGTTCAGTGATTTCGTGCAGATGCGCTCGAATGTCCAGACATACGGCTACAACACATCAACAATTAACAGCAAACAGGCGTTCAGCGCAAATATCAACCAGACATTACCAAACGGCTTTGGCCGCCTGTCTTTATCTGCTTACTGGCGTGATTACTGGAAAAACCGCCAGACCAGCAAGCAGTATAACTTTACCTGGAGTAATACCTGGAAGAGCGTGAACTACTCCGTCTCCCTGCGCCGTTCTGAGGTTTCCCAGTCTTATTACGACTATGAAACCAACTATGAAGGCAACATGGTAAGTGCCCTGCGATCCAGTGGTAAAACGGAGAATAACCTCTATTTTACTGTCACTGTCCCTATGACAATTTTTGGCAGTGGCGGCAGTGTTTCAAGCCACGCCAGTGTACAAAACGGCAGATACTCCTCTTCTGATGTCAGTGTTAGTGGTAATGCCAAAGACGTGGATTACAGCCTGATGCTTTCCCATGACAGAGAAGGTAATTCGCGTTCGGCAGACCTCTACACAAGCTGGAAGAACGACTACACCAGCCTGAACAGCGGCCTGACCATGGCACGTGAATACCGCCAGGCAAGCCTGGGTGCCAGCGGTAACCTGCTGGCCTGGCGTGGAGGTGTGCTGATGTCACCAGAAAGTGGGCGTAATTTTGTGATACTGGAAGCACCCGGGGTTGAAAATGCCACAGTGAATGGCAGCACCAGCACACGAACTAACAGCAAAGGCATCGCACTGGTCACCAGTGCTACAGCTTACCGGCAGAATAACTTCCACCTGGACCAGGATGGTACTCAAAGCAGTGATGTAGATTTACTGGGGAATATGCTCAACATTGCCCCGTATGAAGGCAGCATTACTTACCTTAAATATAAAACAGACACCCGCAAGCTTTTCACACTGGATGTTCAGGATGCACAAGGCGACCAGCTACCCTTTGGGGCATTTGTCTACGACAACAAAAAGCAAGAACTGGGTTTTGTCGCCCAGGGTAGCCAGATATTTATTAAATCCGACACCATGCCGGACACCATTACAGTAAATATCAGCAAAGGCAAAAAGAAACAGATGTGCACCATTACACATCCAACTGAACACGGCATTAATACCTGCCGCTAACATTTTACTGTGGCGATTAAACATCATGCTCAATAAATTTTTTCTCATTATTACGGTGATAGCCGCAATATTGACTCCTGGTTTTTCCGCCCAGGCTGCGGGAGCACAAGCTCGAGCTGTTACGGGCGATACCTGCCGTAACGCAGGTATTTTATTTACCAGTGTGGCGGAAGCAGATAAATCCCTGAACCTGTCTTCTGCTTTCGTTAATAGCAATGTGTATGAAGCTACTTATACCACCAGTTGGTCCGGCAGCATGACTTGCGTGTACGGCAGTGTGGGGATCGGTTCATTAATGCAGGATCACCTGTATTTCTTTACCGGATTCGACAGCAACCCGGTTTACCTGCATTTCAGTAGCAGCGACGGTGAAGACAGCTACTGGATTAAAGTGACATCTGAAATCACTGGCATTCAGAAAGTAACAGTCAGCGGAATAGTGGGTATTCACTCACTTGGCTACCAGACACAATATACACTGCGCGCTGAACTGTTAACCTCTGCACCCAGTGGCGTAGAAAGCTACACCAAGTCTACCACTACCGGTGCGCTCAGCGTGATCCCGGCAGTGATGAGTGGTACCGGTAGCGGAAGTGACTCACCGTTATTATCCAGCAAAACATACTCGTACCGCGCGTGGAGCAACATGATGGCAAATACATCACGCAGAAGTTGGGATACCGATTACTTTCTGGCTTATGAAAAGATGACCATTCAGTTTGAGCCCAAACAGACCACCTGCAATATGACTCGGGATTTAACCGTAAAATTGCCCCCAGCTCCACTTAGCACTCTGAAAGCTCAAGGAAAAGCCAACGGTGCCGATTTCACCATCCCATTAAAATGTGGCAACCTGGCTGGGGTGAAAACCGCCACACGTAATATTAAAGCCTGGTTGTCCAGCAATGATCTGGTCAGCACAGACTCTTCCTACCAGATTATGGTGAATGATGAAACCACCGCTGGCGGTGTTGGCATTGCTATTCGCAGCCGTATTTTTATGGGAGATTCTGAAGAAGTACAGATATCCAGTAGCTCAGATATGGAAAATGCCACACAAATTCTGGATATAGAAAAAGATGAAGATATTCAGGATACCCAATACATTTATTTGCATGCGTATTATAAAGTCTACAATGCCGCTTCACTCAGCACAGGGACAGTTGTTGCAACAGCGCAAATCATGTTTGGCTACGATTAACCTGATAAATAAAATTTTGACACGCAAGAATTAATTCGTTTTTAAGAAACGAGAATTTATATCATTTTCACAATGCTCCAGGCATATCGGCAGAGTGAATTAAAACTCGTATAAATACGAGAAAAAAGTACCGATAAGGACATTATGAAAATATCAATTCAGACCGTACTCGATTTACTTCACAGCATTATTAAACCGATTTCACCTGAAATCGTCATTCACCTGCAACGGACAGCGTTAATCAGTTGGTATCTGGCCAACAAAGCCCGTCTGCCTGAGCAGGAGATACGCGAGACTTATCTGGCGGGCATGCTGCACGATATTGGTGCTCTGGATAAACCCCGGGCAGACCTGGCTCTGGCCAGTGAGTCATTTTTAGACGGCCATGAAGCAAGTGGGGCAGCAATGACGGCCGGGATCCATTTTCTGCAGCCCGTCACACAAATTATTGAACATCATCACCTTGAATGGGTGGATGGCAGTACCCTGAATTTACCGCTGATTCACCACCTGGTGCATATGGCAGACAGCTTTGAGCTATACCTGCGCCGGGTGGATGGCAATTATATTGCACAGCGCGAAGAGATTGTGAATGGCTTTTTGTCTGGCAATAAGAAATGGCCCTTAGAACTGGTTGATGCGCTGATAAAAGCAAGCCAGCAGGATGGCTTTTGGTTCCGGCTGGGCAATCCGGAACCGGAACGCGTGTTACAGACCATCAGCCCGCTGCACGAAGAATTCCTCGGCCGGGAAGACTTTCTCGAAGTGTGCCTGCTTATTTCCAAAATCGTCGATAAATACAGCAGCTTTACCCAAACCCACAGTACCAGTGTGGCCCATGTTGCGGAAAAGCTGTCTGAGCTGTATGGCTACGACACTGAAATGCAACAACGCATCTGTATTGCTGGTTACCTGCATGATATCGGCAAGTTATTTATTCCGCTGTCGATTCTGGAAAAACACGGACGGCTGGAAGCAGTCGAATATGCCAGAATGAAGTTGCACAGTTATAAAACGCTGGTGATGCTGGAACAATTTGAAGAGCTGGGGCGAATTGTATCCTGGGCAGCAAACCACCATGAGCGGCTGGACGGCAGTGGCTACCCTTTTGGCCTAGTGGCCGCAGAACTGGATATACCTTCACGAATTCTGGCAGTAGCAGATGTGTTCACCGCAACAACGGAAAACCGCCCTTACCGGCGAGGAATGGATACCGAAAAAGCCATAGAGATTCTGATGGAAGAATCTGCAAATGGCCGCCTGGACAGGGACATCGTTGGGTTACTCATCCATAATATCGGCGTTGTAAAACCGCTGGTTGCAATGTGCTGAATAAGTGGTGCAGTCAAAAGAGTCGCTCATGAAATATGTCATCGCTGGCAGTATTATTTATGATACAGAAAGTGGCACGCTGGCCGTAAAAGAAACGGGCTCACTTGCAGGATCGCCTGTACTGGAAGAGAAAAAACTTACCCATACTGCCAACCGGATTTTATCATTATTAATTGCGTCCCCAGGCCAGGTGCTGGAGCGGAGCTATTTATTGGAAACGGTATGGGAATCAGCCGGGCATGTGAGCTCCAGTTCGTCATTAAATCAATATGTGAGTATTCTGCGTAAGATCCTCACCTCACTGACAGATATTGAAGAAACGATTATTGCGGTGCCCCGGGTTGGATTTTATTTTTCTGCTGATATCGAGATTCTGCCCTGGCATGACATCTCACAGCCGGATACACAACAACCCGTTGAAGTTCAGCGCAATGCTGCAGCAAAACTCAAACTACCCTGGCGGATTGTAATACCTGCCGCCCTGATAACGCTTCTGGTGCTGGCAAATATTGCTATACGCCTGGATGACGATACAGGTGCGCGTTTCACACGGCTTTATAATGCAGGAACAATCGGTAAATGCCAGTTGCAAACTTTTGAACAATTGCCAGGTAGTTTGCAACAGAAACTACTTAATATGATGAGCCACTTTCAACCAGATATGGCAGCACGCTGTGAAAAGCAGCCTTTTGCTGTCACTGTTCAGGTACAACGTAGTGTGTTTTACGGCGGCCGCGGGCGGGTGTTTTATTCGCTATGTCCGTTAGATGACGCAAGCGAGAAAGTTATTTACTGTGAAAATCACTACACCTTCGATGGGGAATGGAAATGAAACTGACAGGGCTGTTTGTCACCCTCATTGTGCTGCTGGCAGGGCTGTTTGCCTGGGGTGCAAACAGCCACCCCAAAGAGTATTTTAGTGATCGCTGCTTCGCTAACCTGACTTATGACAGCTCAACAAAAGAAGAAGACTTTACATTTAATGGCAATATCGCTTTTGAGTTTCGTACCGATAAAACCGGGCAATTTAATCTCTCCGGTTTTATGAAGTCCGACGGGAAAATCTGGACCTTTTCACGCTATATCACCTTTAACTACCGTAATATTTCTGCCAATAAATACCACATTACAATAACTGGTCAGGCCCCGATGGTGCACGATAACGCCCCCGACAACGTTTCAGCACTGGCGGTAAAAATGCTGGGTCTTGGCGGGCAATACGCCGTCTACCTGCAAAGAACAGATGACAATTATTTCACTATCGGTATTCCCCTGTCGCCAATCATGAATTGTGTTATCCAGTCATGACCCTGACCATAGCCCCCATTGCCACAACTGGCATTGCAGTAGAGTAACCTGCCCATAAAAAAGAAGAAGTTGAAATGAAAAAAAACTGTGTCACCTGTGCAAAATGTGGCTTTGCCAGTGCCTGTAAAGCATACCTGTTTGATTACCAGGAGCGGTTGTTTGTTGACAGTCTTTCCACACGTAAAGCATTTGCGAAAGGTGATTTTATCTACCGCTGTGGTAACAAAGTGGATGCACTGTATGCCCTGCGTTCTGGTTTTGCGAAAGTTTATGACGCAGAGGATAAGCTCCAGGGGCTGATACTCCCAGGCCAGGTATTTGGCGCGGAAGAGCTATATTCCGAGTATTACCAGCACCATGTTCAGGCGGCCAGCCCGGTTGAAGTATGCCAACTCAAAAATTCCCGTTTCTATGAAATCAGCCAAATTACTACGGGTTTTACCAATTTTATTATTAAAATCATTGCCCGCTCAGCACTGGAAAAACAGAAATTCATCGCCGTACTGAATCAACGAGACAACGCCGGAAAGGTGTTGGGTTTTTTACGTTATTTATCAGATATTAATAAAGAATATGGCCTTGACCAGTGCGAGATACAGCTCCCGCTGAACCAGGAGGAAATTGCCCATATGCTGGGGATATCCAAATCTACTTTCCTGCGTGCTATGGATATGCTGGTAGACCAGGAACTGGTGGATATTAAAAATAAAACTATGATGCTGTTGGCTTCTGATTCCAGTCGGTAACTGTGAGTCCACAAGCTAAATTGTAATAGCCAGGCGGAGAACCACCTGGCTACGCTTGCTCTTGTACATCTCAAGCGAGCCTGTTTGAGCCCGCAGCTTAATTCAGCGCGGTTTCTGGCAACGCTTCATCGCTGTTCACCGCCACCTGGTGTAACGAACTCCATGAATTGATATCTGTGCCATGAACCTGCAGTTTTACCCAACGAGCTTTAACCGGCTCCACCACGAACTTTTCGCCCTTGAGAGACGCCGTGGATGTCTGTACCCCTTGTGCCAGTGTTACCCAGGTTTGGTTGTCCTGCGAAACCAGCAAATCAAACTTAAGCCGCCGCTCTGCCGGTTTAAAAGTATGCAGAACAATATTATGAATCTCCGTTTCATCGGCTAACTGGAACACGGCCCAGTTCCCTTTACCACTTACGGCCCACCGGGTTTTAGCGTTACCATCCAGCATAAATTCAGGCTTGTGGCCGTTCTTTTCATCAAAACCAGAAGCCGTAACGCCACTGATTTGGGTGGCGAATGCCGTTGCAGAACATGCCAGTAAGAGTGCTGCGCTAACCAGTCCTTTAAACATAGAGCTGTCCTTAATAAGTCAATATGCGGGTATGTTGTGTGAGGTGCTAATTCGTGCATAGTATCGGTTGATACGTAATGCTACGCAGCGTAATAAACCGGAATGCCGGGGTGAAAACAACAGAACAAACAGGCAGGGAGAAATAAAATTACAAATTGTGGTGGGTTTCCTGTTTTTTTATAACCGGAATGTACTTCCGGGCAGCAAGGTTAATGACAATTACACTCGTTATTTAATGCTTGTATTAACTGAATGTACGATTAAATAAACACGCAAGGCCATTCACATAACGTAATTAATTTATTCCTGGTAAACAGCAGCATGAACAAGCCAGGCGCTATGGCAAAACCCGCCTGACTATGCCTGCCAGTACACTCACCCAACCAATGCTTCACTGGCTATATGGTGTGTAACCCAGTTAAAAAGTGCCCCTGAATCACCACCGTCTTCACCCTGCTCAAAGGTGTACACCGGGCCGATGCTCATTGGGCGGGCAGATTGCGCTAACACTGCCAGCTCTGGTAAATACTCTTCCCCCGGGTGGCCCGGTTTACGTTGCTCAAGCCGCCGGGCATAGCGTGATACAGCCAGTTCCGGTGAAACCTGATTCCAGACTTCCAGCACCTCACGTACCCGAGCCTGTTGCAAAAAGACCTGAAGTTGCTCACGGGGCTGGAACCCAAACCAGGCATCAACCAGCCAGATACAGTTTGCTGGAGCCGCAGCAATAACCGACCAGATAGCCGCATAAGCCGCGCACCCAAGCTGGCGGTTAAGCTGGCGATCTATAGCCGGGAACTGCGCCATAAAAGGCTCTTTGATACCATCCAGCGTCAGTGAGGGCAGGCCGAATTGCTGTGAAAGCGCCTGGGTGACGGTACTTTTCCCTGATGCCGGAATTCCATTAACCAGAATGACGGTTTTATGTTCAGCACTAAGTAACTGTTTCATAGCAATGCTGCCACCTCCTCTTTGCTGCGCGCTGCCCGCAGGCTGGACAACCGGACATCGTTATCCAGTAAATCGACAATTGCGCGAATCCCCTCTTCAATATGCTTATTGCTATCCTGTGCACCAAATAAAATAACAATATCTGCCGCACCACTTCCGGCAAAACTGACCGGTTTTTTAAGTAACACCAGACTAAAACAGGTGCGGGATACACCGTTTTCCGGGCGGGCATGGGGTATGGCAATCCCCTCATCAAAAACATAATACGCTCCGTGTTCAAGCGTGTTTTTGATTACGGCTTCCCCATAATTTTGTGAAATAAAACCTTTATTCACTAAAGGGTTGGCAGCCTGGCGAATCACATCCTGCCAGTTATCAATATCTACACCGACCTGGATAGCATCTGCTTCCAGCAACAAATCTTTAATGGACATGCGCACTCCCTAAATATTACGGCGAATAATATTTCGCAGTTCATCAATTCGAGTAAACAACGTCTCCACCTGTGGCCGATAAACAGGGCTTGCGGCATAAGCACGTAGTGCACGGTTGTACTCAAGCATTAATGCTTTTTGTGTTTCAGCATTATCTGGCTGTTGGGCCAGAGATTGCTCCAGCAGAGCTATTTGTTCAGACAACAGTTGTGCCTGCTGATTATTGTCTTCCTGGTTCACTGGCGCTTTTTGCCATAATACTTTTAGCGAATTAAACATAGCTGACTCCAGCCCCGACGGGTGCCGGGGCACCAGGGTGAGTGATAAAAATAAAAGAAGAACGGGTATTTATTTAAACAGTGCGATCTTTTCCATTAATACCTGCGTAACGGCTTCGTTTGCCGGAATTAAAAATTTCCGCACACTGTCATTCACTTTTCCTTTTTCAAATGTGGTTTTACATTGCCCTACCCACTGGACATTCATTTCTGTACCCACATTCACTTTATTAATCCCTTCGGTCACCGCCAGGCGCATATCTTCATCGCTAACGCCCGTCCCGCCATGTAATACCAGCGGCGTGCCAGTTGCTTTACTGATTGCGGTTAACCGTTCATGGCGAATTTGCGCTTTACCCGTATACAGGCCATGTACTGTGCCAACAGAGACTGCCAGCATATCAACCTGCGTTTCATGCACAAAGCGCACAGCATCTTCCACGGTAGTAATGGTGATGTCTTCATCTGCCACGGCTTTGCCATCTTCTGAGCCACCAATCGCCCCCAATTCACCTTCTACAGTGATATTTTTCGGGCGAGCCATTTCCACCACAATACGCGTATTCGCAATGTTGTCGTCAATACTAAGGTGAGAACCGTCATACATCACAGATGTAAAACCCGCATTCATCGCTGTTTCAATCGCGTTAATATCCGAGCAATGGTCCAGGTGCAGGCAGGTTGGCACATTTTCACTTTCCGCCAGGGAGCACACAGAATCCACCAGCAATTTATAACCCAAATATTGTGCTGTTCCGGTAGATATCTGAATCATTAACGGACTGTTCGTTTTTCTTGCAGCCCGGAAATAGGCAGGCAGCATTTCAATACAATGTAAGTTAAATGAACCAATTGCCTTAAATTGTCGTTCCTGAGCAATACGTAAAATATCGTTGAAATTAAGCAGGCTCATGACCTTTCTCCCCTTTAGGATTAACAGACTTACCATTTACAAACCAGGCAAGGGCGGCAACAAACACAATAAACAAGGCAACAAATAACCAGTTATTTTGGAATGCATGCCCCAGCACCAGGCCAGAACTGATCACATCTGAGTCACTGAACGTGACGCCATTAAAACCGTAACTTTCCAGCATCGGCACCAAAACTGACGGCAGGAAAGTAATAAACAGGCCATGGACAACACCACCAATCATTGCTCCACGTCGCCCTCCCAGCGCATTGCCAAAAACGCCAGCGGTGCCACCTGCAAAAAAGTTCGTTAATAACCCGGGTAGAATCATTGCCATCCCGAACATCGGGAAGACCAGCATGCCGATAATAGAACCCACTGTTGTTGCCAGAAAGCCGACTATCACTGCATTGGGGGCATAGGGAAAGAGAACCGGGCAATCCAGAGCGGGTTTGGCGTCTGGCACAATACGCATGGCAATTCCACGGAATGCAGGCACCAGTTCATTAAGCAGTAAACGCACACCGCTATAGAGAACAAAAACACCGGCAACAAACTGGATAGATTGCATAAACGCGTACATCAGGTAGTTCATACCGCCAGAAAACTGGGCAATATAAGCAGGCCCAGCCGCCAGCGCCGGGATCAGGTACATGGGCACCATCACCACCGCCATAGACAAATAGGTATCTTGCAGGAACTTGAAATTATCCGGCAGCACCAGGTCTTCAGTTGAGCGGGAGCCTTTGCCGACAACTTTTGCCACCGCAGCCTGAACCAGGTAGCCAATGGTACAAAAATGCCCCAGCGCGACGTCATCTGAACCGGTAATTCGCCGTACCACAGGTTGTGCCAGCGCTGGCATCAACACCGCCATAACCCCACCAAAAACACCACCAGTAAGGATAAGGGGTAAACCTGTCAGGCCAGCTTTATAGCCAATAACAGTGCCGATAGTTGCCATCCAGAGCAGTGCCTGCCCGGTCAGGAAGATGTATTTAAAGGGTGAAAGGCGCGCCACCAGGATATTGACGGCAAAGATCACCATCAGCGTTAACGCCACTTCGGAGCCCAGCTCACGGTTTGCCAGCCCGGCTATCGCTGCCACGTCGGTGATATACCCTTTCATGCCGAAGCCATGGGTAAAAATATCGTTAAGGAAAGTCAAAGTGGCGACAATAATGTTAATGCCTGCCATCATTATCAGAAAGCCCAGCAGCGTTTTAAATGTGCCTTCTGCTATTTTCCCTGGCGATTTTTTTTGCAGAATCAACCCGAGCATGGCAATAAATGCCACCAGGATAGATGCCTGGCCGAGTAAATCTTTTACAATAAATGAAATAATACTATTCATGATCAACCACCATTAAATTTTGCGCTTTCATAAAGGCAACTATTTTTGTTTCTATCTCCTCTTTATCAGTTAATTTATTCAGAATGATAACGCGCCTTGCCTCTTCTTCACTGGCATCGGCTGTTAAAATATCTGCAAATGTTTTGGAGGTTAAAATAATATCGGATTTAAATGCCCCCGCTTCAGAAACAGTGGTGTGTTCAATTTGTGCAGGAATCTCCAGTTTTTTAAGAACAGCTTTCGCGGTCATTTCAATGGCAAAGCTTGAGCCGAGGCCGCAGCCACATACGCAAAGTACTTTTAACATGTAGGGTCTCCTCAAAGGATATTGAGCTGCCTTGCAAGTTTATAATGATGCCCTTCAGTATCGACCAGGCGTTTTTGCATACTAATTAAATCAATGGGAATAGGTTTATTACTCGAATTAATAACAATGGCTTTATTACGCATTCCAGACTGAATGCAACGAACAATCTCACTGGCCATAATCGTTCCCTGATAAATTTCCTCGCAACTTGGGTCGCCACTGCGTAAGCCAAAACCCAAAATGGTCTTACGGATACGCACACCTATTTGTGGCTCCAGTTGTTTTATCATGGTGTCTATCGCCCCCTGAAACCCTGGCGAGTACTCTTTCGTGTAGCCTTCTGAGCAAAGGATTACGACGCTGTTTTGTTCCGCAAGCTTGTGCTGAATTTTTGATACCAGCTCAGCCACTGGCAACTGCCTTTCAGGGATTAACGCAATATCGGCATTACTCTTGATAGCCGCCTGCAAAGTCAGCTCGCCACAGTACCCACCAAGAACTTCAATCATAAATACTCGCCCGGGCAATGCCCTGCCGGTATTACGTAATTTGGATACTTCCTGGCGAATTTGTTCACAGGCCGTTGAGAAACCGATAGTGTAATCACTGCCGAATACATCATTATCAATCGTCATACCCACACCAAAACAATTAACACCAAATTCGCTGAGGGTATTCAGAAATTGTAAAGAACCATCGCCACCTGCCATGATTAATATATCAATATGGAGTGATTTAAGTTTTTTACTGATTTCGCTGTACTCTGAACGCATTAATTTTTTCGACGTCCTCCCGGATGTGATTACCGGCATTGCAGAGATAGAGAAGTCCACCAATTCACGCCATGCAATCTCATGGTGTTTTTTCTCCAGTAAGCCAGGGATCCCGCCATTAAATAGCGTAATATCAGCCTGCGCCAGCCTGGCTATCTGGAAAATAAAATTATTTATCCCTGAAACATCTCCGCCACTTACGACAATACCGATTTTCATCATTTGCCCTTATTGCTTGCGACACCCACATTTTTCCCTGGCTGCAAGCCCTGTATTTGCAACGAAGATCTCAAAAACTGGATAAATGAATCCATACAGAACATTGACACCCCTGTTTGTTAATAGTTTTTTGTGAATTGAATCACATTTAAAATTTAACAAATAGCGGGAATCAAATGTTTTTATTTTTTAAATACAGTGAGTTATTAAATAAATAGAAAAACTGAATTGAACAATGAGGGCTGTGAGTAATAGCCAGAAGATGCGATGGCAATTTTGTGAACACTACCTCATTTTTTGCGCTCAGGAGGTGCCAATAAGGCACCTGAGTCTGATGACAAACCTCATGTCCGTACAGAAAGAAAGGATGTCACCTAATAAAAAACCAGGAAAATCAATTCATTGATTTTCGGCTGCTAACTAAAAAGAAGGGATAACCACGCTTTTCCCTTCTTTTTCATCAATCTAAGGTGCCAATAAGGCACCTGTTTATTTTTACCGGGATAACCACGCACGGAAATTGCCAGATGTAATAGCGAAAACAGGCACCATAAACACCAACCAGGCCACACCAAAAAGGTGATGCAAGCAATGCGCTCAGCGCGTTAATAACCAGCGAGCTGTATGCTCATCGGTAACCAGGCCGTTAACCCAGCCCCCTTTCAGCGCGGCTAAAATCGCCGGGCGTTTGTAATCGCCACAGGCCACACCAATACGTGGGCAGGGATTGTTGCGAATATCATAACTGGTTATCAGCTGGTTGATTTCACTGTTAACAACATTGCCATCAGCATCAATAAACCGCCCCAGGATCTCACCTACAGAGCCCAGTGTTGTTAGTTCATCCAGTTGCGCCCGGTTAATAAACCCGTCTTTATAAATTGGGCTTTGCTCACCTAAAGGCCCCACGCCAACAAAAATAACGTCCGACAGGTTGGCTAACTCGCTCACGTTATTAAACAAGCGGCTTGAGCACCACATTGCGTGTTCATCATTGGTTTGTGCATAGCGCGGTGCCGGCCACTGAGAATATTTGGCTTCCAGTTTACGCGCCAGCAGCAAGGGCACATCGTCGTAATAATTACACTGGCCGTTTTCATCCATGGCACTAATCAACGCAACACAGCGGGCGTTCTTACAATTAAAATCAATGCGCTGAATGGTTTTTTTCAGGGTAAACCCCGAGCCAATACCAATGATCTTCGGTGTATCGGCCCGCAGAAAACGGGACATCACCTGGTAACAGCCAAATGCCACGCTATCGAGAAGGCTGTCTTCGCTGTAGACCGGCACAATATTGCATTCATGCAACTGGTACTTTTCCTGCAACAACTGCGCATAATCAAGGCAGTTCGCCACCGGATGGTGCAGACCAATGGAAACAATACCCTCTTCTTTCGCCGCAGCTATCAGGCGCTGGACGACCGGCCTTGAAGTCCCTAACAGGGTAGCTATTTCACTCTGATTCTGCCCGGCAATGTAGTACATCCACGCCGCACGCACTTTTTGGTCCAGCCTGGCATCATCTTCTTTGCTCACGTTTCCCTGCCTTATTCCTGCGCCTGCGGGCATTTTACCCCCGGCAATACCCGCATTCTGGCGGGAAGATCATAGCGAGGCAAGTACTCTTGCCATAATTAGATGCACATTATTGGTCATTTGTATTTTATTTGGTCTTTTGCTCTTTTGTGATCTATAGCTCTATAATTGATCAAATGATTGAATAGAGTGTGCCCACACCTTAATGGAGAACAGAGCATGAACAATCAATTCACATGGCTTCATATCGGTTTGGGTTCTTTTCATCGTGCACATCAGGCCTGGTACCTGCACAGCCTGATTGCCGCAGGCGATAACCGCTGGCACATTGCCGCCGGGAACATCCGCCCTGATTCAGAAAACGTACTTCAGGCACTGAAAGCGCAGAATGGCCGTTATGTCCTGGAAACCGTCAGCCCGGAAGGGGAAAGAAAATACGAAGAAATCACCTCTATTCAGAAACTCATTCCCTGGCAGGAAAACCTCCAGCCACTGATTGACGAAGGGGCGAAATCCGCAACTAAAGTGATTGCATTTACTGTCACAGAGGGTGGGTATTACCTGAATACCCAGCACCAACTGGATACCAGCAACCCGGATTTAGCGGCAGACCTGCAAGGCGCCTGCAAAACGATTTACGGCACCATTACCCGCATTCTTGAAGCGCGCATGGCCGCGCAGGCAGGCCCGTTAACCCTGCTGTGCTGCGATAACGTCCGCCATAATGGCGAGCGCTTTCATGGTGGGTTAATCGAATTCTTACAACAGACAGGCAAGCAGACCGTGATTGACTGGATGACAGCCAACACCACCAGCCCGAATACCATGGTGGACCGTATCACACCACGCCCGGCACCAGACCTGCCGGCCCGTATCAAAGAAAAAACAGGTATTGATGACAAAGCCCCGGTAATGGGTGAAACCTTTATTCAGTGGGTGGTGGAAGATAACTTCCGCGATGCCCGGCCAGCGCTGGAAAACGTCGGTGTTGAACTGGTGTCTTCCGTTATTCCTTACGAAGAAGCCAAAATCCGCATTCTTAACTCATCCCACAGCTGCATTGCCTGGGCAGGTACGTTAATCGGCCAGCAATATATCCATGAAAGCACCCAGACCGATTTTATCTATGCCATAGCAAACCGTTATGTCACCGAAGATGTCATCCCTTGCCTTGGCGATAACGGTATTGACCTTGCCAGTTACCGCGATGTAGTGCTTAACCGCTTTACCAACCCGTATATTCAGGATACCAACCAGCGTGTTGCCGCAGACGGTTTCTCAAAGATCCCGGCGATGATCACGCCAACGCTGCTGGAATGCTACCAGCGTGGAGCCCCCCCGGATGCCACTGCAATGCTGCCTGCCCTGTTCTTCGTGTTTATGGAGCAGTGGCACAACGGCACGCTGCCTTATGAATACCAGGACGGCATTCTGGATGCCCCTGCCGTGCATGCCATGTTCAACGCGGCCGACCCAATTGCTGTTTATGCCAGCAACAAAGCACTGTTTGGTGAACTGGCTTCACGCGCCGACTTCGCCGCGCTGTTACGCGCAAAAATTGCCGCTGTATACACGCTGATTCAGTGAGGGATGACTATGTACTTAGGCATTGATCTTGGCACATCTGAAGTGAAAGCACTGGTCATTGACGACAACTACCATGTTGTTGCCACCCACAGTGCGCCACTGAGCATCCAGCGCCCGCACCCGCACTGGTCTGAACAAGCACCACAGGCCTGGTGGGAAGCCACAGACTATTTAATGGCAACACTGAAAGAGAAATGCGGCCAGCACTGGTCGGCCATTAAAGCGATTGGTTTATCCGGGCAAATGCATGGCGCAGTGCTGCTGGATGACCAGGGCGAAGTGATTCGGCCCGCGATTTTATGGAACGACACCCGCTGTGCACAGGAGTGCGCAGAGCTGGAAGAAATTGCGCCGGAACTCCACGCCATTGCTGGTAACCTGGCAATGCCGGGGTTTACCGCACCCAAGCTGCTTTGGGTTCGCCGCCATGAAAGCGACAACTTTAACCGCACAGCAACAGTGCTGCTGCCGAAAGATTACCTGCGCTTCAAAATGACAGGCAAGAAAGTCTCCGATATGTCTGACGCCGCAGGCACTCTGTGGCTGGATGTAGCCAAACGAGACTGGTCAGACACCCTGCTGGAGAAATGTGGGTTGTCGCGCAGCAATATGCCGGAACTGGTGGAAGGTTGCGCGGTGTCGGCAACACTGGCACCAGACATTGCACAACGCTGGGGGCTGAATGCTTCAGTAGTGGTTGCCGGTGGTGGTGGCGATAACGCGGTTAGCGCGATTGGTGTTGGCGCGGTCTCCCCGGGGGATGCGTTTATCTCCCTGGGTACTTCCGGCGTTCTGTTTGTGGTAACCGACGCCTACCGCCCCGCGCCACAATCGGCGGTACACGCTTTTTGCCATGTGCTGCCCAATTTATGGCACCAGATGAGTGTGATGCTGAGTGCCGCCAGTTGCCTGCAGTGGTTTTGCCGCCTGACAGGCACCACTGAAACGGCACTGCTGGAAGAAATAGAACAGTTAAGCGATAGCGACAAAGCCCATGCACCACTGTTCCTGCCTTACCTTTCTGGCGAGCGCACACCCCATAACGACCCGAACGCACGCGGCCTGTTCTGGGGGCTAACCCATGCCAGCCTGCGCGCGCAAATGGGCTATGCCGTTCTGGAGGGCGTGAGCTTCGGGATTGCCGACGGCCTGCGAGTGCTGCAGGAAAGCGGCACTGATATTACGCAATGCTCATTAGTTGGCGGCGGTGCCCGCAGCCCATTCTGGGCACAACTTCTGGCAGACATTCTTGCCATGCCGGTTGTCACCCACAAAGGTGGTGAAACCGGCGGGGCTCTGGGCGCTGCCCGGCTGGCCTGCCTTGCCGCAGGTAAACCTATGGCAGAGGTGTGCACCAAACCTGAAATCTACAAAACCTGGCAAGCGAACCCTGAGCGCCACCAGACACTAATGGAACGCTATAAACAATTCGCTGCTCTGTACCAAAACGACATTACTTACCGTACTCATTAATTTTAATAACAAAACCCTCCGGCCTGCGCCGGAGCGGCTCCACTGTACCCTGAATACGAGGTCATTATGTCTGTAACCAACAAGCAGTGGCTGGGATTGCCTCTGAACCTGATATGGGGTTATATCGCTATCGCCTTCTTCATGACGGGAGATGGCTTCGAACTGGCGTTTTTATCCCACTACATTAAAGAATTAGGCTTTTCACCGGCTGAAGCCTCTTTTGCTTTCACACTCTACGGCCTTGCAGCCGCGCTTGCTGCGTGGGTGTCTGGCGTGGTGGCTGAAATTATTACCCCACAAAAAACCATGCTGATTGGCTTTTTGATGTGGTGCGTATTCCATGTCCTGTTCCTGGTGTTTGGCCTGGGGCGTGCGAATTACGCCATGATCCTGCTGTTCTACGGCATTCGTGGTTTCGCTTACCCTCTGTTCCTGTATTCGTTTATTGTCGCCATTATTCATAACGTGAAGAGCGACAGCGCCAGCTCAGCGATTGGCTGGTTCTGGGCGGTGTATTCCATTGGTATTGGTGTGTTTGGTAGTTATATTCCGAGCTTCACCATCCCGCATATTGGCGAACTGGGGACATTGTGGCTGGCGCTGGCGTTTTGTGTTACTGGCGGGGTTATCGCGCAGATTTCACTGCGCCACATTGCCACACCACGCCATATGCAAAACCTCACCACGCGGCAAAAATTCAGTGAGCTCACCCGTGCCGTGACGCTGATTTACAGTAACCGCAATATTCTGCTGTCCTGCATGGTGAGGATTATCAATACCCTGTCGCTGTTTGGTTTCGCCGTCATCATGCCAATGATGTTTGTCGACCAACTCGGCTTTACCACGTCTGAATGGCTCCAGGTCTGGGCTGTCTTTTTCTTCACCACGATTTTCTCCAACGTGTTCTGGGGCGTTGTGTCTGAAAAAATGGGCTGGATAAAAGTGGTGCGCTGGTTTGGCTGCATTGGTATGGCGATCTCCAGCCTGGCGTTTTATTACATCCCCCAGCATTTTGGGCATAACTTTGCCATGGCGTTAATTCCGGCAATTGCGCTGGGCATTTTTGTGGCGGCATTTGTTCCCATGGCCGCGGTATTCCCGGCGCTGGAACCTAACCACAAAGGCGCGGCTATTTCGGTTTATAACTTATCTGCCGGGACATCCAACTTCCTGGCCCCAGCCATTGCCGTGCTGCTGCTGCCCCACTTCAGTACCATTGGTGTAGTGATTGCCTACACCGTGCTGTATATCGTCGCGTTTTTCATCTGCCCATTCATTCACGT
This sequence comes from Mangrovibacter sp. MFB070, assembly GCF_000705335.1. Taxonomy (NCBI): domain Bacteria; kingdom Pseudomonadati; phylum Pseudomonadota; class Gammaproteobacteria; order Enterobacterales; family Enterobacteriaceae; genus Mangrovibacter; species Mangrovibacter sp. MFB070. The sequence continues at coordinate 340,729 of NZ_JJMI01000019.1, forward strand.
TGAACAGCCCGGTTTTAGCACTAAACCGGAATGTGCGGCAGAAAGCGCGCAATTGTCGTAAACAACCGGGCTGGCGGGCAGCCGCCAGCCAGCAAGAGAGGTAAAAATGAAGGTGAAAGCGGTTATTTTTGATATGGATGGTGTGATTATTGATTCTGAACCGTTCTGGCAACAGGCACAAATCACGGCACTTGCGGCATACCAGGTCCAGGCCACGGTTGCGCAATGCGAAGCCCTGACAAAAGGCAAACGGCTGGATGAAATCGCCAGGGTGTGGTGCCAGTATTTCAACTTACCCACCCGGCCAGGGCAACTGGAACAGGCCATTTTGCACCATGTCACCACATTAATTGCCGCTAACGGTAAACCTTTGCCTGGCGTCGAAGCGACATTACGCGCCTTGCAGCAAAGAAACTGCCGCATCGCTTTAGCCACTTCATCTTCGCACCAGGTTATTGATGCCGTGTTCGATAAACTGCAACTGAGCCACTATTTTGAAGTGGTTTCCAGTGCCGATAACGAACCGCGCGGTAAACCAGACCCGGCAGTTTACCTCTCTACCGCACGCAAACTTTCACTGCCCGCCGCAGAGTGCCTGGTGGTGGAAGACAGCCTGAATGGCTTCCGGGCAGCACAGGCTGCCGGAATGGCAGTATGTGTAGTGACACCCGGCTGCCACCAGCCTGATTTCCAGGGTGCTGCCGGGTGTTACTCTTCACTGGCAGAGATGCTGGCAGCACTGCCAGTGCCAGCTACCCAGCCAGCATAACCTGCCGGTTTTCTGAATACGTAAGCGCAAACATTCCGGGAGATAAACGGTCTGTTCTTTCCTTGTTTGCGCTTACTTTTTTAACAGCAGTTAGTGGTCCAGAAAGACGTAGTTTTCCCAGCTTTTCATGCGAATCAGGATTTTACGCATTAAAGACAGCTCTTCAAAATGGCCGGAATAGACTGCCACTTCCACCTGGGAACCCTGGGGCAGGTCATATTGCGCCAGCCGCGGGTCTGTTGCCCTGACCGTGACCAGAACACGCCCCTGTCCTTGTAAATCTGCCGTGGTCAGCAGGCGGCCCTGCCCCTGGAACTGGCCTTCACCCATCGCGGGCAATACACCGAGCACTTCACCGTGAAACACGGTACCCGGAATTGACGGGAACAACAGCTCTGCTTCGTAACCGGGTTTGATGCGCTGAATGGAGTTCTGGCGGAACGCGGCAACATAAGTAGGTAATTCCCCCGGCTCTTTAGGCACAAATGTCATTACTGGAGCCATCCCCAGTGATGTAGACATCACACCTGGGCGCAGGCCCACCATAGTGACGTAACCATCGGAAGGCGCACGCACCACCGTACTTTCCAGGTTAAATTCGGCGTTACGCAACTGCGCCATCAGTGAAGCGACTTTCGAGTTTTCACCATCCACCACAGAATTGAGTGAGTTCTGTGCCTGCTGTACCGCAGCCTGCTCTGCTGCCACTGTTGCCTCTGCTGCTTTCCAGGTTTGCAGGCGGGTATCTACTTCCTGGTCCGAAAACGCACCTTTCTTGTGGCCCTGAGCATAACGGGCATATTCCCGTTTTGCCTGGTCGCGGTCGGCAATGGCTTTATTCAAATCCGCTTTTGCCTGGTTCAGGCCGGAATCCAGCGAAAGGGCATTCTGGCTGGCGTCTTTAATTTGCGCACGGAGATCATCCACCCGGTTCTGGAAAGGTTCCGGGTCAATACGAAACAGCACATCGCCTTTATGCAGCATAACATTCGGCGTTACCGGTACATCGGTTACCCGCCCGCGCACCTGAGAAACAATGGGAATGGTGCGGTAGGCTTCTTTGCCAATATCGCTGAAGGGGTAGTTGTAATTCATAATAAGCACAATCAGGCCAAGAAAAACGCCTCCGCCTAATACTGCCGTGGGCACAGTCCATTTATTTAACGGGATGCGAAAAATCTTGAACACCGCAACACAAAGTGCGGCATAAGAAAGCAGTAACAATGTTTCCATTATTTTTCCTCCTGCGAACTGGCCGGCACTTCTTGCACTACGGGTACCACTTCGGGTACTGGCTCAGGAGTTTTTTTTAACTGGGTAATCTCTTGCTGAAGCTGCTCTATTTGCGTGGTAAGCACGCTAAGATGGTGCTGGATATCATGCTGTTCTTGCTCAATTTTCTGAATACCCCAACCCCTGTCTTCCCGCCACAGGGTGGCCCAAATCCACAGGAATGGCCATAACACATGCAGAGTGAACAAACTAACCCACCCGGCATAATGAATAGCATCCTGATGGGGATGATTGCGTTTTTTGGCTATTTCATAAGGAATATCGTGAATGGCAATGATCCCGTAAAACAAAATCAACACCACCACTACCAGCATTACCAATGCAACATAGTCCAGCGTCATGAGTTTTGCTCCCAGCGGAAAATAACTTCTGCCTGGTCATCGCCAGAAAAAGATATTTTCAATTGTTTTCAAAATATTAGCTCAAAGCCCGGTTATATTTTCTCATTCAGGTTGTGGAATAATTCGCCAGGGGGCAACAACCTGATTAATTTGAGCTTATGCAGGGGAACGGGGTTACGCCAGTTCAAATGAGATATTTCTCAACAACAATTAAAAAATGGCAAAAAGGTGGGATTGCGCAAGAAAAAAGCGAGGAAAGAAACCGGTTACTTTGCTTCTTTTGTATTGCAGGTGGTATTGCCTTCATCTTCCTGAACAGCCTTTTCACCGGGTTGCATCTGGATAACGGGTATTTTGCGAAATGGTGCACCGCGCAATGTTTTGCGCTCTGCTTTTTTGCGATCACGCAGATACAAAAAATCACAAACCATAGAGGAGACATCAACTAACAGACTGATAATATTCCACATTCCCCGCTCTCCTTTATCCCGTACCAGCGAATTCAAACACAGCTAATAATAAATTGGCGCAGCTGCAGCATGCCCCCACTAAAAATGGTGGGGCTATAGCCAGAATCAGGGCGCAAATGGCGCGTTATGTTACCCATTGTTGGTAACCCAAAATCGTTATACTGTGTAGGGATCTCCCTAAGGGAAATGCTTTCTGAAGTGCTGTCACGATATGCGAAGTCAGCGACGAAAATACGCCGCAAACTGAACTAATCTTCCTGATGGAGGACTGCACGTTTTACATACAGCCCGGCTATAAGGAACATCATCATGGCGACACGTAATTACCGGCTTAATAATGACAAGCCCCAGGAGCAAACAAGCGCTTTGGATGGGCAGTCGCACAGGGCCGCACGGGCGCTGGATTCCTGGCGTTTAAAGTTTGACAATATTGCGTTGAGCAAATGTGGCGGAATGTCTCTGGAAAGTGCGCGCCAGCATGCTGCAGAGGTTTTCCCAATGCTGAAATTGCGCTGGCACAGCCACAATGATGACCATGTGGATTGCAACGATATTCTTTCCCAACTTCATACCCGGGCAGATATTGTGCAGTTGATTATTATGTCTATCAACGTGGCGCAACACGCCATAATGACTCACGGCTTATTTTCCACTGAAGCAGAAGCGCGCCTGTATTTAATGGGCCGGATAATGGACCACTACCGGGTGCCGCACCGTTTATAACCTGGGCAGAGGTGGCTCAGGCATTGTTGTGTGTTAAACCACCTCCACTGTATTGCTGCACCGGGATCACATTTTTCACGCCACTCTATTCCCATATAAAAAACAGGTGTTAGTATTCACCCGTTTTTTCTTACCTAATCTCACCGAGGCTTTGATGCTGGAGAATGTAATCATCAGATAATCAGCTTGCTGGCTTTACCGCCACACTGGTTATCGCTGCGCTAAAACCTTACGCAAACACCTGCGGGTGTTGGCATGTTTTTGCACATGATGATTAACAGGTTTCAGTATGAATTTATCCCGTCAGGAACAACGGACTTTACACGTGCTCGCAAAAGGCGGGCGCATTGTGCATACCCGTAATACCTCTGGCCGCGTTACCGCAGTTGAATGTTACAGCCGGGAAGGGCTGTTGCTGAGCGACTGCACACTCGCTGTTTTCAAAAAACTCAAAACCAAAAAACTTATTAAGTCCGTAAACGGGCAGCCCTATCGTATTAACACCACTGGGCTGAATAACGTTCGCGCCCAACCGGACAACCGCTGAGGAGAGCACCATGGATATCCCACGTATTTTCACGATTAGCGAAAGCGCTCACCGGATCCATAACCCCTTTACCCCGGAGAAATATGCCACTCTTGGCCAGGCGTTACGCCTGAAACCCGGCGACAAGGTACTTGACCTGGGCAGTGGCTCAGGCGAAATGCTGTGCACCTGGGCCCGGGACCACGCCATTACCGGCCTGGGTGTGGATATGAGCCAGCTATTCAGCCAGCAGGCCAGCCAGCGTGCCGAAGCACTTGGCGTCAGCCACGCGGTGCAGTTTATTCATAATGATGCCAGTGGCTTTGTGGCCAGTGAGCCGTTCGACGTGGCTGCCTGTATTGGTGCCACCTGGATTGGCGGCGGTATTTTTGGCACCCTGGCATTGCTGGAGAAAAGCCTGAAACCCGGCGGACTGCTGCTGGTTGGCGAGCCGTACTGGCGCCAGTTGCCGCCAACAGAAACCATTGCCCGCGCCTGTGGTGCCACAGCACCGGGGGATTTTCTTACACTGCCAGAACTGGTTGCCTCATTCCGTTCACCTGGTTATGACCTGGTGGAAATGGTACTGGCAGACCAGGACGGCTGGGACAGGTATGAAGCGGCAAAATGGCTGACAATGCGCCGCTGGCTTGATGAAAACCCGGGTGATGACTTCGCAGCAGAAGTACGGGCTGAACTTAACGACGCCCCACTCCGCCACGTGGCATACACACGTGAATACCTGGGCTGGGGTGTGTTCGCCTTACAGGCTCGCTGATACTCATTAGCCCGCCTGGCAAACAGCAGTAAAAACAAGGCCGGTATACGCAGCAGGGCAACCGGCCTTTTCTTATTTTGCTGGCGTTAAAGCTGAACACGCCAGGTACTCAGGGTGATTTAGCGCTATGGCAGTGGATTTACTGAGCCGGTTTTACCTGTGCCACCCAAATAGGTAAATCCCAGGTGCCGCCAAGGCGCAGGTAACGGCACGAACCAGTGCCACCTTCATGGCTTTTACGGAAAGCAGAGCCATCCCAAACCCAACTGGCACTCCACAAGCAATCGCCCATACCCCGGCCTCTCTGGCTCAATGAAATAACACCATCGCTATAATCAGTGCCGGAAGTTGTCACCAGTTGCGGTTTTTCAGCAAGCTGGCTATCCATTACCCAATAGCCATAACCTTCGTTATAAGCTGCCCGCCAACACAATGCCGATATAAGGACATGAGATTTATCTACAGGCTGGAGTGTTATTGCTTTGTCTTCAGAAGAGAGCATGTCGCCCATTTCATCAGGGTCATCAAGAAGGTCGCACTCTTCTGATTTACCCAGCGCCGCCAGTAATTTTGGCTTAAGCGTCGCCATTTCTGGCTCGGTCAAAGCTCTTTTCGGAGAAGTGGCCGTTTTCGCTTGCTGAATAACCGGCTCAGGTATTGCAGCCAGCACACTGCCCTCCGGCTTATCGCCTTTTTTCGTTAGTGCGCCAGGCGTACCAATGCGCCCTTGAACATCATCCATTTTCAACAATACGGCATAAGCGCCATCGCCAGAGAGCACGAACGGCTCCGGCCCGCCCTTAAATTCAACCTTGCCGCTACCTTTAATGGCAGCAACCAGGCGCTGGGTTTGTTGTTGTGAAAGTTGCCAGTCGTCGTTTTTGGTGGCTGTTAACGCCCCCGCGGGCTGGCCGTTGATCCACAGTGCCAGTTGGGCTACCGGCGGCGTGCTGTCCGTGTCATCCCCTTCAGCCAGCATTACTTTGCCGGTAACCGCGCTGCCCGCACCGGCTTCACGGGTTAACAGCACCGAGCCACCTTTACCTTCTTCCGGGCTGTAACCTGCCGCCCGGCAGGTGAGCGTGTTATCACACACGACTTCCCAGTTTTTGTGGCTAAACGACACCCCACTTTCCTCAGCCAGCGCTGGCACGCTGAAAAAGACCATGGCCAGTAATCCCGCCGGAACAATGCCCTTCATGCCATCTCTCCATAATGAATAAGTAAGATTAATCTCAAAAAAAACAACTCACCAAAAACAGATTGCCATACAGGTAATATTCAGGCTGAGAATACAACGCTGTTTTTTACTGAATGGTGCATTCGCACGGCACAAAGCACAGCCATCGCTGGCTGAATTGCACTGAATGCCGGAATGAAAACGATAAACAAAGTTAGTAGGTGCTTTATATATATAATTAATTACTATGAGGCAACAATAACATACGGTTATGGAGTGACAGTGATGATCAAACGGGCAACATTAGCCGCCCTTTTCCCGGCAATACTTCTGGCTGGCGGGTGCGATGATGCATCCAAAGATAAAGCGGATACCGCAGAAGCGCCAACCACAACACAGGCTGGCAAAACAGCCCCCGGCGCTAACGACCTGGATAAGCGGCTGGCAGAGATACGCTCACAATCCACATCAGCAAAAATTGAAGAATTTAATCAGTTAAAAGATAACGACCCAAAGTTACTGCAAAAATCCGTCGTGGCGGAAGTTAAAAAACAGCTGCCATTATTAATTGATGATGCCACCATGATGGAGGATGTCTCTGCAGAGGGAAATACATTCACTTATAAATTCGTAATTAAGGGGCTCCCGGCCAGTATTACGCAGAATGAGGAATGGCGCAGTAATATGCAGAAAGTGATCATCACGAATTATTGCTCCAACGATAACCGGGTGAAAGTTTTCCGCTCACTATTCCCGGATGGAGCGGTGTATAACTATTACCAGGACAACAAACTTATCTATTCCTGGAAAGCACAGCCTGCTATTTGCAAGGAATAGTGGCACCAGTACGGCTGGCGCAGCCTGCAGGCGGCTCCAGCCAGTGTTCGGCAGTGTTATTTGTTAGCAGCATTGTTACCTCGCATGGAGTCCCCTATGCCAGTGTTTATTTTCTTAAAAAAGGGCGGCCAGATTACTGTAGTGGAGAAAGCCGATGCCACTGAGGCAACCCGCCTGAAAGCACAAGGTTATGAACAGCAGTTTGAGGAAATTACCGCCCCCAATGCCGCAAAAGCACTGGCCCGCTTTCGCGATATTAAACAGGATGAAGAATCAATACAGCATGGGTTTTCTACTGGCGCGGCATTTATTTCCCTGCTTGTAGTACTGATGTTCATCATCAGTTTTTTCTTGCAGAGATAACCCACCCCGTAGCGGAACACTGAGGCCGTTTACCCCAGCAATATACTTCATATTTTTTGAAAGAGATCCGCAAATTGTTTTGATTTTAATCACTGCATGGCAGGCCTATGATTGTTCACATCAGGGCAACACAGCCCTACCGAACAAAACCATTTAAGGAATACGACCATGAAATCTATCAAAACTTTCGTTGCAGTTGCCGCTCTTTCTGTTATGTCCTTCGGTGCTTTCGCTCAAAGCGTAACCGCCACCGCCTCCACCCTGGACGGTGCTGAAGCACAGATTGCTGCTCAGGCTAAACAGGCTGGCGCTTCTTACCGTATCACTGAAGCCAATGTGAATAACGGTGTACATATGACTGCTGAACTGACCAAATAAGCCAGTACCCAGGCGAAAAAAAACCACCTTAACCGGTGGTTTTTTCGTTTCTGAGCCCATTCAGCCTTTACGGCTGGCCAGCGTGACACCAGCAATTATGGCGGCAATACCTGCCAGGTGAAACAGGCGGAACGGTTCACCAAGAAACACCAGCGAAAGCACCACCCCGAACACCGGAATCAGGTGGATACACAACCCGGCGCGGGCAGCTCCGATAGTTTCCACACAGCGCCCATAAAACCAGTAAGAAATAAACGACGGGCAGACACCCAGAAACAGCACCGCCGACAACGTGGTGGCATTCCACTGCACCGCCAGCCCGCTGATATGCTCATGGAGCCAGAGCGGCGACACCACCAGCAGCGTAATTAGCACCTGCACCCACAGTAACCCCATGCGGTTAATTTCCGCTGGCAGTTTACGCAGCCAGAGTGTGTATAACGCGAAACTTGCCATGGCCCCGAGCAGCATTACATCCCCGGAAGAGAACGCCAGTTGCATAAGCCCCTGCAGGCTGCCCCGGAAAATAATCACCAGCACACCGCAAAATGACACCGCAATACCTGCCACCTGTAACCCGCCAAGGCGTTGCTGATAAAACAGCGCCCCAAACAGCATAATCAGAATAGGTACACAGGAATTCAGCAACAGGGCATTGGTGCCGGATGTGTGGTGCAGGCCGTAGTAAACCAGCAAGCTAAACGCAGTAATGCCGCTGAGCGACAGCGCGATAATACGCAGCGGAACCTGTAAATAGCGGCGAAAATCCCGGCGGATAAACGGCGCGGCAAAGGGGAAAATAACCACCAGCGCCACCAGCCAGCGGAAAAAGGTTAATGTTGCCGGGGGGATATCATTGCGAATAGCCCGCCCGACAATAAAGTTACCGGCCCATAATAAAGGCGGGATAATAAACAAGAAAAAGGCCACCAACCGCGCAGGCGGTGCGCCGCTGGTTTTCTCCAGTGCTGCAGATGATTCAGAAGCCACCCTGTTACTCCTTATTTTTCTCCCCCGCACAGGTCTGGCTGCGCACCGCGGGCAGAATGCTCATTGTTTTCCTCATCATCTCTGGTTTTCGGCTATTTGGCATTAGCTGATTGGCACTTTAATGCAAATTGAGTGGGGGTGGGAGGAACACAGAAGGCGTTGCGGGCGAAAGTAAACAACCCGCAAAAAGCCAGTGACCACTACTGATTCAACTCTTGCAGCAACCTTGTGTTGATATACAGTTTTTCGCGCCCCACAGCCATTTCTTCCAGCACACCAATATCGACCAGTTGCTTAAGGTATACGGATGCTGTCTGGCGTTTAGCCACACCACGTTCTACAAGGTTTTCAATCCGGCAATAGGGTTGAGCAAACAGCGCCTGGATAAGTTCATGAGTATAAATTTTGGGTAGTTTTTCACGCACAAACTCTGCGATTTCTGCCATCAAAGCCCGAACAACTGAAATTTTATTCGTCGTCCACCGAGACGCGTTTTCTACTGCATCCAGCATAAAGAGTATCCAGGATTCCCAATCGCCTTCTGCGGTCACTTTTCTCAAAAGGGTGTAGTAATCATCACGCCTTTCCAGAATAAAACGAGACAAATACAAAATAGGTAGCGAGAGCAGTTCTTCCTGAATTAAATACAGGATATTCAGTATACGGCCTGTTCGCCCATTACCATCGGGAAATGGGTGAATGCACTCAAACTGATAGTGCGCAATAGCCATTTTCACCAGCGGATCTAAATCATCTTCACGGTGTATAAACTGTTCCCAATTCGCCAGTAAATTACGGATAGCGTCTTCACCAACTGGTGGCGTATATACCACTTTGTTGTTCTGATCCCGCAGGACTGTACCCGGTGTTTTCCGGACATCTGTTTGCACAGAGCGCAATTTGGTGCTGATAGCGACCGCGGTATTTGTACAGAGTGGATAGGTTTCAAGGTGGGTAAAACCATCATAAAGCGCAGTACGGTAGCGCAGCGCTTCTTTGGTTGCAGGATCGGCCTTATCGGCGTGATCTGCATACTGAAAAAGCTGATCGCTGGTCGTTACAATGTTCTCAATGCGTGAAGAATCTTTTGCTTCCAACATGGGCAGAATATTTATCAGCAAGCCCTGGTCGGGGATCAACTCACCGGCCGTTTTCAGCTCGGCAATGGCTGCACGCGCACTAATGCATGCTTTAAGAACATTGCGTGTTTCAACCCTATCCAGTTCGGGCGGCAGCACTGGCAGTGCGTTGTAAGGCGTTTGCGGATCCCAGTTCATATGTTTATAAAAACCGTTTTAATCGACACATCACCATACTATGCCGATACGCGACACACGTCACTCCAATATGTTTAAAAAAATGCATTTTATCGACATATCGCCAGGACGTGTCGATACCATAAACATGTTTGGGCTATATGTTTAAAAAAACGTGTTTTATCGACATATCGCCGGAACGTGTCGATACCGTAAACATGTTTGGGCTATATGTTTAAAAAAATGCATTTTATCGACATATTGATGGTGGGGTTGTAAGCCTGGCAAGGTGCTTAATGCCTGAGTGGTTCTGGTTCGGTGAGTAAAGACAGACCGGGAAAACCTTAAGCAAAAGCGAGTGCTATAATACTAATCCCGTTCCTGCTTTGGGAATACCACTATGCCTTTAAAACACATCCCGTGCGCTTTGCTGCTATTACTCCCCTTTTCAGTCTTTGCCGCGCTCCCAGGAGAGAGTATTGATAACGCGCTTCTACAGTGCAAAAACAACGCAGAAAATACACTTGCATCGCAACTCTGCTATAAAACCGCCATTACACAATGGGATGCTGAATTGGGGAAACAATATAAATTACTCATGAACGGGCAACCAGAAAACGTACGTGTCGCGCTACGTGACTCACAACGGTTATGGATTAAATACCGGGATGCATACATTGAGGCGATGAAAACATATTACCAACAAGAACAAGGCACCATATGGGGGCTTGTGGCAGCTGAGAGCATAATGAATATTACTCGCGACAAAGCGCTCGACTTGTATCGTTTAAGAAACAGCACAAATCTGGGTGATTAAATGGATAAACCGCTCACTCATCGACCTCGTCTTTCTCAAACGCAAACAGTGCGCTGATATCAACATTCAACCCTCTGGCTAATACATTGATCACTTCCAAAGTAGGATTACGGACTCCGCGTTCAATGCCACTGACATAAGTCCTGTCCAGCCCGCATTTATCCGCAAAGGCTTCCTGAGAAAGACCAGACTGTAATCTGAGTTTCTTGATGTGTGCGCCAAAAAACGCCTGAATGTGCGAGGATTTTTTCATCCCGCTAACATGGCCTGATGTTGCTTATCAGACCACGGACTATAAGTCACAATTAACACACAATTACCCAGACAGATCGCAAACCAGTGCAAAACCATCAAGAAGCCGACTGAACAAATACAACGAATGTAACTGACGCCATTCATTACATATTCTTTCAGCCTGCCACGAGTTTCCAATCACAATTGATGTCGTTATGTTGATTATAGTTAAACGGACTATAAGTCACATTTCATTCATGTTAGCCTCTCAAAAAGTGACTGATAGTCTACAAAAGGAGCAATTATCATGACCAACACAGACTGGCATGCAGCAGATATTATTGCCGCACTGCGTAAGAAAGGGACTTCCATGGCCGCGGTTTCCCGGGAAGCAGGGCTGGCATCTTCCACGCTCTCGAATGCACTTACCCGCCCCTGGCCCAGAGGTGAAATACTGATTGCAACGGCAATTGGCGTGGATGCCAGCGAGATTTGGCCGAGCCGTTATTTTGATAAGCAAGGAATGCGGATAGACCGCGCAGCCATGATGCGTATAAAGAATGCGGTTTGATTATTCGGCACGCCCGTAAAGGGCGTGTTTGGTGATTCACAGCCATTCCATGCAAAGGCAGAGCATAAAAACACGGATATTCTCAAGTAACCTGGCTTGCATCCCTTTGCCTGATTGCCTGAGATAAGCGACGTCGTGAAATCCGTGGAGGAAGAATTTGGTTTTGCCGCGATCCCGGTTGTCTCACTACCTGATTTGTACGGCGACAAGCTATGTGCTGCGTTAGAGTCATTTAAACGTGGCGAGCCTGACTGGAATTTAGCACCAGAGCCCCACATTCAGAATTTGCCAGCAGTTCAATGGAAGCTGCGCAATATTGGACGGATGTCGGAGGGAAAGCGCGCGCAGTCCCTGGAAAAACTGGAAAAGGTCATAACAGAATGGCTGGGGTGGTTTATTAAATTCACTATAGTTACACCAATAGTGAAACTATATAATTTTTTATAAACCAGAAAGGTTCTCCCCGGGATCAATTGCCTTCCAACACTTAAAACCAGGGTTGCTATTGGCCTTGTTGGCGACCTGGTTTGCCAGTGGACCGTCTCACGAATAAGTGCTTTATGATGCACGCTCGTTTTCTGCATTGGTTGTAAATTTTAAAAGTGAATTATCGATAGCCTTACTCGTATTATCAGCAAATACAGAGAAGGGGAATAGTCACATATAAAATTAGTCATACAACCATTTTCCGGCTTTAGCCGATTCAATTACCATTTCCAGAGTTAGCATTTTAAACCTGTGGTTACGCCAATCTTTTTTAAGCCTAAACTGCCACCAGTAGAACTCCGGCATAAAATAGTTATCTAAATTAAAATTTCCGTGAGCAATACCGTACCGCGTAAACAGGTCAAATAACATTTCCTCCAAATCCTCTTGTATGAAGTTAAAATGTTCTTGAAACGACCATTCTTTCTGTGCAGGATTTTTTCGTTCACCGTATTTCTCGGTGACATAATCTAAAAGTTCCTGTTCATCGGATAACAGCATTCTGAACCTGCCGTAAAAAATCTTCTGGCGTTGTTCCCCACAACTCAGTCAAGAAGTACTCGCCATATCGAGTTCTGAACGCATGATCTAACTGTGAGCCCTGAGAGAGAAAAACACGGATATTCTCAAGTAACCTGGCTTGCATCCCTTTGCCTGATTGCCTGAGATAAACATCAATTTTCGGCCTGATTTCATCACTGCCATCAATCAAGCCACAGTCACGCCCAAAATAGTTCATGATGAGGTTATCCAGCTCAAGCTCTTTATTCATATCAGAACCCGGAACAATTTATATTGAAGCCAGAAAAATAGGGCTTCTCATTGTAGGAAGTTATCTCAACCCGATAGTCATTTCACCTGATAGCACATCAATCGCATTTTCTTTTATGCTTGATTCTTTTCATTCCATGAGTCAGAGTGAATTATATTTCCGTGGTTATGTAAGTGAGTGATTTTTTCATAGCTTAATGAAACATCTTCCATATGCCCCGTACCTGTCACTGTGCGCGTATCGTGCATAACAGGACTAACGCTAACAACCCGAACATTCTCTAAAGTGATTGTGTAGTATTCTTCTTCCTGCCCGCTGTAATTAATATGATAAAACTTAAACTCAGCACTTTTTAATACCTGACCTGTTGCAACCGCCTTGAACAAATGAGGGGATGATTTATCTATCTCTTTTGTGAAGTTGAATGGCGTATGCTGGCGATTTCCTGTAATTTTTCCGGTTAACATATCAGTAGGTATGATTAGAGAATGTTGCAAGCTACGTAGTTCAATGCTTCCTTCACGCCCGTGAATATCACAAGACCCCATAATCTGCGATCCGCCGTCATCATTCAAAATCAAGTGGACTGGCACAGCCATTTTTAACGCTCCTTGCTAATTAATCGTACAACCATTTTCCGGCTTTAGCCGATTCCGCAAACATTCTTACAGTGAGAGGTTTCGATATTTGTTCAACAGGCTTAGATGTAAACCACTTTCTAAAAAACCATATCTTAAACCATGGATAATAAACATTATATGTCATCATAGAAAGATCAACATTAAACTTATCACTATATTTATCCATGCAAAAAGCCAAATCATCGGCCTCTGAATATTCTTGTAATATGTCATCTAACTGTAATGGTATTAACTTTCCTGTGAACGTGCCCAACACAGGGAGCTGTTCACGAAAAAACTCTAATACTTCTTGTTCAGTTACCATATGCGATCTTTCTCGTGGGCTATAGTGTTATAATCTCTCACTGTTTTATAGACGATCTGGCTAACATCACTTGCTACAATCGCCCATCCAACAACTGGCAACCCCCTACCAATAAATGCACCTAAATTAGTTACATACTTTGGCTTTAATGTTGCAATGCTTGCTTCCGTGATAGTAGGCAATCTTATTGGCATTTCAACATTCAGTAGTTGACGAAGATATTTAGAGGCAATAGAAGTACCTGCTGTTGTTCCATATGGTTTACCCCTTGTTTTTAACAGAGGCAAGCCAAGAATAATGCAACTCATTGCTACAACGTCTTTAATCCCACCAAACTGATCATTTATTTTGTCTAAAAAAATCCAGAAAAATAGTTCACCCGAAGAAATGTTACAGACACCTTTATAAAAATATGTTCCGTTTAGTTGCTCAACTGTATCCATCAGTACCCCTTCACTCCCTGTGTTTTGTATGCTTATCGTACTATTTGAGTAATCGGGCAGGCGAAGGTTTTTTGCCGGGTAAATTCTGAATTCAGGCAATAAGTGATCCTGGTGGGAAAGTGCAAACGGCAAGACTGGCTTAACCGGAACCATCGCTGTTGGTAAACCAGAGCATAGTTAATTATTTAGTTCTTTAACCAGCTCAGCCTCGCCAGTGGCGGTGTTAAAATGCAGATAAAAGCAATCACCACTACCCTGATTTGGCTTCGCCCATAACTCCGCCTGCACCACCCCACCATAGCTTCTGGTATAACCTAGCTGAATCAAATAATCCCGCAACGGCTTAATACTCGTCACCCCCCTAAAAATAATCGCGTTTGACGGTGCATACCCATCTCCTGGATATGATTTAAAGTAATAATCACCTGCAATACGAGGAGCTTTTGCAATATCTTTATCGGTCACGAAGTGATAATAGAAAAAGTCATTTTCAGTGTATGTGGTCGATTCATTGATACCAGAGGCGATAAAAAGCTCAAGTAGCAAACCAAGGATAAAAACTGAGATAATTAACAGAATGACCCACTTTAATAATTTAAACATTATCACTGTGCCCATGTGTACCTAAATTAAGTGCCATTATTGGTAATAACGCGAATAACTCCACAGGTAAAATCACCCCAGGGGTGATTAATACAAGAAGCCATGCCAGGGAAACAGAATCGGGCTGAACCAGCATTACGGGTTGTAGCACTGTTCAGGTTTTGAATACCTGTTTACGATGCCAGCCAACATATTGTTCAGTAGGCCACAGCGATTTGTCGTGAGGAAGGTGTAACAACTGGCCGTTCCGTTGCCAGAATAAATTGTCTACCACCGGGCTACGGCTAACGCCGCCAGAGATGCGGATAGCCAGATTTTCATCCAGCCCGAATGCGCCCATATCAAACGCATCATGGTGCAGCGAACACAGCGCCAGGCCATTATTCACCTCACACGGCCCGCCATAGGCTTTCCAGTGAATGTGGGCGGCTTCAATACCAACCAGCGCACCATCCAGCCGTAAGTCGTAACCGCAGAAAGCACACCGGGAATGGTAAGCCCGGAGTACAATATCCCTGAAGCGCGGATCTCGGTTTTTTGACTTGTCGATAAAATCAAAACCCAATTGGTTGGCGAGGATCCGCTGAATACTTTCGGGGAAGCGATCTGTCAGGATCTGCTGGGCCAGTTGGTCGATTTGCCCGGGATGTGTAAGTAGCGACTGATAAGCCGTTTCATCAAAGCCACCCATCACTTGGTTATCTATCAGCTCTTTCTTTGTTGGTTGGGTGTTACCACTGCGGGGTTTACAGCCTTCAGCGTTGGTGATTTCCCAGAAGCCATCAGTTCGGAGTCGCCAGAATGGCATGTTGGGGTAGTCAGTGCGCCGTTTGGGGCCAAACTCTTTCAGAAGGTAAGTAAGTTGTTCGTGGATCTCCAGGCCGTAGTTGAACAGGCGCGGGTGGCCTGCTTTGTACTGAGACAACACATACAACAGCAGCAACGGCTTATGCGGCGCGCATACGTCCCCCTGACGCCACACAGAAACGTTGGAGATGGCCGATTGCAGCACTTCGCGAGATATCATAGGAGTTAACCGGGTAACATACTGATGTTGTTGCGATCATGCTCGCAAAAGCAGTGAAATTCAATTGTTGACTGTTGCGTTGTGCGGAGGGAAACCGATGCATTATGTCTTTTGACCTGCTCTCTATGGTTTACGCTGAACTCATAAGTGAGGAAAAGATCGCGGAAAGCCTTGCAGATATTGAATTTCAGGCGCAGAAAAACCACTTATGCAACTTGATTAATGCGAAGGCCGGACTCAAATAACGATTTAATTTCATGAAAAATATAGATAATTTAAAACAAGCAATGATAAGTGCCCCTTTTTGTGCCCCCATGCTTTACCAGGACAATACATCATATAGATGCCTGCTCTTCACTCCATGCCAAAACTGATGCCTTTGGTTGTGGGAGAAAAAGTTTTTTTAGAGAAAACTGTTCACAGTGTTCACTGAGCATTTTTATTATTAATATTCAACAAATTACAATGTAAACACCTGGGGAACAGTGAACACTTTACTGTTCACTTTTGCCGTTTTGCAAGATATAGATGCCTGCTCTCCAGCCAGTTAGGTGGTTTTACCGACTCAACAGGTAATAGACTTCCCACATAAAAAAATCAGCCTACAGCCACCTTAAGCGCGTAAAGTGTATGTCTTTGCAAAATTTACATATCGCTTCAAATGACCTGCCCCTGATGTTCAGTCACTGGTAAATGTTAGGAATTTTCCTATAAAACCAGTAAAAGTAAAAAT
The DNA here is from genome assembly GCF_000705335.1 of Mangrovibacter sp. MFB070. Taxonomy (NCBI): domain Bacteria; kingdom Pseudomonadati; phylum Pseudomonadota; class Gammaproteobacteria; order Enterobacterales; family Enterobacteriaceae; genus Mangrovibacter; species Mangrovibacter sp. MFB070. The sequence goes on from NZ_JJMI01000019.1 coordinate 357,264, forward strand.
ATATACCAATTTTTCAATAGCATTAGTTAATAATAATAACATGAGTTATTACAAGGATGCGTCAAATGGTTGAGGTCACAGCCAGTATGCTCTGGAATATAGCCAGGCACTACAGGCATATTCAAAGTCTTTTAAATTCACAACATTACAATGTACAAGCAATAGCCCCACATTTGAACCAGTGGTTTACTGTTTATAGCATTAATACGGAATTAAGAGTCGCTCATTTTCTCGCACAAGCATGCATCGAAACGGATAACTTTGCTCGACTCACTGAAGTTCCAAGAGATGGTGGCAGAGAATATGATGCCGGAACAAGGATTGGCCGTAATTTGGGGAATACAGAAGTAGGTGATGGTCCGAAATTTATAGGTCGTGGATTGTTACATCTGACCGGTCGAGAAAACTATACTAATTTCGGTAGTGAATTTGATAAAGATTACACCACCGATCCCACCATTGTTGCAAGAGATCCATATGTTGCCGTTAAAGCAGCCTGCTACTACTGGGACCTTCGGCATGTTAATACAGCAGCAGACAAGGATGACGTACGGAGAGTAACCCATTTAGTCAACGGTGGTTATAATGGGCTACAGGAAAGAATCGGAGCACTATCCAGGGCTAAAAGAGAGCTAGGAATAATATGAAAAAACCGATAGCTATTATTACTTTATTATTACTGACAATATCATTTTCATCTTTAGCAAAAGAACAAGAATCCGCCTTAACTTGCAAAACCCAGGCATTATCTGAGGCAAAGAAATTACTTGCATTTTATAGTGAAGATGATGACAGAGCAAACATCGATTCTGACGTAACTCCTTTAGCTAAAATTCAAAACCCAGAAAATAAATCTCAATACTTCGATGTATTACAAGTTTGGGGTTATATTTACAAAGGGAAATACCGAATGAGATTTATCTATTTTAATGACTGTACTCTTATGGGTGAAGAAATTTTAGAATACGCTAACCTGTAAATTAATTGTTTTATATATCGTGTGGGGGGGCCACCCCCTACCTAATGTCATTCCATCCACAATGTATTACGATGATAGCTATCTTTCCTGAAGCCGAATAAAACACTCCATTCTACTGTTCATTACGGCTGATTTTCAGGTAAAAAAAGACCGGCATCAGCCGGTCAGGGTAGTTTATTTCGCGGTAGGTTGCAGCCAGTCGGCGTTGCTTTCCTCTTTCAGTGTGAGGTTGGTCTACATGCCCTGATTTGTGCGTCGTTTGTCGTAATTCAAATACCGCGTAATGACGAACTCACCAACTTATGATCAGCAACTGGTCCTGGTTCGCTCTTTCAGTGGATTGGGTGGGGAACAGCCATTCTTACACTGAGGGTTGTCACAGTTAGACATTTATTTTGAAGGGCGGCTGAATAATATGATGACGCTATAGTAATTTTAACGTAACAAGAATTCTGAACGCTCTCATAAAAACGCGCCAGAAAGCTTCTGACGGCGTTTTATACGCATAATTTGTTAACTATCTCATCGCCTCATACTAATTATTTGCCTGAAAATTAATGTGTGGTAAATGTGTTTTACCCTTTTCCCTATAGATGACGGAATTACTGAACGAGAAAATTTTTCCACTGTATTTAATATTGATGTTATCCCCATCAGCACTCACATTCGCAGCACTACCCGCAGCAACCAAGAATGGAACCTGCTTTGCAAGGATGGCGGATACATTACCTTCCAGCTTCCCAGATAAGTAATACCGATAAGAGTCAGCCACAGTAGCCCCACCAGCTGAATATTCTGTGACATAAAGCCAGGTGCTGTCGCTAATTTGTTGTGCACTCACCAGTTTATCTTCTGCTCTGTTATTACCGCCTGAATTGAGCATCACAAAACCAATAACAATGATCAGTAAGATGGCTGTCAGTGCTCGATGAAACCACTTAATAGCCGTTTTCAATGGCATACTTGACCCCATCCTCTATCCAATACTGATCCTGTGGATCATCACCGTAAGGTGCATCCTTATACCACCTACTCCATTCTGGCCTTGAAGTTCCGGCACGGCTTTGCGCCCAGCCTGCTCCCATCAAGAGAATTTTTGCCGGAATACCAGCCGCATATCCCGCAGCACCAAAATTGAAATTACCGAACTCGGCCCGGCAACAGGTATTGAAGATATTATTCATCACTCTTTGCATAAATCCTTATAAAAGGTATGCGTATTTCGACACATCACTAATAAGTAATACTCTGAAAAATCAGGCTGTTCAATAACGGCAAAGCGCGGTGAGAGGATGATGTGGGCGGGTGGTGTTTCCGAGTTATAGAGTCATACTTGGAACATGCGATAATCATTTCTCTTCTCGAATTGGATGCCCCCTTGTGCCATCCTGCCCTATAGTCGAACCGTTGTAGGGCCAGACCTTACTTGGCTTCACACATAGTTTACAACCTCATTTGACTTACATTTTTTGTAATCGAAATCTTGTTTTTAGAGCCACTGTTCGTGTTAAAAAAGTTTCTGCAACAAGAAAATGCGACTAGAATGGAGACTCTCTGGATCAGACGAAATGCATCTGCGGCACTCATTTGATTCAATATCTTTTTAGGATAATGCAGGTCCAACACTCATGACCGGATCTGATGTTGAACATGTTAAAGAAAACACGAGATGAAAGACGAAAATAAGGATAGTTGGCCCGACTTCTTTCCTCCTGAACTGGAGCTACCTCCCAAAGATGCAGTAGACGCTGAAGGAACTGTCTACCGGTTTGTAAAATCGATACCGCCTACAGAAACCTGTTTTTTAGCAACGCATCAGGAACAACCTCACAGGCATGAACGATGTGAGACGCTTGAAAAAAAACAAGCGGTATACGGAACTAGTGTATGGTCCAGCAAAGAATTATTACTGGAAGCGATAGCGTTCCTGCCACAAGGACTAGGACAGCGTAAACTAGCATGTGGGACAGTCAGTTCCAACATGGGAAAAATGCGAAAAACGCTTGAGGATGGCCATTTAACCCTATGGCTCAAAAAAAACAGTAACATCCATCTGAATTTCAGCGAGGTGAAATAAATGGATATTTTCGCCCGTCATCCTTCTTTTGGTAAGCTTAGGATTATAAATGTTTACCTAGAATTTGATGGACCTAAAATTTTCTATGCAGAAAATGAAACTGGTTCCACTTTTTTTGTTTACTGGATTGGTGATGATGCCAGTTTTGATAATTGGTATGTAATCCCGTGTTCAAAAGCAAGGATCATTGCTTTTGAAAAAGAAAAAATAAGTTTACGTAACATCCTTGAGCATCAAGAACAGGAATATTTTTACGATATCAAAATACCTTTTTCTGCTGATGATGAAATGGAAATTCATTTTAAGCACAAAAACAAAATAGCTGAAATCAGCCTTCCAAAGCCTGAAATTTATGTCAAACGAGTTGTTATATATGCGCCCAGCTTGCTTGAAAACAATCTCATCCCGACACATGAGATTATCGTATCGAAAACGAATAAAAAATCAAAGAAAAACATCACACTAGAGGGGATGAGTCAAGTATGTGATCGATTCAGCGAACTAGTACTCGGCTTCAATAAATCTCGAGGCGTGAAGGGAAATCTGCAAGCGTTAAATGCACGGTATGGCTCTTTTGCCATTTCACTGCATGCAGAAGAATTGACTAAATTTGAAAGTTTCTTGAACCAAGTATCAACACTTATGGTCCATAAGAAGGATATAATACCTTTACTAACTCAAAGTGATATTGATATAAAGGTATTCCTTAACTTTCTGAAATCGATTGAGTTATCTAGTATTGATTTTGAATTACGTTCATCCGCTGATACTAGTAACACTATAAAAATATTCAAAATAGATGCTGAAATTTATTTATCACGACTTAAGCATCGTGCACTAACATATATATCATCAATAAAAGTGCCACAAGGAAATGATATTGAGAAAGTTTTCTTGTATATCGAACTCAAATGGAATAACGAACCTATCACGGCAGAAACATTAAAAGTTAATGCGCGACTTGTTGATTATTATAAGCATTCAGCACATATTCTAGGATTACTTGAGTTCAATGGTGAGTTAACACCGCAGGGACAACGAGTTGCCCTCTCAGATCTACCAACAAAATACAGGATTACAGCAAATGCTTTTGAAGCAAGTGAGTGCGCTTGGGCATGGATGAATCATTGCGACATTACTAGCCTTGCTGATATCGATCCGGGGACGGCAGAAGATTTTTTAACTAAGTGCTGCCCTTCGCTTACAGGAGATACTATCCCACGAAGAGCTAATACATTAGTGTCATGGTGCAGGCAGTTAAAGGATCATTATGTTCATGGGAATGTTTCTCCCAAAGAAAATTAAAGTATCTAATTAGTACTATCAAAATAAAGAGAGCTTGGCTCTCTTTATTCTTCTGATACGTGTTTTGATAGTTTCTGCAATTTCATAACGAACACATCCCAGTTATAAGAGCAGATTGCGCCAAGGGATAAATAACCAATTTTCACACTAGTCTGCGCTGCATTAATACTCGCCCCACCGTTCAAAACCATTAGTCCACTGTATAATAGACAAAAAATTAGTATACCTATTACAATAGATAGCATTGGAGCCATCAAATATCCCCACAGATGGTCAATATCCAATGTTTTCGTTACAGCAGAATATTTATGTAAAGAGGTTATGCCTAATGTAGCCCCACCAAATAAAGCACCGATTATAGTAAATATCGCGAGCTTTATTTCCTCATTAGCAACAAAACTGTCCGATGGATGAATTAAATTGTTCAAAAAACCATAATCACCAGCCCATGACAAAAAGAGGTATTTTATTGTAAAAAGTGTATAGGTCATGATATAAATAAATATAACAAACGATAAAAGAAGGCGCCATCCACTAAATCCAATCTTTGTTGATTCGCTACTCACATTAATATTCCTTCATGAAACAAGCTGCTACTGTGTTGAACGCATAATAACCCTTTTAGTTTTTTTTGTCTCGAGCCATTATGCAAGCCAGCAGTATACACAACTGCCATCTGTCGCAATTACCTTGATACGTTCCTTCTCCCAAAGGTGATTATACTTTCACAATTGCCCTGCTTCCCCCTTAATCCTCATCACATGCCTTTGGTTGAAGCTAACTTTCTAAACTATAAGCATAAATTTACTGCTAAACCTTTTCTGCAGCTCACACAAATCACCTACAAACCTGTGATAAAATCAACTGATATCTAGTTGTATCCATTTCATAAGGCAACGATTTAATGGAGCAGTCTCGCAATTTTGAAATGCTACGCAGTCAGTGGCCTGATTTAGCAAGCCTTGCGACCGCAGCAGAACAGTACGTCCATTCGGATCCAGAAAGTTGCTTAGTTAAGCTACGTAACTATGATGAGCAAATTGTCCGCTGGATCTACCGACAGGAACGACTTCCTGAAGGCTTCAAAGCTAGCTTGTATGATCTGATGAATGCTTCTGTATTTACTAGCATCATGCCTGAAGCAATTGTAATGAAAATGGACGCCCTGCGCATTCATGGCAATCGTGCAGCTCATGGCAGCACCATTAAAGCTCAGGATGCATACTGGTTGTTAAAAGAAGCATTTCTATTAGGGCTATGGCTTTACGTTCGTTACGCTCAGGGAAATGTTGATGACTGCCAACCTTTTGCTCTACCTCCATTGTCTGATGCTCTAAATACTTCAGTTAATCTTACAGAACAGCAAAAACGTTTAGATACGGCGATCAAAGATCTTGATAGTGCTCGCGAGCGGGAAATTGCGCTTCAGCGCGCATTGCAAAAAGAGCAGGAAAAAACAGAAATACTTGAACAACGCCTGCATGAAGTAAAAGATCGTAACCAGCAAGTTGCTGACATTCTCTCACTGGATGAAGCTGAAACTCGCCGACATCTGATTGACTCGCGCCTCATTGCTGCAGGCTGGGATGTAGCTCCCGACGCTGCTAATACTGAGCAGGTGTCTCAGGAGCATCCTGTTAAAGAACAACCAACGATATCAGGCAACGGATTTGCAGATTATGTACTATGGGATGATAGCCACAAACCGATTGCCGTAGTTGAAGCCAAAAAAACTAAAGTCAGTCCAGATAAAGGTCGGACACAAGCCAGACTATATGCTGATTGGCTGGAGAAAGAATACGGCCAACGTCCTGTTATTTTTTACACCAATGGTTACGATATTTATCTGTGGGATGACCATAAAACTCAGGGCTACCCGCCACGCAAAGTATTCGGTTTCTACAGTAAAGAAAGCCTGCAATATCTGATTCAACAACGCGAGACCCGCTTACCACTGAATGAAGTTCCTCACGCCAGAGACAGTAAAGGTGAGCTTGTCGCTGGCCGCTTGTATCAACAAGAAACCCTGGCGAGGGTGAGTGAACGTTTTACACAGAAATATCGTCAGTCGCTCATTGTACAAGCTACTGGCACGGGGAAAACTCGAGTTGCTATCGCTTTAAGCAAACTAATGATTGATGCCCGCTGGGTCAAGCGTGTGTTGTTCCTTTGTGACCGTAGAGAACTACGTAAGCAGGCAGGGAACGCGTTTAAACAATACATCAGTGACCCTATGTATGTCGTTGGCGTATCTCCAAAGAAAGATATGCTTAATGCCCGTGTCTATATAGCGACCTATCCAGGGATGATGAACATCATGGATCGCTTTGATGTTGGTTATTTCGATCTCATTATTGCTGATGAATCACATCGTTCCATCTATAACGTATACGGTGATTTGTTCAAATATTTTGATGCGTTACAGGTAGGCCTGACAGCGACCCCTATTGATATGGTCAGTAAAACTACTTTCGGACTGTTTGGCTGTGAAGGGCGCATTCCTACGGCCAACTACAGCCTGGAAGATGCAATTGCAGACAACAATCTGGTGCCATATGAAGTTGTCACCCACACTACACAGTTTTTACGTGAGGGAATCAGGCGCGATAACTTAAGCAATGCTCAGATACGTGAACTAGAAGAACAGAATATTGATCCCAACACACTGGAGTTTGATAGCAAAGCCATCGATGATCGGATCTTTAACCGAGACACTAACCGGCTCATTTTACGTAATCTTATGGAAAATGGCATCAAAGATAAAGACGGCCAGCTTCCCGGCAAATCAATTATATTCGCCAGAGGGCACGACCATGCCATCTTGTTGAGAGATCTATTTGATGAAATGTACCCGCAGTTTGCTGGTCGCTTTTGTCAAGTTATTGATAATCAGGAAACCAGGTCGGAGCAGCTGATCGAAGATTTTAAAGGGTTGGATGAAAGTACCAACAAAGAGCTTATCATCGCAATTTCGGTTGATATGTTGGATACCGGCATCGATGTACCAGAAATCGTCAACTTGGTTTTTGCAAAACCCGTTAAATCGAAAGTGAAGTTCTGGCAAATGATTGGCCGTGGAACACGTTTAGCTAAAGGTCTGTATGGCGTTGATGAGAATGGAGAATCGCTGGATAAAGAGAAATTCCGCATCTTTGATCACTGGGGTAACTTCGAGTATCACGAACTAAATACCGAGGAAGCCGAGGTCACAACCAGTAAGCCCTTAGCACAGAAACGTTTTGAGGCATGGATTGAACTAGGCCGGGCAGCATTACGAAAGTTTGATAAACAAGCAGTTAATCGAGTAGCCGCACAACTACTGGTACAAATTAATACTCTGGATGACAAATCCATTGCAGTGCAAGAAAGATGGCAGCAAAAAGCACAATGTAGCGATGAAAGGCTCTTGCAACAATTTGCCCCTCAGACCCAACAGATATTAATCGATTTTATTGCTCCACTAATGCAATGGGTAGATGTACGCGGCCAAAGCGATGCTATGCGTTTTGATATGGATATACTAGCTGCACAAACAGCCCGTTACACCAACATAGAAGAACTTGATGTACTCTGGCCTACTGTAGTTGAAAAGCTAGAAAGGCTCCCACCTCATTTAGTGCAGGTACAGCAACAAGGGGCTCGCATAAACAATTTGCGAGAACTTTCTTGGTGGAAACAAGCTAGTTTTGATGATTTCGAAGATATGCGTATCCATTTACGTGGCATCATGCATTTGATGGAAAAAGAAGTCATACCTCAAGTTGGAACGCTAACGGTAGATGTTACTGAGGATGTAACTCAGATAGAAACCGGCATCAGGAAAACACAAGTTCGAACTATAGATTTCAGACTTTGGCGTCAACAGGTTCAAGGGGCACTGGAACCATTATTCCAGCAAAATCCCGTGCTCAAGAAAATTCGCCATGGTGAACCAGTGACACCTGAAGAGCTAGATGAATTGGCAAAACTTGTGCTAATTCAAAACCCCAACGTCGATATTCGCGATCTGAAAAGCTTCTTTCCTCAAGCAACTGCCAGTCTGGATAAGCTGTTGCGGACGATTATCGGTATGGATGGGCAAGCTGTTACCGAACGCTTCGCTATGTTTGCATCTGAAAATCACCTTAACAGCCAGCAGATTCGTTTCCTGGAGATGCTCAAAAACCATATCCGTGATTACGGTACTATCGAGATGAAACAGCTCTTCGAACAGCCATTTACCCAGATACATGGTGAGGGTGTCACCGGAATCTTCCCGGATATGCAGCAGATCGTGACATTGCAAAAAATCGTAGAAGAGTTGGGTGTAGTCATTCCGTCACCGGCGCTATAATGCTCCCATTCAAGCCTCGTACATCCCGGGGCTTTCTCTTTTCAGAGCTGCCATCGGTAGCGATAAACGTGAATTAAAGAAGCCTTATGATCACAAGAGAACTAAAAAGCAGCATTGATAACTTATGGGAAGATTTTTGGGTTGGTGGCATCACTAACCCCCTGACAGTGATCGAGCAAATCACTTACCTGATGTACTCCCGGATGCTCGACAGCCTTGAGCTGAAGGACGAAAAGCGTAAGCAATTGACAAAAATCGATTTCAAGCCACGCTTTGCCCCTGAACAACAAGAGTTTCGTTTCAGCCAGTACAGCAATTTAGGTGCCGATGAAATGATGGAAGTGGTCCGTGACGGTGTATTCCAGCATTTTCGGACATTAGGCAGCAGTGATTCACTTTTGGGCAACTTTATGAAAGATGCTCGTCTGGAGATAGTGAAACCGTCACTATTGACCAAAGCAGTAGAGATGATCAAAAACTTGCCGTTGGATCGTGGTGATACCAAGGGTGATTTGTATGAATACCTACTCAGCAAACTCACAACTGCCGGCATTAACGGTCAATTCCGTACACCCCGCCACATTATCCGCGCCGTCGTAGAGATGATGGAGCCTAATCCTGCTCGTAACGAAACCGTTTGTGATCCTGCTTGTGGTACTGGGGGTTTTCTGGCTACAAGCTATGAGTATCTGCTGGAAAAATACAGCTCCCTTGAGTCGATTCATAGCGAATTAGGTGTGAATGAGCGAGGTGAACTGGAAGAACAGAAAATTTTTACAGGTGATCTGCTAACCGATTATCGTGCTCACGTGGACCACAACATGTTCCATGGCTATGACTTTGACACCACCATGCTGCGCATCGCAGCAATGAACCTGATTATGCATGGCGTAGAACAGCCGGATATTCATTATCAGGATACAATGAGCCAAAGCTTTAACGATAACTTCCCACAGGCCAGTAAGAATGCTTTTAACTTGATTCTGGCAAACCCACCGTTCACTGGTTCTCTGGACGAAGAAGACATTGATCCTTCTCTGCTGGCAACAGTTAAAACAAAAAAAACCGAACTCCTGTTTTTAGCGCGTATTCTGCAAATGCTGAAGGTTGGTGGCCGCAGTGCAACGATTGTACCTCAGGGTGTACTGTTCGGTTCCAGCAAAGCCCACCAGTCATTGCGCAAAACTCTTGTAGAAGACAATCAGCTTGAAGCCGTTATCAATCTACCTTCTGGTGTGTTTAAACCTTACGCTGGAGTAGCAACAGCGATCCTAATATTTACTAAAGGTGGGCAAACCGATAACGTCTGGTTTTATGACCTTAAAAACGATGGCTACAGCCTAGATGACAAACGTAATCCTATAAAAGATAGCGACTTACCCCATCTTATTGCTAGTTGGAAACATTATCGTCAATGCAAAGGTTTTCCTACAGATAATTTCTTAGGCGATAAGTTTAGCTCTCTATTGCAGCAACAATATCCACAGGGAATTAATACTACCACGGATTATCTGGACCGTACTCAAACTGCATTTATCGTACCAAAGGTGGATATAGCTACTGAAAAGTACGATCTTTCAATAAATCGTTATAAGAAAGTGGTATATGAAGCTGAACAACATGAAGATCCAAAAATAATATTACAACGGCTAAAATCATTGGAGAATGATATTATCTCAGATCTGAATGATTTGGAGGATATGCTGTGAGATGGCCGAAAGTAAAGCTAGGTGATATTGGAGAATTCAAAGCAGGATTTGGATTTCCACATGAATTTCAAGGCAAAAAAACAGGTCAATATCCATTTGCAAAAGTTGGCGACATATCTACCTTGGCGAGAGCTGGTGAATTATACATATCAAAAGCTGAAAATTATGTCAGTAGCGAAGATATTGAAATTTTAAAAGCAAAAACACTTCCTGCGGGAACCATTGTTTTTGCTAAAATAGGTGAAGCAATAAGACAAAACTTCCGATTGGTCACATCTGTAGAAATGGTCGTTGATAATAATGTAATGGGATTAATTCCCAACACTCAAATTATAGATGTAGATTTTTTATATCATTTCTTATGCAAATTAGATCTTTATCAATATATTGGAGCCACAACGGTACCAGCCCTGAGGAAATCGGTTTTAGAAAACATAGAGATACCACTCCCAACACTAAGTGAACAACAACATATAGCGGCAGTCTTAAATAAAATAAAATCCATACAATTTAAACGTGATTACGCTATCAAACTTGCGGATGAATTTCTGCGTACTACATTTTTGAGTATGTTTGGTGACCCAGAAAACAATCCTAAACAATTCCCTATTGGTACTATTCGAGATCTTGTGAGTTCAGCAAACTATGGCTCCTCGGGTAAAGCATCAGAACATAGTGGAAGATATCCTATGCTCAGAATGGGAAATATTACATACCAAGGATATTGGGATTTCACGGATTTGAAATATATCGATTTAGATGAGAAGTCTAAAGAAAAATTTTTAGTTCGAAAAGGTGATTTGTTATTTAATAGAACAAATAGCAAAGAACTAGTAGGAAAAACAGCTGTATTTGAAAGCGATATTGAGATGGCTTATGCTGGTTATTTAGTTCGAGTTAGAACAAATGAACTTGGAAATAATCACTATATATCAGGATATTTGAACTCTGCTCATGGTAAGAATACTTTAATAAACATGAGCAAAAATATTGTGGGCATGGCCAATATAAACGCTCAAGAAATGCAAAATATTAAAATCCTTATACCACCTGTAAATTTGCAGTATAAATACGAGGAAATATATAAAGCAGTAAGAAATAGAGTCGGCACTTATATTAAGAGTAAAACTGAGCTCAATAAATTATTCAATACTCTCAGCAATCAATTATTTAACTAAAGTTAACGGAAATCCAATGAAATTAACCAAGCTTTTTTTAACTAATTTTAGGTCTTTCAAAAACACTCAAACCATTGAATTTGCGCCTCTCACATTGTTATTTGGTCCAAACAGTGTTGGTAAAACAACTATTTTGATGGCTCTTTTTTATCTGCAACAGATAATAACAAAGGAGCAATGTAATCCTTCAAAAATTGATGCCATGGGTGAAAAAAAGATAGATGGTTTCAAGTCGCTGGTCAATGATGGAGACCTAAATAAGGAAATTAGTATTGGTATTGAGTTTTTGACTGAGACAACTATTGGTAATGAATATAGTGAATATATTGATAGGATATCGGACTTAACCAATTTAGATCTTATTGCAGTAAATGATTTATCTAACGAAGCTAAAAAAATAAAATTAGAATTCTTAATTTCATGGTCATTTTCCAAAAGAACAGCTTATGTTAGAGAATATAAAGTAACAATAAATGATGAATACATTGGAGTACTTCGTTCTAATGAAAACATTGATAAATCCATTATAAATGATATTAACTTCTCTCATCATTTAATTAATGAAGAAGTTGAAAGTGTTAATGAAGATGACTTATTCAAAAACACATTTCATGAAAAATACAACTCCCTTATTGGTGGTAAAAGAGCTGACTTCTTTTACAAAAAAATAAATGAAGATGACGATGATGACTCAAGCATTGATAAAAACTCGGTTAGGCCAGTATTAATAAAAGGTTTCGCGGGTGCATTACCACCTTTGGGTTGTTTAGTACAAACAAGTTTAGAAACGTCGGAGCCAGAGAATATATCAGAGCTAATAAACAACGATATTATTAATAGAGCATTAACTCAAATATTTACTTCCCCTCTTGATAAACTAAAAATTCTCTTAGATGATAGTGTATCAATAGGACCAATAAGAATCGTTCCAGATGATTCATTCAAACCCAATCCTTATACAGAGCAAAAAAACTGGTTTAATGGAACAGCTGCGTGGGATGTACTTTATCAATTAGAGTCCAATATTGGTGATGAAAAATTAATTGATAAAATCAATGACTGGTTATTTTCGGAAGAAAAACTCAATAGTGGATATAAGATTCAAAGAGACATAAATTTACAAGAAATATTAATTCATAACAAACTTGGCTCTGATCAAAAATCCGCATCCTGCTTCTTTATACCAGATAATTATGCTTTTTTCGGAAAAAATGATGATCCTCAGCTATTCTTTGTAAGTCAAAAAAACAATTTGAAACTTTATCCAAATCAAGTTGGCATTGGTCTCAGCCAAATTCTCCCTATAATCGCTTCAGCCCATATTGTAAAGAATGGTTTCATTGCAATAGAACAACCAGAGCTGCATATTCACCCTGCATTACAAGTTGCGATTGGTGATTTATTCACTCAGCTACAAGTGCCAATGGTTACAAAGCCAATGTTTATTATCGAAACACATAGTGAGCATATTATACTTAGGCTGCTTCGGAGAGTTAAAGAAAGCAATAACGGTACTCTACCGCATAATCTGATGAAGGTTTACCCCAATGATATTAGTGTAACTTATATATCTGATACTGATGCTGGAGCTATAGTAAAGAAAATAGCAGTGACACAAGACGGTGACTTCGAATTTGATTGGCCGAATGGGTTCTTTGAAGAACGTTATGAGGAACTCTAAATGTTAAGAGAATATGCTATTGATCCGAAGGTAGTGACTTCTGATATTAATATATTACAAAGATTTTACTCAGAGTTTGGTGCTGATAATGGAAGAGTTATTGCAGAAGTCCCCTTACGTTGGTTTCAACACTTTAAAACTGAACTTGATAAGTTAGGTTTAAAACCAATTGAAAAAACAAGATATTTAGAGAAACTCAATAAAAAGATGAAAACTACTCTAATATCTCGAGGTGATAGACAACTCGCTGAAGATGAAAGCTGGATTACACATGTTGTAACCATCCATGATAGAGAGCAATTTAATGCAATCCTATCTGATAATGATGATATTAACAGGCAGATCTATAACTATTCTAGAATGATGGAGTTTATTCCTGACAATTGGGAGATAGCACATTCAGCTAGTATAGTACCAACGGCAGAGAATATCGTAAACACAATTGAAACCTCAATAAATCTATCGACTCAATTCATGTTTATCGATCCTTATTTTAATATAATTGATGATAGATTCAGAATTCCTTTTTTCAGGTTTATTTCTAAAATTAAAAACAATAGGTTTCGAACGAATCGTATACAATTACATTTGTGTGAGCAAATTGACATGAGAAGAAGGGATATAGAGCGGAGCATGAATGATCATTTAGTGCCATTTTTAACAGGAGGGTTTGTTGTTGATGTACATATTTGGCCTAACCAATATATTCATGATAGATTTATTCTTACAAATAAAGTGGGATACTCTTACGGCCATGGAATAAGTTCTGGGAATAATATAAATACAAATATTACTCGGTTAAGTGAACATTTACGAGAAACTGAGCACAGGCGATTTTGCGATTATACTCAGCGGCTAGGTGAAGCAATGACATTTACCAGAATATGAAATGTCATATAATGTAAATCAAATGCTGAATAAATATATAAAGATCCCGCAGAAATAATAAATTAAAGCCTCTGCGGGGTGAAATTGTTAGAGCTTCCCGAAGTCAAACGGACTGACCCCTTTCATCCTATTCACATCCAGATAATCCGCCCACCACTGCAACATCAGCCTCCTCTCCCCTAAGTGTTCAGCCTTATGTATATAAGCCGCACGCACAGAGTTACGTTCCTGGTGACTCATCTGCCGTTCTACCGCATCCTTCGACCACAATCCCGATTCAATCAATGAACTACATGCCATAGTCCTGAAACCATGCCCGCAAACTTCAACTTTCGTATCGTAGCCCATCACACGCAAAGCCTTGTTAACTGTGTTTTCACTCATCGGTTTACGCGGATCGTGATCACCAACGAAAATCAGCTCTCGGTTTCCACTCATGCTTTTGATCTTTTCCAGAATGATCAGAGCCTGACGCGATAAAGGAACAAGATGCGGAGTACGCATCTTTGATCCTCGATGTGAATGCTTCACACCTTCCAATTGCTCGCGTTCTCCCGGTATCGTCCACATAGCATTTTCAAAATCGACTTCTGACCAGCGAGCAAAACGTAGTTCACTAGAGCGGATGAAGACTAACAACGTCAGCTCCACAGCTAAGCGTGTTAGCGGTCTGCCAGTGTAGGAATCAATTCGATGAAGTAGTTCAGGAATGCGGTTAAGCTCTAGAGCAGCACGATGCTGTCGCTTAGCTGTAGCAACCGCTCCAGCAATCTCTTGGGCAGGGTTATAATCGATTAAACCGCTCTGCACAGCGAACCGCATAATTGCTGTAGTACGTTGTTGTAGACGTGCCGCCACTTCAAGACGTCCAGACATCTCTACGGCTTTGATGGGGGTAAGTAAATCCTTGGTTTTTAGCTCAGCGATATTCCGCTTCCCAATTGCATCGAACAGATTATCTTCCAGGCTTTTAAGAACACGGCCACTATGAGACTCAGACCACTTTTGATTGCTTGCGTGCCAGTCTCTGGCAACAGATTCAAAAGTGATGATCTCTTCAGCCTGTTCTTCTTTCACAGCCCGCTTATGCTCGCGAGGATCGATTCCAGCAGCAACAAGCCTTCTGGCCTCTTCCCTCTTTTGACGAGCATCAGCTAATGACGTTTCAGGATAAACCCCAAACGCCATCAGGTGCTGCTTACCACCGAAGCGAAAGCGGAAGCGCCAGTATTTTGAACCGTTGGGGTGAATCAACAAAAACATGCCATCCCCATCGACTAGGGTGTACTCCTTTTCCTGCAGTTTTGCAGAACGCACTTTGATATCTGTCAGAGCCATAAAAGTTCTCCTTCCATGTGCCGAAGTGAGTATACAACCATTATCGAACCAACATATATACTCGGTTCTATACTCACAAGCGTCTTGATGTGGGTTGACTCAGATTGACTTCTGTTGAGTGAAAAAGCGAGGAAAGTCTTGCGGATACTGGATTTCAGGCACAAAAAAAGACGTCCGTTGACGTCTATTGATGTTCCGATGGTGCCGAAGGCCGGACTCGAACCGGCACGTATTTCTACGGTTGATTTTGAATCAACTGCGTCTACCGATTTCGCCACTTCGGCACTGAAGGGTATGCGGAAAACGTGAAGGATTATACCTGTTCCCATTCATGGCGCAAGGCTTATCCCTACGTCTTGCTGCCGTATGCTGAAAAAACCACCAACCCAATCATTACCTTACCGTAAACAACCCCCACCGCTGCTCCCACCACTATCAGATTCCTGGCGCTGGCTTTTCCCGCCCACTTCCGCCAGCATATCTTGTTACATCAAACGCTTGCGGTTCTGGTTAATGCCCGGGCTGCGTGCGGTAAGATGTTCTACACTTCAAGTCAGTCCTCAAATCAGGGAACCAACATGACAATCATTAAAAGCTATGCTGCGCCGCAGGCCGGTGCAGAACTGGAACTGTATGAGTTCGATGCCGGGGAACTTGCCGCGGAAGATGTCGAAGTGGACGTAGAATATTGTGGTATTTGCCACTCAGACTTGTCGATGATCGATAACGAATGGGGCATGTCCAGCTACCCACTGGTTGCCGGGCACGAAGTCATTGGCCGGGTCAGTGCGCTGGGTAGCGCAGCACAGGATAAAGGCCTGAAAGTGGGCCAGCGCGTGGGTATCGGCTGGACAGCACGCAGTTGCGGCCACTGCGATGCCTGCATTAGTGGCAACCAGGTAAACTGCCAGCAAGGCAGTGTGCCCACCATTTTGAACAAAGGCGGTTTCGCCAACAAAATTCGCGCAGACTGGCAGTGGACAATCCCGTTGCCGGAATCCATGGATGTCGCGGCGGCAGGCCCGTTGCTGTGCGGCGGTATTACTGTATTTAAACCGCTATTGATGCACCATATCACCGCTAACAGCCGCGTGGGCGTGATTGGGATTGGTGGGCTGGGGCACATTGCCATTAAACTGCTGCGCGCCATGGGTTGTGAAGTGACCGCATTCAGTTCAAACCCGTCTAAAGAGCAGGAAGTGCTGAAAATGGGTGCAGATAAAGTGGTGAACAGCCGCGACCCACAGGCACTTACCGCACTGGCAGGCCAGTTTGATTTAATCATCAATACCGTGAATGTGGATCTGGACTGGCAGCCCTACTTCCAGGCGCTGGCCTGGGGCGGGAACTTCCATACCGTTGGTGCGGTAATGAAGCCGTTCCCGGTGCAGGCATTCACTCTGATTGCCGGTGACCGCAGTGTTTCAGGTTCTGCCACCGGTTCGCCGTTTGAGCTGCGCCAGTTAATGAAACTGGCAGCCCGGGCGCATGTTTCCCCGCAAACCGAGCTGTTCCCGATGTCGAAAATTAACGATGCACTGCAGCATGTGCGGGACGGCAAGGCCCGTTACCGCGTAGTGTTGCAGGCAGATTTCTGATAACGGCTTAATGGGAATAAATAACGGCCAGGCACGCACTGTGCACTGGCCGTTTTTCAGTTGCTGCTTGCTCACTTGCCACTTTCAGGCACTTTCTTCTTCCAGTTCACTACTTCCCTGAACCGTGCGGCTCTGTTGTGCCGCCAGTTTCTTTTCCTGTTCCCGTGCGCACTGCGCCTGTTCGCAGTAACGCCGGAACCGTTCGCAAAACCATACTCGCTGGGCATCCGTCATATTGCCGGTGATCGCTTCCACATCCACCCTCAGCCCTTGCGCCCGCATGCGGGCAAAACTGCGTGCCAGAAAATCAAAATTCTTTAACGCCATCAGTTCTGCTTCACCCATGCTGTCCCTCCATCTTCCGTTAATGTTGCCTGTAAGCTTTCCTGCTTTAAGTATTGTCCTCATCGGCATTTGCGAATGGTCAAAAGATGCGCAAGGCAGCAGCTAAACCGGCCAGGGGTCACATTTCAGGGGAAAACACCGGGGGATCTCTGTGGGGCAAAAACCCCAATAAAAAACCCGCTACACAGAGCGGGTTTTGCTGAACATCACAACAGACATCAACAGCTAACTGCGTTTCACCAGCAGCCACAGGCTGATTAGCAGGAAAGATGCGCTGGGCAGGAGCGCGCCCATAATTGGCGGAATGTGGTACACTAGGCTCAGCGGGCCAAAAATCTGGTCCAGCACATAGAACACAAAGCCACAACTGATGCCGGTTACCACGCGCACGCCCATTGGTACACTACGCAGCGGGCCGAAAATAAACGACAACGCCATCAGCATCATTACCGCCACAGAAACCGGCTGGAATACCTTGCTCCACATATTAAGCTGGTATTTGCTTGGGTCCTGCCCGCTGGATTTCAGGTACTTCACGTAGTTATACAGGCCGCTAATCGACAGGGCATCCGGGTCCAGCGCCACCACGCCCAGTTTGTCCGGGGTGAGTGTCGTTTTCCAGGTACCGTTCACTTTTTGCGAGCCGGTAATCTGTGTGGGGCTGGATAAGTCAGACTCATCAATCTGCGAAAGCTTCCACACTTTTGCGTCTTTATCAAACTTCGCCGAAGCCGCGTTCTCTACCGAAAGCAGGCGGCGTTCTTTGTTGAAGCGATAAATGCTGATGTTCTCCAGTTCGTTGTTGCCTTTTACCCGCTGGATAAACACAAAACTGTTACCATCTTTCGCCCACAAACCTTGCTGAGTGGAAAGCAGAGAACCACCGTACATCATTTGCGCCCGGTAGTTGCGCGCCATTTGCTCACCCTGCGGGGCAACCCACTCGCCAATCGCCATGGTTAACAACACCAGCGGGATGGCGGTTTTCATAACCGAAGCCGCCACCTGCATGCGGGTAAAACCGGAAGCCTGCATCACCACCAGTTCACTGCGTTGTGCCAGCATCCCCAGCCCCAACAGCGCGCCAAGCAGTGCCGCCATGGGGAAGAAAATCTGGATGTCTTTAGGAACACTGAGAACGGTATACAGCCCGGCGCCTGCAGCGGTATAACCGCCCTCACCGGCCTTTTTCAACTGATCGACAAACTTAATAATGCCGGATAGCGAGACCAGCATAAACAGCGTCATCATAATGGTGTTGAAGATAGTCTTGCCAATATAGCGGTCAAGAACGCCAAACCCTGCCATCAGACCGCTCCTTTCTTAACAAACTGCGCACGCAGTTTACGCATGGGCACGGTATCCCACAGGTTCAGGCCCACGGCCAGCGCCAGGTACAGTGCATTAACAATCCACATCCACATGGCAGGGTCCAGCTTGCCTTTCGCCCCATTAGAACGAATAGAGGTCTGCAGCAAGAAGAACACCAGGTAAAGCAACATGGCAGGCAGCATGGATAACACCCTGCCCTGGCGCGGGTTCACCGCACTGAGCGGCACCACCATCAGCGCCATAATTGCGACTGCCAGCACCAGGGTAATACGCCAGTTCAGCTCAGCACGGGCTGAAGGCGTATGCGTGTTCCACAAGGTGCGCATATCCATTTGGTCTGTGTCGTTCGGGTCCAGCGCCACTACCTGGTGGCCAATAATCGCTTTGTAGTCCTGGAAATCCGTAATCCGGAAATCACGCAGCAACGCTGTGCCTTCAAAGCGTGTGCCTTTGTTCAGCGTGACCACCTGGGAGCCATCCGGGCGCTGCGCCAGTTTGCCGGAATCCGCCACCACAACAGAGGGGCGGGCATTGCCTTTCGGGCGCAACTGCGCAAGGAACACATCGTGGAATTTGCTGCCGTTAACACTTTCAATAAACAGCACCGAGTTACCATCGGAAGACTGCTGGAACTGCCCGGCAGCCAGCGCCGCCATGCCCGGGTTGGCTTTTGCTTCCGCCAGCACTTCATCCTGGTGGCGTGATGACCAGGGCCCCGCCCACATCACATTCACCGCAGCAACAGCACCAGTCAGTAACATCAGCACGCCTGCCGCTTTAACCAGCACTGATTTACTCAGCCCGCATGCGTGCATTACCGTTATTTCACTCTCGGTGTACAACCTGCCGAAGGTCATTAACAGGCCCAGGAAAAGACTGAGAGGCAATATTAATTGTGCCATTTCAGGCACGCCCAGCCCTAATAAAGAGAGCACTAAATTCGTGGGGATTTCACCGTCAACCGCTGCGCCCAGTATCCTGACCAGCTTCTGACAGAAGAAGATAAGTAACAGGATGAACAGAATCGCCAACTGGCTTTTGAGTGTCTCCCGTACAAGATATCTTATGATTATCACATTAAATACGCCTGTGAAAACGAGTCTTTTTGCAGGAAAATTGCTTGTTTCATCGCTTATACGTCATTTATTCTCTTGAGTCGTCGAAAACACCGCTAAGATTAAATAATCTGTCGGCCTCAGGTTTCGCGACCTGATAAGTGACGAGCGGAAACCAGTAAAACGTCCGTTAAGATTAACACGAAGTCACCGCAACAGCGGAGTGCGAGTTACGAAAGTTTTCAATTCTATCCGTACAAGCCGCTGTTGTCTTTAAGATTCAGGAGCGTAGTGCATGGAGTTCAGTGTAAAAAGCGGCAGCCCGGAGAAACAGCGGAGCGCCTGTATCGTCGTGGGTGTATTCGAACCGCGCCGCCTGTCCCCAATCGCAGAACAACTCGATAAAATCAGCGACGGTTATATCAGCGCTTTGTTACGGCGCGGTGAACTGGAAGGGAAGCCTGGGCAAACCTTATTACTGCATCACGTCCCGAATGTGCTCTCTGAGCGCATCCTGCTGATTGGCTGCGGTAAAGAGCGTGAACTGGATGAGCGCCAGTACAAACAGGTAATTCAGAAAACCATTAACACCCTGAATGATACGGGTTCTATGGAAGCCGTCTGTTTTCTGACCGAGCTGCACGTGAAGAGCCGGAGTACGTACTGGAAAGTGCGCCAGGCTGTCGAGACCGCGAAAGAAACCCTTTACAGTTTCGACCAGTTAAAAACCAACAAAACCGAGCCACGTCGCCCGCTGCGCAAAATGGTGTTTAACGTGCCAACCCGCCGGGAACTCACCAGTGGCGAGCGCGCTATCCAGCATGGTCTGGCAATTGCGGCAGGGATTAAAGCCGCCAAAGACCTCGGCAACATGCCGCCGAATATCTGTAACGCCGCTTACCTGGCGTCGCAGGCGCGCCAGCTGGCAGATGCTTACAGCAAAAATGTGGTCACCCGGGTGATTGGCGAGCAACAAATGAAAGAACTGGGGATGAATTCCTACCTGGCTGTCGGCCAGGGTTCCCAGAACGAATCCCTGATGTCGGTTATTGAATATAAAGGCGACCCGTCTGCTGATGCCCGCCCGGTGGTTCTGGTGGGTAAAGGCCTGACGTTTGACTCCGGCGGTATCTCCATTAAGCCTGCCGAAGGCATGGACGAAATGAAGTACGACATGTGCGGCGCGGCTTCAGTCTACGGTGTAATGCGCATGGTGGCGGAGCTGCAACTGCCCATCAACGTGATTGGCGTGCTGGCCGGTTGTGAAAACATGCCTGGCGGGCGTGCTTACCGCCCGGGCGATGTGCTCACCACGATGTCTGGCCAAACAGTTGAAGTGCTGAATACCGATGCCGAAGGCCGCCTGGTGCTGTGCGATGTGCTGACCTACGTTGAACGCTTCGAGCCAGATGTCGTGGTGGATATCGCCACGCTCACCGGGGCGTGCGTGATTGCCCTTGGTCACCACCTCACCGGGCTGATGTCCAACCATAACCCGCTGGCTCACGAGCTGCTTGGGGCGTCTGAGCAATCTGGCGACCGCGCGTGGCGCCTGCCTATGGGCGATGAGTACCAGGACCAGCTGGATTCCAATTTTGCCGATATGGCAAACATTGGTGGCCGCCCAGGCGGGGCAATTACCGCTGCCTGCTTCCTGTCGCGCTTTGCCCGTAAATATAACTGGGCACACCTGGATATTGCCGGTACTGCCTGGCGTTCCGGGAAAGCGAAAGGGGCTACTGGCCGCCCGGTGGCAATGCTGGCGCAGTTCCTGCTCAACCGCGCAGGCCTTGGCAACGAAGAGTAACCTCTGTCCCCTGCTTTCACGGCAGGGGCGAGTATTTTAGGGGAAGGCCTGCCAGGTGCGGGCTTACCCGTGCACAACAGGCCCCCATCGTGGTATGCTTGCTGACCGCCTGGCGGCGTATGCGCCCGCATTCGCCCCGGCTCGCTTGCCAACAGGCTGGCACCGCCTTGAAGGCGCCATACTCACCCCGGGGAAACCGGTGCTCAAACCAGGAGCCCGGCGTGAGTGAACAGTCACTGACAACACCCGGAAATCATGAAAAACGCAACGTTCTATCTTCTGGATAACGATACCCCGGCAGGCCCGCTAAGCGCCGTCGAAGCGCTGGTGTGCGAACTGGCGGCAGAACGTTGGCGGGAAGGCAAGCGTGTGCTGGTTGCCTGTGAAGACGAACAACAGGCTATCCGGTTAGATGAAGCGCTATGGCAGCGCGAACCCCACCATTTTGTGCCCCATAACCTGGCCGGTGAAGGCCCGCGTTTTGGCGCACCGGTTGAGCTGGCCTGGCCGCAACGCCGTGGCAGTGCACCCCGCGATATTCTTATCAGCCTGCTGCCCGGGTTCGCAGATTTTGCCACCGCTTTCCATGAAGTGATAGACTTCGTTCCTTACGAAGAATCCCAGAAACAACTGGCGCGTGAACGCTATAAAGCGTATCGCACGGCTGGTTTCCACTTGACCACGGCCACCCCCACGGTGCCCGGAACGATATAGCAGAAATGGAAAAGACATATAACCCACAAGATATCGAACAGCCGCTTTACGAGCACTGGGAACAGCAGGGCTACTTTAAACCCAATGGCGATAACAGCCAGGAAAGCTTCTGCATCATGATCCCACCGCCGAATGTCACTGGCAGTTTGCATATGGGTCACGCCTTCCAGCAGACCATCATGGACACCATGATCCGCTACCAGCGCATGCAGGGTAAAAATACGCTGTGGCAGGTGGGGACCGACCACGCCGGTATCGCCACGCAAATGGTGGTCGAGCGCAAAATTGCTGCCGAAGAAGGGAAAACCCGCCACGATTACGGCCGCGATGCCTTTATCGATAAAATTTGGCAGTGGAAAGCTGAATCCGGCGGCACCATTACCCGCCAGATGCGCCGCCTGGGCAACTCTGTAGACTGGGAGCGCGAGCGCTTCACCATGGACGACGGCCTGTCCAACGCGGTGAAAGAAGTGTTTGTCCGCCTGTATAAAGAAGATTTGATTTATCGTGGTAAGCGCCTGGTCAACTGGGACCCGAAACTGCGTACCGCGATTTCCGACCTGGAAGTGGAAAACCGCGAGTCTAAAGGCTCTATGTGGCATATCCGCTACCCGCTGGCCGACGGCGCGAAAACCGCAGACGGCAAAGATTACCTGGTTGTTGCCACCACTCGTCCGGAAACACTGCTGGGCGATACCGGTGTCGCGGTAAACCCGGAAGACCCGCGTTATAAAGACCTGATTGGCAAATATGTTGTACTGCCGCTGGTTAACCGCCGTATTCCAGTGGTGGGCGATGAACACGCCGATATGGAAAAAGGCACCGGTTGCGTGAAAATCACCCCGGCGCACGATTTCAATGACTACGAAGTGGGTAAACGCCACCAGTTACCGATGATCAACATTCTGACCTTTGACGGTGATATCCGTGAAAGCGCTCAGGTGTTCGATACCAATGGTGTTGAATCCACCGTTTACAGCAGCGATATTCCGGCTGAATACCAAAAACTGGAGCGTTTCGCTGCGCGTAAAGCCATTGTGGCCGCAATTGATGCCGCTGGTCTGCTGGTTGAAATCAAGCCTCACGACCTGACTGTGCCTTACGGCGACCGTGGCGGCGTGGTTATTGAACCAATGCTGACTGACCAGTGGTATGTGCGGGTTGCTCCGCTGGCGAAACCGGCGATTGAAGCCGTAGAGAACGGCGATATCCAGTTCGTTCCGAAACAATACGAAAACATGTATTTCTCCTGGATGCGCGACATTCAGGACTGGTGTATTTCCCGCCAGTTGTGGTGGGGCCACCGTATTCCGGCATGGTACGACGCACAGGGTAATGTGTATGTTGGCCGCACCGAAGACGAAGTGCGCCAGGAAAATAACATCCCGGCAGACATCGCCCTGAACCAGGACGAAGACGTGCTGGATACCTGGTTTTCCTCTGCGCTGTGGACGTTCTCCACCCTGGGCTGGCCGGAAAATACCGAAGCACTGAAAGCGTTCCACCCATCCACCGTGATGGTGAGCGGCTTCGATATCATCTTCTTCTGGATTGCGCGCATGATCATGATGACCATGCACTTCATTAAAGATGAAGACGATAAATCGCAGGTGCCGTTCCACACTGTATACATGACCGGGCTTATCCGTGATGACGAAGGGCAGAAAATGTCCAAGTCCAAAGGTAACGTGATTGACCCGCTGGATATGGTAGACGGCATTTCGCTGGAAGCCTTGCTGGAAAAACGTACCGGCAACATGATGCAGCCGCAACTGGCAGAGAAAATCCGCAAGCGCACCGAGAAACAGTTCCCGAACGGCATTGAACCGCACGGCACCGATGCACTGCGTTTCACCCTGGCAGCACTGGCGTCTACCGGTCGTGATATCAACTGGGATATGAAGCGCCTGGAAGGTTACCGTAACTTCTGTAACAAGCTGTGGAACGCCAGCCGCTTTGTGCTGATGAACACTGAAGAGCAGGATTGCGGCTTTAACGGTGGCGAGAAAGTGCTGTCACTGGCAGACCGCTGGATCCTTGCGGAATTCAACCAAACGGTGAAAGCCTACCGCGAAGCGTTGGATAACTACCGTTTCGATATCGCCGCCAATATTCTGTATGAGTTCACCTGGAACCAGTTCTGTGACTGGTACCTGGAGCTGACCAAGCCGGTAATGAACGGTGGCAGCGAAGCCGAATTGCGCGGTACCCGTAATACTCTGGTCACAGTACTGGAAGCACTGCTGCGCCTGGCGCACCCGATTATTCCGTTTATTACGGAAACTATCTGGCAGCGTGTGAAAGTGCTGAAAGGCATCACTGCCGATACCATTATGCTGCAGCCGATCCCGGCGTTCGACAGCACACTGGTTGATGAAGCAGCTCTGGCCGATACCGAGTGGCTGAAACAGGCAATCACCGCCGTGCGTAATATCCGTGCAGAAATGAACATCGCACCGGGTAAACCGCTGGAAGTATTGCTGCGTAACGCCAGCGAAGCTGTGGTTGCCCGTGTAAATGCCAACCGCAACTTCCTGCAAACGCTGGCACGCCTGGAAAGCATTACTGTGCTGCCAGCCGATGATAAAGGCCCGGTTTCCGTGACCAAAATTATCGACGGCGCAGAGCTGCTGATCCCAATGGCTGGTCTTATCGATAAAGCCGCTGAGCTGGATCGTCTGGCAAAAGAAGTAGCGAAAATCGACGGTGAAATTGCCCGTATTGAGAGCAAGCTCTCTAACGAAGGCTTTGTTGCCCGCGCGCCTGAAGCCGTAGTTGCTAAAGAGCGTGAGAAACTGACCGGTTACGCTGAATCTAAAGCGAAACTGATTGAGCAACAGGCTGTTATCGCCGCGCTGTAAGTTGCTATGCTGCAAGACACCAACCGGGGCCCTGCCCCGGTTTTTTTATGCCTGTGGTTTTTGTTTTGGGCCAGGGAAATAAGATGAACCCGGACACAGGACATACAGCCACACCACACAGCACAAAAATCACCGCTACTTGCAGCGAGGGTTGTGTCGCGTAAGACCGGTGAACCGGAGAAAGGAAGACAAGGTTATTCCGCCCGGACGGCGGAATAAGGCGAACCGAGGCAGGGATGCCGAGTCGAGCCGGCCGCAGGCTGACTGTAGTGGTCTAATAAAACCGGACACCAATTAAAGGCGTTGCTATAGTAGCGCCATTGACAGAGGTGCCCATGTATCACGACCGTTCTCGATTTACCCCAGAGTTTAAACTTGAAGCCGTTAGCCTTGTGCTGGATAAGAACTACACCGTCACTCAGGCATGCGATGCGTTAGGCATTGGGCCGACT